>NZ_PJIW01000048.1:0-1566 GCF_002929755.1 Arthrobacter sp. 4R501 | reverse complement strand
TACACGCGCCGTTATTGCCTGGTCGGGGGCGGGCCGTCGTCGATGGTCATGGCGCGGGCGCTTATCAAGGAGGGTGTGCCTTTCGACTGGTATGAGAAGCATGGCGAATTTGGCGGTATCTGGGACATGGACAACCCCACGAGCCCGATGTATGAAAGCGCCCATTTCATCAGTTCGAAGTACACCAGCGGCTTCTATGGACTGCCGATGCCGCAGGATTATCCCGACTACCCGACCTGGCGTCAGATCCGCGACTACATCCGCACTTTCGCCCGCACCTACGGACTCTACGAGCACGTCACCTTCAACACCGAAGTCACTGATGCGCGCCGGCTCGAGGGTGACCGGTGGGAAGTGAGCACATCGGCCGGAGTGACGCGTGAATATGACGGTCTTATCTGTGCGCCGGGTGTCACCTGGCATCCGAGCCAGCCCAAGCTCGCCGGGCAGGACAGCTTCGCCGGGGAGATCCGGCACTCGGTCACGTTCCGGGACAGCATGGAGTTCCGCGACAAGAAGGTGCTGATCATCGGTGCCGGAAATTCGGGCGTCGATATCGCCTGCGATGCCGCAGCACAGGCTTCGCAAGCATTCCTCTCGGTGCGGCGTGGCTACCGTTTTGTCCCCAAACACATCGGCGGCCTGCCCACCGATGCTGTGCTCAGCGGGCTGTTCGAGCCCCCGCGCGTGATGAGCCTGTCGGGCAACGTCAATGAACTGATCGACGCGGTGGTCGGTGACCTCACCCGGCTCGGTCTGCCGGCGCCCGATCACGACGCCCTCGCCAGCCACCCGATCATGAACACGCAGGTGCTGCATCACCTGGCTCACGGGGACCTGATCGCCAAGCCTGACATCGACCACCTCACCGAAACCGGCGTCGTTTTCAGCGACGGGTCGACCGAGGAGATCGACTTCATCCTGTTGGCCACCGGCTATGAGTACCAGATCCCGTTCATCGACCGTGACCTGCTCACCTGGAAATCGGGGCACCCCCAGCTCTACCTGAACGTGTACTCCCGCGAAGTCGACAGCCTGTATGTTCTCGGCTTCATCGAGTTCGCCGATGCCGCCTACAAGCGTTTCGACGAGATGGCGCAGCTGGTCGCCATGGACATCCGGGCCCGTGAGACAGGAATCCATCGCGACGAACTGCTTCGGCTCAAGGCGCAGGACCGGCCCGATGTCAGCGGTGGCATCGACTACATCGACAGCCCCCGGCACGCGAACTACGTGGAGAGCCACGCCTACCAGGCCTACCTCGCGGATCTGCGGGACCGCTTCTCCTGGAACGACGTCGACGAGGAGACCTTCGACGATTTGGCGGGCTCCGACACCGCCGCTGGTCTACACCGCTCGACTGAGAAGGATGTGACGCATGTCTGACACGAGGTTCGCCCTCGTCACGGGAGCCGCCGGAGGAATCGGGCTGGGAGTCGGGGCATGCCTGGCTCAGCGCGGGCTCATAGTGATCGCCGTCGAACGGAACCTCGAGCTGGCCGAGCGAGCTACCGCAGCAATCGGCGCGGGTGCGATCGCGGTGGCCTGCGACCTCAGCGACCGAAG
>NZ_PJIW01000047.1:0-1614 GCF_002929755.1 Arthrobacter sp. 4R501 | reverse complement strand
AAGAAGCTGCCAGCAGGAGGAAATACACGCCGGAGCAGAAGGTTCAGTTCTTTTCGGTGTTGGACCGGTGTGGGAGTGTGAGCGAGGCCGCGGCGGAGCTCGGCTTCAATCAGATGACGTGCTACCAATGGGTCCATAAATCTCGCCTCCCTGAGCGGGTCCCACGGGATCGGAAAGCGGACCAGAGAAAATACACGCCTGCACAGAAGGCACAGTTCTTCGTCGTGTTCGACCGCGTCAAGAGCACCACGCAGGCCGCACGGGAGTTGGGACTGCATCCCGCAACGTGTGCCGGTTGGGTCCGTAAAGCCGGGCTGAAAAGCTATGGCAAAACGGGGGCGGGTCCTCACCCGGGGCGGGATGAGTACTTCCGGCTGCGCAAGACCGGCGTGAGTCGGCGGAAAGCTGCTGCAGCGGTCGGGGTACATCTGCGGACCGCCGAAGAGTGGGACCAGGGAATCCGTAAGTCCAGCGGCCGACGCATTTACCCGGATGGCCGCGTGGTCGACTACAAACGTGGTGTGACCACCTTGACCCCTCCCGCCGGCACACTGGTCCCCGTACCGGTATCAGCGTTGGAGAAATCTATCGATCCGCGCTTCCTGACCGTGCAGGAGCGGGAGATGATCCGGGACCTGAACGCTGCCGGCTCCTCAATCAGGGCGATCGCTCACGCGCTGGGACGATCGCCCTCAACTATCAGCCGCGAGCTGGGCAGAAATACCGAACCCCGGATGGGATACCTACCCCACGGGGCGCATCGGAAGGCCGCCGCCCGACGGGCGCGGCCCAAGACCGCCAAGCTCGCTGGCGAGTCGGACCTGCGCGACTACGTGAAGGACAAGCTGCTCATACGCTGGTCTCCGGAGCAGATCAGCCACACGCTGGTCGAAGAGTTCCCCGACAACCCGGAGATGCGTGTGAGCCCAGAGACGATTTACCAGGCCCTCTACGTCCAAGCCAGAGGCGGACTCAAACGCGAGATACAGGCAGCGCTGCGCACCGGCCGTACCCGCCGCAAACCCCACCGCACCGGCGAGCAGCGCACCCCCCGGTTCGTGGACCCGATGGTCATGATCTCCGAGCGCCCGCCCGAGATCGAGGACCGCGCCGTGCCAGGCCATTGGGAAGGTGACCTCATCACCGGCGCCTATAACCAGTCAGCGATCGCGACCCTGGTCGAACGCACCACCCGCTACGTGTTGCTCGTCCACCTGCCAAATGACCACACCGCTGAAACCGTCCGGGACGGACTCGTCAAAACCATGGCCACCCTTCCCGCGCACCTGCGAGGCTCCCTGACCTGGGACCAAGGCGCGGAAATGGCCACCCACCGATCATTCACCCTTGCCACCGACATGCCCGTCTATTTCTGCGATCCGGCCAGCCCCTGGCAACGCGGCTCAAACGAGAACACCAACGGACTGCTGCGCCAGTACTTCCCCAAGGGCACCGACCTATCCGTCTACGGGCCCGAAGACCTCGAACACGTCGCGCAGGAACTGAACGGACGCCCACGCAAAACGCTCGGCTGGAATACTCCAGCCGAGCGTCTACGTGATTTACTACTAACCACCTAACCAACAGGTGTTGCAACGATCCCCAGAATCCAAG
>NZ_PJIW01000046.1:0-1734 GCF_002929755.1 Arthrobacter sp. 4R501 | reverse complement strand
TAGCCCGGGGTTTTCATGAGGGTGGCGCCCGCCGGGTGTGTTAAAGCGACGAAAGGTGCTTCTGAGCTGGGAAAATAGTGTTGTTGACGCACTTTTCTACCGGCTGAAAGAAGCACCTTTCTGATGTCCAAGAATACTGGAGTTTTCCCGTCCCTTCCTGTCGCCACGACGGGACAGCAACTTGTCTCCCACGCCGGGCTGAACGTGGTGACGTCCCTTGTTGACGCGCTTGGGTTCCGGGGCTTGTGCGAGGACCGGTTGGGCCAGTTCGTCCCGTCCGGGGCCCGGCATCGGCCAGGCACCATCCTGGGCTCGTTGGCGGTCATGCTCGCCGGCGGCGGGGAGCACGTCTCCGATCTGGACATCCTGCGGACCGGTGCCGGTGTCTTCGGGAACGTTGCTTCGAACGCGACGATCTCGCGGTTCTTCGAGCGGACCGTGGCCAACCCGGATCTCTTCAGTTACGGGTTCAGCACGTTGACGCGGGAGTTGCGTTCGCGGGCGTGGGAAGCCGCCGCGGACCGGAACCCTGGCCTGAAGGCCACAGCGCTGGACCCGCTCATCGTGGACCTGGACGCCACGCTCGTGACCTCGCACTCCGATAAGGAAAACGTCGCCGGCACCTACAAGGGCGGGTATGGCTTCGCTCCCTTTATCGCCAGTGTCGATTACGGCACTGGCCACGGGACCGGGGAGGTCCTCGCCGCGCTCCTGCGTCCAGGTAATGCCGGGGCCAACAGCGCGGATGACCACATCAAGGTCTTCACCCAGGCCATCGCCCAGCTCCCGGACGACTTATACGACCAGCACGGACAGCTCATGGGTGAGAAAATCCTCGTGCGCACCGACAGCGCCGGGGCTTCCCGGAAGTTCCTGCACTACCTCTCATCCTTGGGCGTGCAGTTCAGTGTTTCCTACGCGGTCCCGGTGATGAAGGCCCGCATGGTCGCGTGGATCAACGACAAACAGTATTGGCAGCCGGCACTGGACCAGAGCGGCGACGAACGCACCGACGCGTGGGTCGTTAACGCCACCGAAGTCCTCGGACTCACCGACTACCCGCCTGGCACCAACCTGTACTTGCGTGCCGAGCCGCTGCATCCCGGAGCGCAAGCGACGCTGCTGGATATGGACGGGCACAGAGTCACGGCTTTCCTGACGAACTCACCGTCCTGGCACGGGCCCAGCCTTGATGCCCGGCACCGGGCCAGGGGACGGGGTGAGAACCGGATCAAGACCCTGAAGAACGCTGGTCTCGGTAAGCTGCCGTTCTTCGACTTTCACGCCAATCAGGCCTGGGCCAACATCGCCGCCCTGGCCATGAATCTGGTTTCCTGGCTCCAACTTACCGCGCTTCCAACCGGCCACACAGCCCGGGGATGGGACATGAAACGGTGGCGCTACCGGCTCTTCGCCACTGCCGGGAAACTCATCACCAGGGCCCGGCGGACGCGGCTGCTGATCCCTGACGAAGCCCCGGAAGCCGGCACGATCACCACGATCCTGACAGCGATCACCGAACTGAAAAACCGCCTCCGAAAACGCGTCCCACCTCTGGCCTGAGAACAACTCGGCCAGCCCCAACAACAACCAGCACGACCCATCGGAGACGTGGAATCCGACGCCCAACCAGCGACCAACGGCCCCGTCAGCGCGCCCGAAACCAAAGAATCAACCCGCACCAGAATCAAGCAGGGACCGGGCGGCCAACGTCACTCTGATGAAAAATTCGGG
>NZ_PJIW01000045.1:0-1749 GCF_002929755.1 Arthrobacter sp. 4R501 | reverse complement strand
GTGTTTCAAATTGGGACACCGGGTCGTGGTTCTGCCACCACAGACTGTTGTTTACAAGGTGAATTATCTCACAGTGCTCTATTAGTCGGAGGAAGACATCATGGACAACGCCGTCCCCGGGAAGACCTATCAGCTCGATGCGCTCGTTGTTGGAGCAGGCTTCGGTGGTATCTACATGCTGCATAAGCTGCGCAACGAGCTCGGTCTCGATGCCATAGCGATTGATCGTGCCGGGGGTGTTGGGGGGACCTGGTTCTGGAACAAGTATCCGGGCGCGCTTTCGGATTCTGAGAGTTTTGTTTACCAGTACTCTTTTGATCGCGACCTTTACGAACAGACTCCGTGGAACACGAAATACGTGCCCCAGGCCGAGATCCTGGCGTACCTGAATGGCGTCGTGGACCGCTACGACCTGCGGGAGCATGTCCGGCTTGAAACCGGCATGACTGAGGCTGAGTTCGACGAGGCCTCCGGCACCTGGACCGTGCGGACCGACCGCGGAGTCACGTTCCAGTCCCGCTTTCTGGTCACGGGCCTCGGCCTGCTCTCGGCCACCAATCTTCCGAAGTTCCCCGGCATGGAGACCTTCGCGGGCCGGCTGGTCCACACGGGTGCCTGGCCGGAGGACCTGGACCTCGCGGGCAAGCGGGTGGGTGTTATCGGCAACGGTTCAACCGGTAATCAGGTGATCACCGCCACGGCCCCGGTAGCGGCGCATCTGACCTCTTTCCAGCGCACACCGCAGTACAGTGTCCCGGCGGGCAACCGCCAGCTTACGGCGCAGGAACAGCGTGCCCATCGGGAGAACTTCGAGGCGAACTGGGACCAGGTCAAGAACTCCTCGGTGGCCATGGGTTTCGAGGAGAGCGCCGTTCCCACGTTCAGCGTTTCGCCCCAGGAACGCGAACGGATCTACCAGCGGACCTGGGAGGAAGGCGGGGGGTTCCGCTTTATGTTCGAGACTTTCTCGGATATCGCCACGGACCCGGACGCCAACGAAGAGGCTGCGAAGTTCATCCGTCGCAAGATCGCCGAGATCGTCACGGACCCCGAAACGCGCCGGAAACTGACGCCGACCGATCTGTACGCCCGCAGGCCGTTGTGCGATTCGGGCTACTACGAAACGTTTAACCGTTCAAACGTCTCCCTCGTGAACGTCAAGGAAAACCCGATCGAGTCGGTGACCGAACAGGGCATCGTCACCGCCGACGGCACCCTGCATGAACTGGACGTGCTGATCTGCGCGACCGGGTTCGACGCCGTGGACGGCAACTATGTCCGCGTCAATATCCGCGGCCGCGATGGCGAAACGTTGAAAGAGCACTGGGCTGGCGGGCCAACCAGCTATCTGGGCATGGCAACCAGCGGCTTCCCCAACATGTTCATGATCCTGGGCCCGAACGGGCCGTTCACCAACCTTCCGCCCTCAATCGAGACACAGGTCGAGTGGATCAGCGAAACCATCAGCCACGTCCTGACCTCCGGCACGGGCTGGATCGAGGCCAAATCCGAAACCGAGGCCGACTGGACGGAGACCTGCTCGGATATCGCCCACCAGACACTCTTCCCCCAGGCTGCCTCGTGGATCTTCGGCGCCAACATCCCCGGAAAGAAGCGCACGGTCATGTTCTACCTCGGTGGCATCAAGCAGTACCGGTCCATCCTCACCGACGAGGCCTCCAACAAGTACCCGAACTTCGCAACCGACGCCGACATCCTGACCCCGGCCTGACCAGCACCACCACCGCC
>NZ_PJIW01000044.1:0-1770 GCF_002929755.1 Arthrobacter sp. 4R501 | reverse complement strand
CCGGTTGGAAGTTGAGGAGTACTTTTCCTGATGCGGCGGAGTTCCTGGCGGTTTCGAAGGCTTCCAGGCCTTGGCTGAGGGGGTATTCGTGGGTGATGACGGGGCCGATGTTCAGGGTGCGGTCGGCGAGGGCGGTGATGACGTCGTCGATTTCGTTGTTGAAGCGGAAGGATCCGCGCAGGTCCAGTTCCCGGGTGATGGCCAGGGAGATCAGGACCGGCTGGGGTCCGGTGGGCAGCAGCCCGACCATGACCACGGTCCCGCCGCGCCCCGCGCCCTGAATGGCCGAGGCCAGGCCGTGGTGGCTGCCGGAGGACTCGATGACCACGTCCGCCTGCACGGCGGCGATCGCGTCCGTGTCGCCGGCCTGCAGGGTGTGATCCGCGCCGACGGCGGCGGCGATCTCCAGCGGTTTGGCATGGACGTCGACGGCGGTGATCCGGGCGGCGCCGGCACGTTTGAGGACCGCGACGGCCAGGGCGCCGATCGGGCCGCAGCCGATCACCAGCACGCTCTTGCCGGCCACGTCCCCGGCACGGGCGACGGC
This sequence comes from Arthrobacter sp. 4R501, assembly GCF_002929755.1. Taxonomy (NCBI): domain Bacteria; kingdom Bacillati; phylum Actinomycetota; class Actinomycetes; order Micrococcales; family Micrococcaceae; genus Arthrobacter; species Arthrobacter sp. 4R501. Next base: position 1,223 of record NZ_PJIW01000044.1, on the reverse strand, counting down.
GTGCCAGGCCACCGACGCGGGTTCGATCAGTGCCGCGGTCCGCAGATCCACGCCGGCCGGGAGCGCCCGCAGCATCCTCGCGGGCAGGTTCACGTACCGGGCGAACGCCCCGTCGGTGTGCGGGAACCGTGCCGCGCTGCCCAGGTACGTGCAGCCCGGGGAGAGGTTGGGCCGGTCCGCAGGCCACCGCACTTCCCCCGCCCCCGGGCCCGGGGTGGCCGGATGGACCGCGACCGGGGTGCCCGCGGCCGGGCCGGTCCCGTCCGCCGCGGCCCGGACCACGGTCCCGGAAATCTCATGCCCCAGCACCAGCGGCGCCCTCAGGACGGACTCGCCCGCCGCCCCGTGCAGCCAGTAATGCAGGTCCGACCCGCAGATCCCGCCGTACGCAACCTCCACCACAGCCTGGTCCGCGGCAGGTGCACCCAGCGGGACCTCCTCGATCCGCAGATCCCCCGCCGCATGCGCCACCACCGCCGCACCCGACGCAGGCAGAGAAACAGGCAGGGCTGTTGCTTCGGTCCCCTGAGCCACTGCTGGAGCGCCCATCAGACCACCACCGTCATTCCGCCGTCGATAAAGATCGTTTGCCCGTTCACAAAATCCGACCCGTCCGAAGCCAGCCACACCGCCGGGCCGGCCAGGTCCTGGACCGTGCCCCACCGGTGCGCCGGGGTCCGGCCCAGGATCCAGGCATTGAACTGCTCATCGTCCACCAGGTTCTGCGTCATCTCGGTATGGATGTAGCCCGGGGCGATCCCGTTGATCTGCAGCCCGGACCCCGCCCACTCCGCCGTCATCGCCCGGGTCAGGTTCCGCAGCCCGCCCTTCGCCGCCACATACGGGGCGATCGTGGGCCGGGCCAGGTCCGTCTGCACCGAACAGATATTGATGATCTTGCCCCTGCCGCGCGGGATCATGTGCCGGGCGGCCTCCCGCCCCACCAGGAACGCGCTCGTCAGATCCGTCCTGATCACCCGCTCCCAATCCGCGACATCGAGCTCCAGCATCGGCACCCGGTGCTGGATCCCGGCATTGTTCACCAGGATCTGCAGCGGCCCCACATGCTCCTCCACCCACGAAACACCCCGGGCAGCCTCGGCATCACTGGTGACATCAAACGCGACACCATGGACCCGCCCCGGGGCGAAGTCCGCGGCCATCGCCACCTCCGCCGCCTTCAACCGCTCCGCATTAATCCCGTTCAGCACCACCGTCGCCCC
>NZ_PJIW01000043.1:0-3136 GCF_002929755.1 Arthrobacter sp. 4R501 | reverse complement strand
GTTCCCCTCGCGGCGACTTAGAAAACAATACACCCACCCAACCCCCACCGCAAATCCACCCCCACAACAGGCCCCAATGCCGCAGGAACCGCGTCGTGGCGGGGAATCCAGGGGGCTCAACGGGGCCCCGGCGCAGTAATCGGCCCGAACGGGTTTGTGTTGACTGGATCACATCTATCAGGGACGGGCTGGCAGCCGAGACGGCCAAGGCTGTTGCCTCCCCCGTGGCAGCCCGGACCCTCTGCCTTGTTGCTGGCCCACCCGGCCGAGCGTCTGGGCGTATCCCTTCTGGCCGACTCTCCTAGGAGCGGCTTAGGCGTGCGCTGATAGCGGCATGCGGCCGACGACCAGGATCGGTTCGTCTCTGATGCGAGATGGTTTCGAAGCCGGCGGCACTGAGCATCGTGGTTAGTACCTCCACGGGCCAGGAGTATGCAGGCGTTACAGCGTGAGGAAATCTCGCGATTTCGTCACCTTCAAACAGTCCTAGTAGGAGACGTCCGCCAGGAGCCAGGCGCCGTGCCAGTTCCCGGAGAACGGAGGGAACCTGGTCGGGTGCAAAGTGGATCAGCGAGTACCAGGCCAGGATGCCGGCTGCATATCCTTTGGGAACGCCGAGGCTCGTGAGGGAGGCGACGCGGAATGGGATGCCTGGGAAGGTTGCTTCTGCTTGCTTGATGAAGGCCGGCACCAAATCGATTCCTTCGACCGCGGCCCCTTGGTCCGCGAGGAACTTCGTCCAATGGCCGGGCCCGCATCCTACGTCCAGCACTGGCCCCACCAGAGGTGCGGCCCAATCAGCTACGAACTTCCGGTCAGCCGGATGCGTGGACTCGACCGACCCAAATCTGGCGATGTACTCGGCGGCACTCTTTGAGTACGCGATCTCGACCTCTGCGTCAGTCATGCAGCCACCCTATGGTGGGCAACAATAATCGATGCTATCCGGGCAGAGGTTCCCAGTCAGGTTCAGACCCAGCTCGTCGAGCCGACAAAACGTCGTCAAATCAGGACAGGCCAAAGCGGTTGAGAATGTCAATCTGATTTGGGTCCATTTGACCTTGGGATTTGCAGTCCCATTTGGGTCCACTAGCCGTGGGCAAAGATTGACGATCCTTCGCATGGGGATCACGAATCTAACGAAATGGACAGCATCAGCGACCACGCCCAGTCTTGTATTTGCACAGATGCGTAATTAGGCTGGGGCGCAAATGGATGAACTGAGTGCGATTTTCCTTGCGCTGGCGGACCCCGCCCGCCGTGCTCTGCTGGCGCAACTGCAGCAGGGTGAGGCGACGGTGACCGAACTAGCCGCTCCGCACTCGATTAGCGTGCCGTCCGTATCGCGCCACCTGAAAGTCCTCGAGCAGGCCGGGCTGATCACTAAGTCCAGATCGGCCCAGTGGAGGAACTGCCGGCTTCAACCTGCGCCGCTACAACAGGTTGAGGAATGGATGCGGCCGTACCGCGATTTCCTGAGCACACGGCTGGATCGCCTGGACGCTCAGCTCGCCATAAACCCCGATCGGCCCGATGAGCTCACAGAACTGGAGGATAGATGATGACCGACTACCCGACTCAGCAACGAAGCTTCACCCTTACCCGAATTTTGGCTGCATCACGGCATGCCGTGTTCACCGCTTGGACCGACCCTGAGCATCTTGCATGGTTCTATAACCCTGACATGCCCACACCGACCACACCCATTGAGGTCGACCTCCGGGTTGGGGGAACGTGGAAACAGCAGATGGTCGTCAACGAGAACCTTAGTTACCCCACCGGGGGGATCTACCTGGAGATCGTTCCCGACGAACGACTCGTTTTCCGCTGGGGAGCAGTCGGAGGATGGCCCGAACTCGACGGCGAGAACGAACGAGAAGCCCCTGTTGTCACAGTGCAACTGAACGACGTAGGCACGAAGACAGAACTCGTCCTCACAGTTCGGTTCTCTGAGCATCTGGACATCGAAGAGGTGCAAAAGCTCATGATGGGAGGTACCCAGGAGGGCTGGGGTGCCACCATCGACCGGATTAAGGACAGCACCGCCATGACGCCCAAGACTAATGGGCGCATGGCCGCGATAAACCCCTGATCCTGGCATCCCGGCGTATCCTCGCGAAAAGCTCCACTCTCGACTCCATCACGGCCTTCCTCCGTTGGAAAAACCTCCTGATGGAATCAACCGTGGAGTGGGCTCAGCTGAAACTGCGATTCATCAACCGGCGAGCCGCGAAGTGGGCCCCAACCAAACTGCAAACCCGGTCCCCACTCAAACTGCCATAATCAAGCGGTCGTGGCGATCTTCTTCACGTGCCCGCACTGTATGACGCGCTTTCAGACCGTACCGCTCGAGCAGGTTCCGCGGGTCGCTCGCAACGCTCTACCTTGACCATCTGTAGGGCGCCGGAGCCATAATCGGTCTGTGCACCAGAGCGGTGCCGGACAGAGGAACCGACGGATCGCGCCGCCGACGCAGAGGAGTCCAAGAATGACCAAGTACCTGATCTCGTTCCCCAGTGACGCCATGGTTTTCCCAGAGGAAGACTTCCAGACGGTCGTCGAAGACTCACATGCCGTCATCGCCGAGGCCAAGGCGGCGGGCGTGTACGTTTTCGGCGGCGGGATCGACGAGGCCGTAGACCCGGTGCTCGTGGCCGGTGACGGCACCGTCACCGAGGGCACGCATCCAGGCCACCAGGTGCCCAACGGCGGCTACGCCATTTTTGAGCTGCCCACACGGCAGGCGGCACTCGAGTGGGCCGCGAAGATCGCCGTCGCCTGCCGCTGCCCCCAAGAGGTCAGGCAGTTCGGCTACGACCCGGCCAGCTGACGAGAGCGACCCTGTTGGAGTGTGCCCAAATTCACTGGTGTGCGGGGCTGGGTGTTGGCATGGTTTTGGGGTGGTTGTGGTGTCTGGTGTGGTTCGGTGCGCCGGCGGTCCGGGTGTGCCGGCGGTCCGGGTGTGCCGGCGGTCCGGGTGTTTGTGGTGCGGGGGTGTTTTGGTGGTTAAAGTGGGAGAGCCCCCCAACCTGGTGGTTGGGGGGCTCTCGACCATTTTTTAATGATGTTCCGGCGGTGACCTACTCTCCCACACCCTCCCGGGTGCAGTACCATCGGCGCTGTGGGTCTTAGCTTC
>NZ_PJIW01000042.1:0-3868 GCF_002929755.1 Arthrobacter sp. 4R501 | reverse complement strand
CCGAAACCAAAGAATCAACCCGCACCAGAATCAAGCAGGGACCGGGCGGCCAACGTCACTCTGATGAAAAATTCGGGCTAGGGCTGGACAACATTCACGAGTTCTGACCGTTTTCCGGTCTGCAGATCCTCGGTCAGGACGAGCGCACCGACCTCGGGGCAGTGGTATTTATGCTCCCGGGAGTTCTTTTCAAGCGGCGTCCAGTCGTAAACCTTGATGCAGCCGGTGTAGGTGCGGGTTTTCGTGGAGACGGTCTCGCCGGTGGCCACGGTGTCCCGCATGTCTTCTGCATGACCAACGTAAAATTCCTGCCTATAGGAATCGCCGGTGCGCTGCTCGGCCTTCATCCAGATGCCGGCTTTTGCGCCATCTTTTCCGTGGAGAAAGCTGCCGGAGTGGTCCAGCAACATCCCGTACCAATAGTTGTTCACGTCCTCGCCGAAGTACCACACGTCACCGTTCTTGTGTTGTGCCAGGTAATCCCGGGTTTCCTCTACGAGCTGCCCGTTCTTGTATTCCTTGTCCAGGTAGATGGCCGTCTCAACGCCCTCTATGGTCTTGGTCTCCTGCAGGATTTCGATTTCAATCCTCTCGGTGACGCGTCCTTGCTCGGTCGTTTCGTAAGTCATTTTTTTGCCGACGGGGAGGGCGAAATATTGATTGGTAATTTTGGTGGTGAAATCGGCCGGGTTGATCTGCGGATCGTACTCCGCGGCCCTGCTCCTTTTTGTGTTGTCGAAGACAAAAAGTGCCGCCCCGCCAACAACAAGCAACAGGACGACGAGAGCAAAGAATATTTTGGATCGTTGATTCATGACCTATCCCACTCCTTCTGAGTAGAAATTCCTGTAGGGGGTCAGAGCACCTTTGCTTGCCCATGGCCATAGGAGAAAGGTAGTGCAGTCCGTCGTGAACCTGAACCCCCTGTACGAACACTCCGCATGGCGAGGGCACTGCCCCATGAACGACGACGGCGGACCCACTGCCCGCTCGTCCGGCTTAGGAAGGGGGGCCACCGTGGGGCGGTAGGATGTGCCGCATGACCCAGGACGAGGTACGCGGCAGGATCGAGGCCTTCGTAGCCGATTTCCACACGAGGTGGCAGCGGTCAGGCAAATCGCCGGGCATGTTCGCTTTCGACCCCGGAGTGTTTGAAGCCTGGGCCGCCGAGTTAGCGGACCTGGTCGCGTCCCATTGCACCCCGGGAGTCCGCCGACGGCAGGACGTGGAACCCGGACGCGCCTCCTCCGCCCCGCTCCGTCCTCGAGGTCAGCGAGTACCTCGGGTACCGACACATCTGAGGGTTATCGGATGAAGTCAGTGTTCACTCGTTTCAGATCCTTCCGGAGCGTGGCCGCAACCGCCGCAGCCCTTCTGGCGGTCTCCGTCGCGGGTTGCACCAGCGCTCCGGAGCCGCCTGATGTTCGGATCGCTGCTGTCGGTGACATGAACGGCGTCGAGACCTATGCGCCTGATAGCCCTTCCGGCCGGAACGGTGCGGCGATCACCCGGCTCGTGCAGAACAACGAGATTGACGCGTTCCTAGGGCTCGGGGACTTCCAGTACGACACCGCGTATTGCGCGGACTACGTGAACTACTGGACGCGGCTGTGGGGTGGCACGAAGCCCAAGTTGTACTGGGTGTCCGCCCCCAACCACGACTGGCAACCCGGCCGCAACGAAGACCTCGACAAGTTCATGAATGGCCAATGCCCGGGGTCTCCGGCGAAGGCTGCGATCAACCAGGAGCGTGGGTTCATCGGGAACGGGGAACCGTACTCGAAGGACTTCGGGAACTGGCACTTCGCGTTCCTGTCGTCGGCGCAATGGCGGTACAACCCCACGCAGGCTCGGGCGTTGACGACGTGGCTGGACAACGACCTCGCTGCTGCTAGGGCGGCGGGTAAGCACCTGGCAGTTGCATACCACGAACCGTACTTCACGTCGAACACGACCGAACATGAGCGGGCCGCTGACCACAAGCCGTGGATCGACGTGATGTGGAAGCACCGGGTCCGTCTGACCCTGTCAGGGTCACAGCACAACTACGAACGGTCATGTCCGGTGAACAACGCTGACCAGTGCGTCAGTGACGGGATGACAGCGTTCCAGGTTTCCACGGGAGGTGTCGATCTCCGCTCCTTCACTAGCAGTCCGTCGTACATCGTGAAGCGGTTCAGCGACACCCACGGGTTCCTTCGGATGACACTCCGAGACGACGGGTCTTTCGACTGGAACTTCGTTCCAACGTCGGGGTCGGACACAGACGCAGGTACGCGTTCCGCACCGTAGTAAAAGCCGGGTAGTCCGGGCTGAAAGACGGGTAGGGCATGCGAGAAATACGAGTACAGGGAAGCCCCTCGCTACGCTGGTTGGCCTCCTGACCCGGGCATACACTGACCAGACGCCGCCGCGACGCCTGACAAAAACCGAAGGGAGAAGAATTTCATGGAACCTGATGCCCGTCGCCGGTGACAGCGGCGGCAACCGAAGAATCCACTATCCGCCGGGAAGAGACCATGAGAAAGACCCTGCTCGCGTTCATAGCGCTGCTGCTTGCGCTGGGTGGTGTTCTGGTGGTCCCGGTTGCGGCGTCGGCTGCTGAGGGTGATGTTGGGGTTGAGGGTCCGTCGCATTCGGGGACGGGGACGCCGACGGGTACGAAGCGGGCGACGAGTTCGTTGTGGTTCAACGACGGGCTCTGGTGGGGGAACCTGTGGGACACTGCCAGCTCGGATTTTCATATCTTCCGGTTCAATGCCGCGACGAGCTCGTGGGTCGATACGGGCGTGGCTACGGACAAGCGTTCGAGCACCCATCATGACGTGTTGTGGGACGGGACGACGTTGTATGTGGCGAGCTATCGGTTCGTCGCCGACACCCTGCCGGCTGAGCCGAACTACCCGACGACGATGCGGCGTTACAGCTACAACTTGAGTACTAAGACGTACTCGCTGCTGTCGTCTACGAACATCAACAACTACAAGATTGAGACCCTGACCATCGATAAGGACTCGACGGGTCGGGTGTGGGCCACGTGGCAGCAGGGTAACAAGATTTATCTGAACGTCACTGGCACGGACGGCACAACATGGGGCACGCCGTTCCCGCATCCTGCGTCGTTGAGCAATGTGTCTGTGGACGACACGTCGGCTGTGATCGCATTCGGACCCGGCAAGATGGGTCTGATGTGGAGCCGGGAGATCGGTGACGCCACGGACGGCATGTACTGGAGCTACCACGTCGATGGAGCGTCGAACACCGACTGGAGCGAACCTGTGGCGGCGGTGTCGGGGCAGGGCAGCAGCGATGACCATATGAACTTGAAGTGGCTGGACTCCTCGGGCGACCGGGTTTTCGCCGCCGTCAAGACGTCGTTCACGTCCGCGCCTCAGCCGCTGATCCAGCTGTTGGCATTGAATGCCACGACCTGGTCGGCGCACCCGATCGCGACTGTGTCGGAGTGCCCGAACCGGGTGATCGTCTTGATTGATGAGAGCACGCAGAGGCTGCGTACCTTCGCTTCCTATCCGAAGCCGAATGGCACGACGAACGCCGGTGTCTGCAGTAACTCCGGGGGCGCGATCTACGAGAAGTCCTCGCCGCTGGACAACATCAGCTTCACCACCGCGAAGACGGCTCGCATCGTGGACGCCGACCAGTATGTCCACAACGTGACGTCAACGAAGCAGAACCTCAACAGCGCGGCGCGGGGCACGGCCAACAGCGGTCTGCTGGTGCTCGCCGATGTGAACGCCACCGACCGGTACTGGCACTTTTACGACCGGGCGCCCGTTGCCTCCTTCACGGCCACCCCCACTTCCGGCACCGCGCCCCTGGACGTGGCATTCACCGATACCTCCACCGA
>NZ_PJIW01000041.1:0-4910 GCF_002929755.1 Arthrobacter sp. 4R501 | reverse complement strand
CAGGACAAGTACTTCCCGCCCGTCGGCCGCATCGACGGCGCCGGCGGAGACCGCAACCTGATCTGCTCCTGCCCGCCCATCGAAGAATTCGCGAACTAGTTTCGGCCGGTGGTTGAGCTTGTCGAAACCCGTGGATCTCGACAAGCTCGATCACCGGGCTCGATCTCCTTTAGGTATGAAAGGCTTTCACAATGACTGAGAACTACACCGCTCTCTACGAAGAGCACAAGAAACTCGGCGCTTCCTTCACCGATTTCGGTGGCTGGCAGATGCCCCTGAAGTACAGCTCCGAGCTGGCCGAGCACCACGCGGTGCGCAACGCTGCCGGGCTGTTCGACCTCTCCCACATGGGCGAAGTCTGGGTCTCCGGCCTGGAAGCCGGCGCGTTCCTGGACTACGCACTCGTGGGCAAGCTCTCCGCCATCGCGGACGGCAAGGCCAAGTACTCGCTCATCTGCAACGCCGACGGCGGCATCATCGATGACCTCATCGTGTACCGCTTCAGCGACGAGAAGTACCTCGTGGTCCCCAACGCGGGCAACGCCCCCACCGTCGCCGTCGCCCTGGCCGAACGCGCCACGGCGTTCAACGTGAAGGTGGAGGACGCCTCCGCCATCACGTCGCTGATCGCGGTCCAGGGCCCCAAGGCCGAGGCCATCCTGCTCAAGCTGACCGCTGAGGCCCAGCACCCGCTAGTCACCGACCTGAAGTACTACGCGTTCAACGAGCTCACCGTGGCCGGCCACAACGTCATCCTGGCGCGCACCGGCTACACCGGCGAGGACGGCTTCGAGCTCTTCGTAGCGAACGACGGCGCCGCCTCCCTGTGGGCGTCCGTCGCCGAAGCAGGGGCTGAGTTCGGCATCGTTCCGTGCGGCCTCGCCTCACGCGATTCGCTCCGCCTTGAAGCCGGCATGCCGCTCTACGGCAACGAACTCTCCCTCGAACGGTCACCGTTCGACGCCGGCCTGGGTGGCGTTGTGGCGCTCAAGAGCAAGGAAGGCGACTTCGTGGGCCGCTCCGCCCTGGAAGCTGCCAAGGAAGCCGGATCAAAGCGTAAGCTTGTGGGCTTGAAGGGACTCGGACGTCGCGCCGGCCGCGGGCACTACCCGGTGCTCAAGGACGGCGCCGTGGTTGGCGAAGTCACCTCCGGCCAGCCCAGCCCCACCCTCGGCTACCCGGTGGCGATGGCCTATGTCGACGTCGAGCACGCCGAGATTGGCACCGCCCTGGACATCGACCTGCGCGGCAAGGCAGAGCCTTTCGAGGTTGTCGCACTGCCGTTCTACAAGCGCCAAAAGTAAGGTGCTACGGGTTCCGTTGCGGCTGACATCCTCTGCGTGCTGCTCCTTCGTCGCTCTGACGCACGCTGCCGGATGCCACCCACAACGGAACCTCCCCGGGGGTTGGCGTTGACCGTCCCCCTAGGTGCTTAGGAAGTGCCGCCTACCCTGGCGGTGAGCGGATTCCGGAAGCGTGCGTCAGAGGCGAGGTACGAGCCAGCACGCGGAGGAATTCGGTCACCAGCCTCCCAACCCGACCACAACTGACTTCGAAACGTAAGGAACACACATGGCTAAGGTTGCCGCTGAACTGAAGTACTCCGCCGAGCACGAGTGGATCGCGCTCGATGGCTCTGGTCCGTCCGTTGTGGGCGTGTCCGCTGTTGCCGCTGAGGCGCTGGGTGACATCGTGTACGTGGACCTGCCCGAGGTTGGCTCCACGGTGACCGCGGGGGAGACCTGCGGCGAGATCGAGTCCACCAAGTCCGTCTCTGACCTGTACTCCCCGGTGACGGGCGAGGTCACGGAAATCAACGAAGACGCCGTCGGCGATCCTGCGCTGATCAACTCCGATCCGTACGGTGCCGGCTGGCTCTTCAAGGTGACCGTCGAGTCCGAGGGCCCGCTGCTTTCTGCCCAGGAATACGCCGAAGTAAACGGTGGCGAACTGTGAGCGCCGCTGCCGCGGCCGTGGGCACAATCAGAGTCTTTGAGCAGGTAGTTTCCGCGAGCCTGGACACCGACCTGTCGGTGCTGGACCCGGAGATCGCCGTCAAGATCGACGACGAACTGGGCCGCCAGCGCAATGGCCTGGAAATGATCGCCTCCGAGAACCACACGGCCGTTGCCGTGATGCAGGCGCAGGGCTCGGTCCTGACCAACAAGTACGCCGAGGGCTACCCGGGCAAGCGCTACTACGGTGGCTGCGAGCACGTGGACGTCATCGAGCAGCTGGCCATCGACCGGGTCAAGGCCCTGTTCGGCGCCGAGTTCGCCAACGTGCAGCCGCACTCCGGCGCCCAGGCCAACGCCTCGGTCATGCACGCGCTGATCAAGCCGGGCGATACCATCATGGGCCTGAACCTGGCCCACGGCGGCCATCTGACCCACGGCATGAAGATCAACTTCTCCGGCAAGCTCTACAACGTGGTCCCGTACCAGGTCCGCGAAGACACCCACACCATTGACATGGCCGAGGTGGAGCGCCTGGCGCTGGAGCACAAGCCGCAGCTGATCGTCGCCGGCTGGTCGGCCTACGCCCGCCAGCTGGACTTCGCCGAGTTCCGCCGGATCGCCGATCTGGTGGGTGCCTTCCTGATGGTGGACATGGCGCACTTCGCCGGTCTGGTGGCAGCCGGCCTGCACCCGTCCCCGGTGCCGCACGCCCACGTCACCACCTCCACCACGCACAAGACCCTCGCCGGTCCGCGCGGCGGCATCATCCTCTCCAACGACGCCGCGATCGCCAAGAAGATCAACTCGGCTGTGTTCCCCGGACAGCAGGGCGGCCCGCTGGAGCACGTCATCGCCGGCAAGGCCGTGGCCTTCAAGATCGCAGCAACGCCGGAGTTCAAGGAACGTCAGGAGCGCGTCCTGGCCGGCGCCAGCATCCTGGCCGACCGCCTCATCCAGCCGGACGTCACCGCCAAGGGCATCAACGTGATCTCCGGCGGCACCGATGTCCACCTGGTCCTGGTTGACCTGCGCAACTGCGAGTTGGACGGCCAGCAGGCCGAGGACCGCCTGGCCGCGATTGACATCACCGTCAACCGCAACGCCGTGCCGTTCGATCCGCGCCCTCCGATGGTCACCTCCGGCCTCCGGATCGGCACCCCCGCGCTGGCCACCCGTGGTTTCGGCGAGGCAGCCTTCCGTGAAGTCGCGGACATCATCGCCGAGGCCTTGATTGCCGACGCCGACGCGGACCTTTCCGGCCTGCGTCACCGGGTAGAGGCTCTCGCCGCCGCCCACCCGCTGTACCCGGGGCTGTAGTCCCTTCCGGTGGTTGGGCCCGTCGGGTTTCGACAGGCTCAACCACCGGGAACCGCAATACCAATACTTAGTTAGGAAACGCACATGGCCGTTGGAGTCTTTGATTTGTTCTCCGTCGGGATCGGGCCGTCGAGCTCTCACACTGTGGGGCCGATGCGCGCTGCCGCGGTGTTCGCCGAGGAGCTCAAGGGCTCCGGCAGCCTGGACAAGGTGGCGGGGCTGCGGGTGGACCTGTACGGGTCCCTCGCGGCAACGGGCCATGGCCACGGCACCATGACGGCCATCCTGCTGGGCCTGGAGGGTTTCCACCCGGAAAAGATCCTGCCGGCCGAGGTGGAGGAGCGGCTCGCTGCCATCGCCGAAACCGGCACCCTCCAGCTCGCCGGTTCCGTACCCCTGCCGTACGGGGTCAAGGATATTGTCCTGCGCCCGCTGACTGTCCTGCCGCGGCACACCAACGGCATGACCTTCACCGTCAGCGACACAGAGGGCGAAGTTCTGCACAAGGCCACGTTCTTCTCCGTCGGCGGCGGTTTTATTGTCCGCGAGGGCGAAGAGGACGCGGCCCTGAAGGAACTGGACGAGTCCAAAAAGGAACTGCCGCTGCCGTTCCGCACCGCGGCGGAGCTGCTGGGCCGGTGCCAGTCCAAGGGCCTGTCGATCGGCGAGGTCATGTTCGTGAATGAGCTTGCCTCGAGGTCGGAGGCGGAAATCCGCGAAGGCCTGCTGCACATCTACTCCGTGATGGAGGAGTGCGTGGCAACCAGCCTCAAGCGTGAGGGGCTGCTGCCCGGCGGACTGAAGGTCCGCCGTCGTGCGCCGGACTGGCATGAGCGGCTCGAAAAGGAGGACAAGGACCGGGACGCGAAGTACTGGCAGGAATGGGTGAACCTCATCGCCCTGGCAGTGAACGAGGAGAACGCGTCCGGCGGCCGGGTTGTCACGGCCCCCACGAACGGCGCTGCGGGGATCATCCCGGCGGTCCTGTATTACGCGCTGCATTTCGCACCCGGGATGGACAAGGCCACGCAGGAAGACCGCGACGACGTTGTGGTCAAGTTCCTGCTCACGGCCGGTGCCATCGGGGTGCTGTACAAGGAACAGGCGTCCATTTCGGGTGCCGAGGTGGGCTGCCAGGGCGAGGTGGGATCGGCGTCGTCCATGGCGGCCGGTGCCCTCGCCGAGGTCATGGGCGGGACACCCCAACAGGTGGAAAACGCCGCGGAGATCGCGATGGAACACAACCTGGGCCTGACGTGCGATCCGATCGGCGGGCTGGTCCAGGTGCCGTGCATCGAGCGCAACGCGATCGCGGCCGCGAAGGCCATCAACGCCGCGAAGATGGCCCTGTGGGGGGACGGTACGCACCGGGTGTCCCTGGACGAGGTGATCGTGACCATGCGCGAGACCGGCAGGGACATGAGCTCCAAGTACAAGGAAACGGCCATGGGCGGCCTCGCCGTCAACGTAGTGGAATGCTAAGGGAAGAGAACTGATGACACTGGCACCAGAAGGCCGGAAGCTGCTGCGCGTTGAGCAGCGCAACTCTGCAGTACCCGTGGAGCGGAAGCCGGAGTGGATCAAGGCGAAGGTCCAGATGGGTCCGGAGTATGTCCAGCTCAAGAACCTGGTCAA
>NZ_PJIW01000040.1:0-5723 GCF_002929755.1 Arthrobacter sp. 4R501 | reverse complement strand
TAATGATGTTCCGGCGGTGACCTACTCTCCCACACCCTCCCGGGTGCAGTACCATCGGCGCTGTGGGTCTTAGCTTCCGGGTTCGGAATGGGACCGGGCGTTTCCCCCACGCTATGACCGCCGTAACCCTTGCTCCACACCCGTTGGCTGTGCCGTGGGGTGGGAAATCTGTGGTTACAACATGCTTCCTGCCGGTTAAGGCAGGTGTGGTGTTGTTATTGTGTTGTGTTTTGTTCCTGTGCAACGGTGCCGCGGGTAGCGGGTTTGTTGTTTGGGAACCACATAGTGGACGCAAGCAGTCTTGTTTTCTTTTTACCACCCCGTACCGTAAACGCTTTTGAACCGTTTGCGGGGGTGGTGTGTGGTGTAAGTTATCGGCCTATTAGTACCGGTCAGCTTCACGAGTCGTTAGTCCTCGCTTCCACATCCGGCCTATCAACCCAGTGGTCTGGCTGGGGGCCTCTCACACACAAGGTGTATGGAAATCTCATCTCGAAGCGAGCTTCCCGCTTAGATGCTTTCAGCGGTTATCCCATCCGAACGTAGCTAATCAGCGGTGCACTTGGCAGTACAACTGACACACCAGAGGTTCGTCCGTCCCGGTCCTCTCGTACTAAGGACAGCCCTTCTCAAATTTCCTGCGCGCGCAGCGGATAGGGACCGAACTGTCTCACGACGTTCTAAACCCAGCTCGCGTACCGCTTTAATGGGCGAACAGCCCAACCCTTGGGACCTACTCCAGCCCCAGGATGCGACGAGCCGACATCGAGGTGCCAAACCATGCCGTCGATATGGACTCTTGGGCAAGATCAGCCTGTTATCCCCGAGGTACCTTTTATCCGTTGAGCGACGGCCATTCCACAATGTACCGCCGGATCACTAGTCCCGACTTTCGTCCCTGCTCGAGATGTCTCTCTCACAGTCAAGCTCCCTTGTGCACTTACACTCGACACCTGATTGCCAACCAGGCTGAGGGAACCTTTGGGCGCCTCCGTTACTTTTTAGGAGGCAACCGCCCCAGTTAAACTACCCATCAGGCACTGTCCCTGACCCGGATTACGGGCCGAAGTTAGATGTCCAAAGTGACCAGAGTGGTATTTCAACGATGACTCCACCCGAACTGGCGTCCGGGCTTCAACGTCTCCCACCTATCCTACACAAGCCACTCCGAACACCAATACCAAACTATAGTAAAGGTCTCGGGGTCTTTCCGTCCTGCTGCGCGTAACGAGCATCTTTACTCGTACTGCAATTTCGCCGAGTTTATGGTTGAGACAGCGGGGAAGTCGTTACTCCATTCGTGCAGGTCGGAACTTACCCGACAAGGAATTTCGCTACCTTAGGATGGTTATAGTTACCACCGCCGTTTACTGGGGCTTGAATTCTCAGCTTCGCCCGTAAGGGCTAACCGGTCCTCTTAACCTTCCAGCACCGGGCAGGAGTCAGTCCGTATACATCGTCTTGCGACTTCGCACGGACCTGTGTTTTTAGTAAACAGTCGCTTCCCCCTGGTCTCTGCGGCCCCGATCCCCTCCCACCAGCAAGTGGTGTTCAAGGTTGGGGCCCCCCTTCTCCCGAAGTTACGGGGGCATTTTGCCGAGTTCCTTAACCATAATTCTCTCGATCGCCTTAGTATTCTCTACCTGATCACCTGTGTCGGTTTGGGGTACGGGCGGCTAAAACCTCGCGTCGATGCTTTTCTCGGCAGCATAGGATCACCAAATCCCCCCGTGAGGGGGTCCCATCAGATCTCAGGCATCATGAACGGCGGATTTGCCTACCGTTCGCCCTACATCCTTAGACCGGGACAACCATCGCCCGGCTTGGCTACCTTCCTGCGTCACACCTGTTAATACGCTTGCCTCCCAGGATCAGGTCCCGCGCTCCACCAAAACCCACATCACCCCGAAGGGTGGGCGGGCAGGTATCGGGCGGTTAGTATCCCCTGTTCAACATGGACGGTTTTTCGCCGGTACGGGAATATCAACCCGTTGTCCATCGACTACGCCTGTCGGCCTCGCCTTAGGTCCCGACTTACCCAGGGCAGATTAGCTTGACCCTGGAACCCTTGATCATTCGGCGGACGGGTTTCTCACCCGTCTTTCGCTACTCATGCCTGCATTCTCACTCGTGTAGGCTCCACCGCTGGTTTACACCGCGACTTCACTGCCCACACGACGCTCCCCTACCACTCCAGACGCCTGAACCAACCCACAAGGGGCGGCTTAGCTAATATCTGAAATCCACAACTTCGGCGGTGTACTTGAGCCCCGCTACATTGTCGGCGCGGAATCACTTGACCAGTGAGCTATTACGCACTCTTTTAAGGATGGCTGCTTCTAAGCCAACCTCCTGGTTGTCTTCGCAACTCCACATCCTTTCCCACTTAGCACACGCTTAGGGGCCTTAGTTGGTGGTCTGGGCTGTTTCCCTCTCGACTATGAAGCTTATCCCCCACAGTCTCACTGCTGCGCTCTCACTTACCGGCATTCGGAGTTTGGCTGACGTCAGTAACCTTGTAGGGCCCATTAGCCATCCAGTAGCTCTACCTCCAGCAAGAAACACGCAACGCTGCACCTAAATGCATTTCGGGGAGAACCAGCTATCACGAAGTTTGATTGGCCTTTCACCCCTACCCACAGCTCATCCCCTCCATTTTCAACTGAAGTGGGTTCGGTCCTCCACGACGTCTTACCGTCGCTTCAACCTGGCCATGGGTAGATCACTTCGCTTCGGGTCTAGATCACGCCACTGCAACGCCCTATTCAGACTCGCTTTCGCTACGGCTTCCCCACACGGGTTAACCTCGCGACGTAACACTAACTCGCAGGCTCATTCTTCAAAAGGCACGCCGTCACAACTACAAGGTTGCTCCGACGGATTGTAAGCACACGGTTTCAGGTACTGTTTCACTCCCCTCCCGGGGTACTTTTCACCTTTCCCTCACGGTACTGGTCCGCTATCGGTCATTAGGGAGTATTTAGGCTTATCAGGTGGTCCTGACAGATTCACACGGGATTTCTCGGGCCCCGTGCTACTTGGGATACTCTCCAGGCGGCACAAAACATTTCGGTTACGGGGCTCACACCCTCTCTGGCCGGCCTTTCAAGACCGTTCACCTATGCCTGCACATCACACCTCACCAGTCCGGCAGAACTGGTATGGAAAGTCCCACAACCCCGACCATGCAACGCCCGCCGGCTATCACACATGGAACGGTTTAGCCTGATCCGCGTTCGCTCGCCACTACTGACGGAATCACTATTGTTTTCTCTTCCTGCGGGTACTGAGATGTTTCACTTCCCCGCGTTCCCTCCACGCACCCTATGTGTTCAGATGCGGGTCACCAGGCAGATCGCTCCCCTGGCGGGGTTTCCCCATTCGGACACCCTGGGATCACAGTCCGGTTATCGACTCCCCCAGGCTTATCGCAGATTCCTACGTCCTTCTTCGGCTCCTAATGCCAAGGCATCCACCGTGTGCTCTTAAAAACTTGACCACAAAAGATCAAAAACGCTAATTTTCGAGAGAACCATGAAAACCACCCACACCCCGAAAGAGTGCGGACAGATCCAGGTTCATAATTCTTGGAAATTGCTTCTTATAAAAGATGCTCGCGTCCACTATGTAGTTCTCAAACAACAACCCCAAACCACACACCCCACACACACAAAGTGCGCGCTCGATGCAGCCAGGAAACCAGAAACAAACAAACCCGACAAAACACACCACAACCCAAAAGGCTGCAGCCCATCCCACCGGCCCTGTTGCCTCAGGACCCAACAGTGTGCCAAACACTAAACCACCCACCCCCAACCCACACCGTTCCAGGACACCCCCAAAAGGGAATCCGTACTAGGCAAGGGAAAGAAACAAGCGGCCGCTATTCATTGATATTCCACCCTTGAGCACCCGCCGCAGAACTAGCGTCTGCGCAACGGGCATATACTCCTGACAACCCCTCCACACCCGCATACACGGGGCAAGGTGACTGTAGGTGCTCCTTAGAAAGGAGGTGATCCAGCCGCACCTTCCGGTACGGCTACCTTGTTACGACTTAGTCCCAATCGCCAGTCCCACCTTCGACAGCTCCCTCCCACAAGGGGTTAGGCCACCGGCTTCGGGTGTTACCAACTTTCGTGACTTGACGGGCGGTGTGTACAAGGCCCGGGAACGTATTCACCGCAGCGTTGCTGATCTGCGATTACTAGCGACTCCGACTTCATGGGGTCGAGTTGCAGACCCCAATCCGAACTGAGACCGGCTTTTTGGGATTAGCTCCACCTCACAGTATCGCAACCCTTTGTACCGGCCATTGTAGCATGCGTGAAGCCCAAGACATAAGGGGCATGATGATTTGACGTCGTCCCCACCTTCCTCCGAGTTGACCCCGGCAGTCTCCTATGAGTCCCCGCCATCACGCGCTGGCAACATAGAACGAGGGTTGCGCTCGTTGCGGGACTTAACCCAACATCTCACGACACGAGCTGACGACAACCATGCACCACCTGTAAACCGACCGCAAGCGGGGCACCTGTTTCCAGGCATTTCCGGTTCATGTCAAGCCTTGGTAAGGTTCTTCGCGTTGCATCGAATTAATCCGCATGCTCCGCCGCTTGTGCGGGCCCCCGTCAATTCCTTTGAGTTTTAGCCTTGCGGCCGTACTCCCCAGGCGGGGCACTTAATGCGTTAGCTACGGCGCGGAAAACGTGGAATGTCCCCCACACCTAGTGCCCAACGTTTACGGCATGGACTACCAGGGTATCTAATCCTGTTCGCTCCCCATGCTTTCGCTCCTCAGCGTCAGTTAATGCCCAGAGACCTGCCTTCGCCATCGGTGTTCCTCCTGATATCTGCGCATTTCACCGCTACACCAGGAATTCCAGTCTCCCCTACATCACTCTAGTCTGCCCGTACCCACCGCAGATCCGGAGTTGAGCCCCGGACTTTCACGGCAGACGCGACAAACCGCCTACGAGCTCTTTACGCCCAATAATTCCGGATAACGCTTGCGCCCTACGTATTACCGCGGCTGCTGGCACGTAGTTAGCCGGCGCTTCTTCTGCAGGTACCGTCACTTTCGCTTCTTCCCTACTGAAAGAGGTTTACAACCCGAAGGCCGTCATCCCTCACGCGGCGTCGCTGCATCAGGCTTTCGCCCATTGTGCAATATTCCCCACTGCTGCCTCCCGTAGGAGTCTGGGCCGTGTCTCAGTCCCAGTGTGGCCGGTCACCCTCTCAGGCCGGCTACCCGTCGTCGCCTTGGTGAGCCATTACCTCACCAACAAGCTGATAGGCCGCGAGTCCATCCAAAACCACAATAAAGCTTTCCACCCCCCACCATGCGATGAGGAGTCATATCCGGTATTAGACCCAGTTTCCCAGGCTTATCCCAGAGTTAAGGGCAGGTTACTCACGTGTTACTCACCCGTTCGCCACTAATCACCAGTGCAAGCACCAGGTCATCGTTCGACTTGCATGTGTTAAGCACGCCGCCAGCGTTCATCCTGAGCCAGGATCAAACTCTCCGTTGAAGTAAAACAAAAACGAACACAACCAACACCCCCGGAAATAACGGAAGAAGAAGGCTGCAAAATTTGAAACCAGCTGTAAAAACCAGACCCAATCCACGGGGTGGACAGGCCCAGCCAAAACAACCAATCAATAAAACAATTGGTATCAACAAACTTGGCACACTATTGAGTTCTCAAACAACAGACACA
>NZ_PJIW01000003.1:0-283031 GCF_002929755.1 Arthrobacter sp. 4R501 | reverse complement strand
CAGCCAAGGCCTGGAAGCCTTCGAAACCGCCAGGAACTCCGCCGCATCAGGAAAAGTACTCCTCAACTTCCAACCGGAATAGCACGATAAGGACGCGCTGGTTCTGGCTGGTTCTGGGCGCGGTCAGCTCCGGCGGACGGGAAGGAACACCCGGGGCTGGTCCGTCCACGTTCCGGACAGCCGGGAGGTCGTGCGGCGCATGATCTGTTCAGAAGCGGCCCGGGCCGTGGCGGCGTCCCCGGCGGCAACCGCTTCGGCGAGATCGATGTGCCACTGCAGCGCCCCCTCGTGGGGGTGGTCCGGCATTAGTCCGTGGACCGTGCGCCCCGTCAGGGTCTCCGCCACCTGCCCCATCAGGTTGGCGAACATTTCGTTCCCCGATCCGGATAGCAGGACCGAGTGAAAGGCGATGTCCAGCTCCAGGAACTTCTGCGCGTCCCCGGAGTGACCGGCGTCGCGCAGGGCATGGGCAATGTCCACCAGCTCACGCCGGAGCTGCGCCGGTGCGTTGTTCGCGGCCAGCTCGGCCGCGGCGGGCTCGACGGCGGAGCGCAGTTCGATCAGTGACCGCAGCTGGGCGCCGCGGGCGTCGCTGGACAGCCGCCAGCGGATGACCTGGGAATCGAAGGGGTTCCAGCGGCTCGGCGGCAGCACGCGGATCCCCACCCGCTTGGTGGTTTCCACGAGGCCCAGGGACTGAAGGACCCGCACAGCCTCGCGGACCACGGAACGCGAAACCTGCAGTTCTTCCTCAAGATGCTCGGCCAGCATGATGTGTCCGGTGGGCAGCTCGCCCGTGATGATCCGGGTGCCTAGGTTCTCGATGGCACGGTGGTGCAGGCTGGTCGACATGGACTCAAGCCTAAACTGGGATTGACTGGGCCCGTTCCACAAAGTGGGCACCGCTTCCCTCACGCCGATTGAATATATATGCTTTATTAGGATCCATCGGTTCGTGACAGCGTGCTTCGCAGCGAACGCGGAGCCATCTGCACATCCATTGCACAACGAAATTGGAGTTTTGATGTCTGCACACATCGGTGTCACCGGCCTTGCGGTGATGGGCGCCAACCTGGCCCGCAACCTGGCCCGCAACGGCTTCACCGTTGCCTTGCACAACAGGTCCGTCGAAAAGACTGACGCGCTGCTCGAAAAGCACGGCACGGACGGCGACTTCGTCCGCACCGAAACGCTGCAGGAACTTGTTGACTCGCTGGAGAAGCCCCGCCGCGTCCTGATCATGGTCAAGGCCGGCAAGCCGGTTGACTCCGTCATCGAGCAGCTTGAACCCCTGCTGGAGGCCGGCGACATCATCATCGACGCCGGAAACTCCCACTACGAGGACACCCGCCGTCGCGAAGCCGCGCTGGCGAAGAAGGACCTGCACTTCGTCGGCATTGGCGTCTCCGGCGGTGAGGAAGGTGCCCTGAACGGCCCGTCCATCATGCCCGGTGGTTCCAAGGAGTCCTATGACGCCCTCGGCCCGCTGCTCGAAAAGATCTCCGCGCACGTCGACGGCAAGCCCTGCTGCGCCTGGATCGGCACCGACGGGGCCGGCCACTTCGTCAAGATGGTCCACAACGGCATCGAATACGCCGACATGCAGGT
The DNA here is from genome assembly GCF_002929755.1 of Arthrobacter sp. 4R501. Taxonomy (NCBI): domain Bacteria; kingdom Bacillati; phylum Actinomycetota; class Actinomycetes; order Micrococcales; family Micrococcaceae; genus Arthrobacter; species Arthrobacter sp. 4R501. The sequence continues at coordinate 281,423 of NZ_PJIW01000003.1, read as the reverse complement.
CATCGGCGAAGCATTCGACCTCCTCCGCTCCGGCGCCGGCATCGAACCCGCTGACCAGGCCAAGATCTTCGAAGAGTGGAACAAGGGCGAACTCGCCTCCTTCCTGATCGAAATCTCCGCCGAGGTCCTGGGCCACGTTGACACCCGCACCGGCAAGCCGTTTGTCGATGTTGTGGTGGATGCCGCAGGCCAGAAGGGCACCGGACGCTGGACGGTCATTTCGGCGCTGGAGCTTGGTTCCCCGACGTCGGGCATCGCCGAGTCGGTCTTCGCCCGCGCCCTGTCATCGCAGTCCGAGCAGCGCAAGATCGCCCAGGAACTGCTCGCCGGTGAGGAAATCGCCGTCGATGTTCCGGACACCTTTGTTGAGGACGTCCGCCAGGCGCTGTACGCGTCCAAGCTGGTTTCCTACGCCCAGGGCCTGGACATGCTGACCTCAGCAGCCAAGGAATACGGCTGGGACCTCAAGCTGGACGAGATCGCTTCGTTGTGGCGCGGCGGCTGCATCATCCGTGCAGAGCTGCTCAAGGAAATCACCAACGCCTACGCCGCCGAAGACAAGCCGGCCAACCTGCTGTTCGCCCCGGCGTTCACCAAGGCCATCGCCGAGGTCCTGCCGGCATGGCGCCGCGTGGTCTCCACCGCCGTCCAGCTCGGCATCCCCGTGCCGGTCTTCTCCTCTTCACTGGCCTACTACGACGGCCTGCGCCGCAAGCGCCTGCCGGCCGCAGTGATCCAGGGCCAGCGTGACCTCTTCGGCGCGCACACCTACGGTCGCGTCGACGCTGAGGGCACGTTCCACACCCTGTGGGGCGAGGACAAGTCCGAAATCGAAGCAGTGGACACGCACTAATCCCCATGCTCTGATTGCATCAAGCTGCAAACCCTGCGGCCGGCACTTCCCGGATATTCTGGGAGCTGCCGGCCGTTGGCGTTTCCGGCAGCAGCCGCGGTGTCCGTCCATCCAAGGAGTCAGAATGCCCAAGCCAGTCGCATTTGTTACGGGAGCCTCCACGGGTATCGGCTTCGAGGCGGCGAAGAAGCTCAGCAGCCATGGCTTCATCGTCTACGCCGGCGCCCGCCGCGTGGACAGGATGGAGCCGCTGAAAGCGCTTGGCGTCCAAGTCCTGGCACTGGACGTGACGGACGATGACTCGATGCGTGCCGCCGTCGGCCGTGTCCTGGAAGAACGCGGGCGGATTGACGTTCTGGTCAACAACGCCGGCTACGGGTCCTACGGGGCGCTGGAACTGGTGGACCTGGCCGAAGGCCGGCGCCAATTTGAGGTGAATGTCTTTGGCCTTGCCAGGATGACGCAGCTGGTCCTGCCGGCCATGCGGAGTGCGGGCCGGGGCAGGATCATCAACATCTCGTCCATCGGCGGAAAATTCTACGAGCCCCTCGGTGCCTGGTACCACGCCACGAAGTTCGCCGTGGAGGGCATGAGCGATGCGCTGCGGCTGGAACTCAAGCCGCACGGCATCGACGTAGCCATCATTGAACCGGCAAGCACGCTCAGCGAATGGGGCCGGATTTCCGCTGACGGGCTGCTGGCCAGCAGCGGCGAGGGGCCGTACGCTGCCCAGGCAACGCATATGGCGAATGTCCTGGCGTCCACGGACAGGCCTGAGACGTCAACGCAGCCGGCCGTGATTGCTGCGGCTGTACTGCACGCGGCCACGGCTGCGCGTCCCCGGACCCGGTACCCGGTGGGCAGGGGAGCGGCAGCCATTCTGGGCCTGCGGCGCGTCCTGCCGGACCGGTTCTATGACGCGGTGGTCATGGCAGTCCTGAAGCGCGTTGCGGGGTAGAGGCTGCAGTAACGGGTCAGATCCGGTATTCGATGTCGTACTCGGCCGGATCCACTGCGGGTTTGGTTTCGCGCTGGGCATCGCGGTGGCGCCACTTGGCGGGCACGCCGGTGACAATCGATTCCGGCGGCGCGTCCTTGACCACCACGGCGTTGGCGCCCACGGCGCTGTCCCGGCCGATGGTGATGGGTCCCAGGATCTTGGCTCCGGCACCGATGGTGACCCGGTCCTCAATGGTGGGGTGGCGCTTGACCTTGGCCAGGGAGCGGCCGCCCAACGTGACACCGTGGTAGATCATCACGTCTTCGCCGATTTCGGCGGTCTCGCCGATGACCACACCCATGCCGTGGTCGATAAAGAAGCGTCGGCCGATCGTGGCGCCGGGATGGATCTCGATTCCGGTCAGGAAGCGGCCCAGCTGCGACACCAGCCGAGCCGGGAACCGCAGCCCCGGGTTCTGCCACATGCGGTGCGTCAGCCGGTGGATCCAGATGGCGTGCAGCCCCGAATAGGCGAAAAAATTCTCAAAAGAACCTCGAGCCGCCGGGTCGTGTGACCGGGCGGCATCGAGGTCTTCCTTCAGTCTTGCGAAAAAGCCCACAAAGTTCTTTCTACAGGAAACGGGGCGACAACGGGCTGATCAGCCTCGGATGTCGTCATAGAGCACGGTGGAGATGTAACGCTCACCGAAGTCGCAGACAACCGCCACGATCAGCTTGCCGGCATTCTCCGGACGCTTGGCCAGTTCCAGGGCACCCCAGACGATGGCGCCGGAGGAGATGCCGCCGAGGATGCCTTCCTTGACGCCGAGTTCACGGGCGACGCGGACGGAATCCTCCAGGGTGGCGTCCAGTACTTCGTCGTAGACGTTGGTGTCCAGGATTTCCGGGATGAAGTTCGCACCGATGCCCTGGATCTTGTGCGGCCCGGGAGCGCCGCCGTTCAGGATGGCGGAGTCCTTCGGCTCGATGGCCACAATCTGGACGTCAGGATTGCGTTCCTTCAGGACCTGGCCGACGCCGGTGACGGTTCCGCCGGTGCCGATTCCGGCGACGAAGATGTCCACCTTGCCGTCGGTGTCGGACCAGATTTCCTCGGCGGTGGTGGTGCGGTGGATCTCAGGGTTGGCCTCGTTGGCGAACTGCTGGGCCCAGATGGAGTTCTCCGTGTTGGCCACGATTTCCTGGGCCTTTTCCACGGCGCCGCGCATGCCCTCGGAACCCGGGGTCAGCACAATCTCGGCACCGAACGCCCGCAGCATAACGCGGCGCTCGGTGGACATGGTCTCGGGCATGGTCAGGATGACCTTGTAGCCGCGGGCAGCACCCACCATGGCCAGGGCGATGCCGGTGTTGCCGGAGGTGCCTTCAACGATGGTGCCGCCGGGCTTAAGGGCGCCGGACTTCTCGGCGGCGTCAACGATGGCCACGCCGATGCGGTCCTTGACGCTGTTGGCTGGGTTGTAGAACTCCAGCTTGACGGCCACAGTGGCGCCCAGGCCCTCGGTGAGCCGGTTCAGGCGGACCAGCGGAGTGCCGCCGACCAACTGCGTTACATCGTCATAGATCCGTGCCATGTAGATATGCCTATCTCTCAAGAGTGAATGCTGAGGTCAGCCTAACGATGGCTGAGTGGCCGCTGCTAAGCATTAAGCCATGCAGAGTAATATTTCCTGGCCTTCGCGAGCTTCGGATTGATGATCACCTGGCAGTAGCCCTGCTCGGGATACTTGGCGTAATAGTCCTGGTGGACGTCCTCCGCCACATGGAACCGTGGCAGCCGGCTGACCTCGGTCACAATCGGGTGCGACCACAGAGCCTGGTTCCGTTCGATGGCTTCCTCGAAGAGAATCTTCTCCTCGGTGGTCTCATAGAACATGGACGAGCGGTACTGCGTGCCCACGTCGTAGCCCTGGCGGTTGAGCGTGGTGGGATCGTGCAGCGCGAAGAACATGTCCAGGATGACCTCGGCCGGGATGATGGACTCGTCGAAAGTGACCGCCACAACCTCAGCGTGGCCGGTGGTCCCGCCGCAGACGGAGTAGTAGTCCGGCCGGGGGTCATGGCCGCCCGTGTAGCCGGAAATCACCGAGGAGACCCCCTTGGTTTTCTGGTAGACAGCATCAAGGCACCAGAAGCAGCCCCCGCCAAGAACAAAAGTTTTCATGACCTCTTCAATGGTTGAGCGCGCCGGATGATTCCCTGACCACCCTACGAGACTTTGAATGATGCCGGGCAAACGGCCGGATGGGGTAAAACTGAGACTATGGAATCTGCAGACACCGGCGTTACAGATGCGGGCAAGCACGACGACGGCACCCTTACTGGGGAGGACGCTGCGGCGGCTGGTCCGGCTGCTCCCACGCTGGGCCAGGTGCTGCTGGCGGTAGAGGAACTCTGGCCCGAGTCACTCGCCGAAAACTGGGACGAGGTAGGGCTCGTGGCCGGCCACCCCTCAGCGCCCGTGACTCGGGTGATGTTCGCCGTTGATCCCACGCTTACGGTGATCGAGGAAGCGGTGGAATGGGGTGCCGAGCTCCTGATCACGCACCACCCCTTGCTCCTCAAAGGCGTCACGTCGGTGGCCGCCACTACTGCCAAAGGGCAGGCCATCCACCGTCTCATCGAGTCCGGCACCGCACTCCTGACCGTCCACACGAACGGTGATTCCGCCGTCGGGGGCGTTTCCGACGTCCTGGCTGATGCGCTGGGACTGGAGGGCGTTGTCCCGCTGACGGTTGCCGCGAACGGCCTGCCCGAGGAAGGCATCGGACGCGTGGGTGATCTGGCGGACGTGATGAGCCTGGGCGACTTCGCGGCCAGGGTGTTCGGCATCCTGCCGTCGGTGGCCGGGGGAGTCCGCGTGTCCGGGGACAAGGATGGGCTGGTGCGGCGCATTGCGGTTTGCGGCGGGGCGGGGGATTCCCTGTTCAACGAGGTGCGGGCCAACAACGCCGACGTCTACGTCACCGCCGACCTCCGGCACCATCCGGCGTCCGAAGCCCGGGAAGCGGCAGTGAACGGCCGGCCGTACCTGATTGACGTTTCGCACTTCGCCAGCGAATGGCTCTGGCTGCCCGCCGCTGCGTCGGCACTGGGGAATGTGCTCGCCGATCAGGGCCATGACGTCGAGATCCAGGTAAGCACCACCAACAGCGATCCGTGGGACTTCATTCTGACTCCGGGCTAAGCCTGGCGTGCGGGGGTCCCCGGGTGACCCGGGCGAGCCTGGGGAGCACGCTAGGCGCTAGAGTCTATACAGCGCCGATACGGTGCCCGGCTTCGGCCGGATTGGATTTAGCGGAGGTAAATAGTGGCCAAGGCAGCACCGGCGGAACAGTTGAAGTTGCTCGAACTGCAGGGGCTGGACGCAAAGCTCAAGTCCCTCTCCAACCGCCGTCGGGCCCTGGACACCGATCCCCGGATCGAGGACCTGCAATCAGCATTGTCCGTCGCCAACGGTGAACTCGGCTCCGCCAAGATGGCCGTCCATGACGCCGAAGCCGAGCTTAAGCGTGCCGAGGCCGACGTCGAACAGGTCGCCTCCCGCATTGCACGCGACGAAGCCCGGCTCAACAGCGGCACGGGGCTGTCCAAGGACCTCGTGGCGCTGCAGAAGGACATCGCCTCCCTCAACAAACGCCGCTCCGACCTTGAGGACGTGGAGCTGGAAGTCCTGGAACGCCTGGATTCCTTGCGCGAACGGCAGGCTGCCCAGCAGCTCATCGTGGACAACGTCCAGGGCTCGTTCGGCGGCATCCGCGCCGAACTCGATGAGGCCCTGGCCGAGGTGGCCGCCGAAGCCGCTGTTGTCCGCGGCAAGCGTGCCGAATTCGCTGCAGGACTCGACGCCGGGATGCTGGCAATTTACGAAAAGACGCTCGCTAAGCGTGGAGTGGGCGCCGCCCGGTTGTTCCACGGAACCTCGGAAGCCTCCGGCATGAAGCTGAGCCCCGGAGACCTCGCAGAAATCAAGGCCGCCGCCGAAGACGACATTGTGTTCTGCCCGGATTCGGGTGCCATCCTGGTGCGCTCCGCCGAGTGGAATACCCCCGCCCCAAGTAACTAGCACTTGACGTCGTGAAAATCGCGAATGGCGACGTTAACTGCGAGCTAGTTGGGCAGGATGATGTTCAGGGCGTGCGGCTTCCGCGCTGAACCGTCAACCAACTCCGCGTCCCATTTCTCGCGCGCGGCCTTCAGCAGCTGTACCGGGGTCTGCGGGGCGTTTCCGCGGCGGGCCAGCAGGTGCCGTGCCAGCTCGCCGCGCGTGTGTTTCGCGAAGTGGCTGACCACCTTGCGCACCCCGTTGACCTCGGTGAACACGTTGACGGCCACCGTCTGAGCCGGCGGCGGTGCCCATGCCACGGCATACGTGCTGGAGCGGCAGTCCACGAGCAGATGCCCGGACACCGACTCCGCGAGGGCTTCCGAAAGCTGCGGCTTCCAGAACGAGGCGAGCCGGCCGACGTCGGGCAGTGCCGTTCCCATCGACAGCCGGTAGGCGGGCACACGGTCGGCGAAGCGGATGGCACCCCATAGGGCCGAGATCACGAGCACCGAACCATCGGCCTTCCGGCGCTGCGCCGGGGTCAGCGTTTTGTAGCCGAGGGCGTCGTACAGAACGCCCGAATAGATCTGGTGCGCAGGGGCCGCCGGTTCGGCGTGGAGCCGGGTGTTGCGTTCGACGTCGTCCTGCAGCGATGCGCCGACGCCCAGCAGCGCGAGGGCATCCTCATGCGCACTCACCGTCCCCAGCGCCTCCAGGACTTTGGCCCGGTAGGTGTTGAGTTCCGGAAAGCTCAGTGACGGCCAGTCGACGGCGGACCCGCGGACTGCGGGGGTCTTGCCTTCGGAGGGGGGAAGCAGAATCAGCACCGTACGATCCTACCGGCGACGGCGGTGCCCTCTACCGGCGGTAGACTGGTCTGCGGATGGGTTGACCAGGCGGCCGCGCGTCACGCAAGTGGCTCGAGGAACGTCCGGGCTCCGCAGGGCAGGGTGGTGGGTAACGCCCACTCGGGGTAACCCGCAGGCCAGTGCCACAGAGAACAGACCGCCTGCGTCTTCCGGCAACGGAAGCTCAGCAGGTAAGGGTGAAACGGTGGTGTAAGAGACCACCAGCTTCCCGGGTGACCGGGAAGGCTAGGTAAACCCCACCCGGAGCAAGGCCAGACAGGACACGTTTGAGGGCTGCCCGCCCGAGTGTCCGGGTAGGCCGCTGGAGGGCGTCGGCAACGGCGTCCGTAGATGGATGGCCGCTACTCCCGCGCTGGTAATGGCACGGGAGCACAGAACCCGGCGTATCGGTCAACCCATCCAACACCACCCGCCGGGCACCGACGCGGCCCCGCATGTGAGTGATTTCACGCCGGTTGCGGCGGTCCGCGGTGTCGCTCCAGCCTAGAATAGAGAGCGAACGTAGAAGTTCTGCCGCCGGGTCTGCGTTCGCAGCCGGTGGCTTTTCTTTACGCTTCTCCACGGCACCCGGGATGGACCGCATCCTGCCGGTGCCAGAGCCCCTGGACAACATCAGGTGGCCGCCAACCGCGTACGACGACGTATGCGGCTGAACCGAGGAAGGTAGTTCTGTGAGCCAGACGTCAGATTCTTGTCTTGATACGTGGATGGGCCGGGAGGCTCTCGCCGAGGCCATGATTCCGGTGATTGGCCGGCTGTACCGCGAGAACAACGTGGTGACCAGCATTCACGGCCGCAGCCTGATCAACAAGTCCACCATGAACATCCTCAAGGCGCACCGTTTCGCCCGCCGCATGAGCAACACCGAGCTCCTGCTCGAAGAGACCGCACCGCTGCTGAACATCCTGGCTCAGCTGGAGCTGGGTGCGGCGGCCATCGACGTCGCCCGCCTCGCGGAAAAGTTCAAGGCAGAAGGCGACGGTGCCACCCTGGAAGAGTTCCTCCGCGCCGAGCTTGCCGAGGTAGTTGGCAAGCGTGGTGGCGATGACCGCACCAGCACCGACGTTGTGCTCTACGGCTTTGGCCGGATCGGCCGCCTGCTGGCGCGCCTTCTCATCGAGAAGGCCGGCGGCGGCCACGGCCTGCGCCTGCGAGCCATTGTGGTGCGCCGCGGCTCGGACAAGGACCTCACCAAGCGCGCCAGCCTTCTGCGCCGCGACTCGGTCCACGGCTCCTTCGAGGGAACCATCCGCGTGGACGAGGACGCCAACACCATTACCGCGAACGGCGTCCAGGTCCAGGTCATCTACTCGGACAACCCCGCCACGATCGACTACACCGCGTACGGCATCCACGACGCCCTGGTGGTGGACAACACGGGCCGCTGGCGCGACGCTGAGGGCCTGTCCCAGCACCTGCAGAGCAAGGGCGTTGCCCGCGTTCTCCTTACTGCCCCGGGCAAGGGCAATCTGAAGAACATCGTGCACGGCATTAACCACGGCACCATCGAGGACACGGACCAGATCGTGTCCGCGGCGTCCTGCACCACCAACGCCATCACCCCGGTCCTGAAGGCTATCAACGACAAGTTCGGCGTGATCCACGGCCACGTGGAGACCGTTCACTCCTTCACCAACGACCAGAACCTGATCGACAACTTCCACAAGGGCGACCGCCGCGGCCGCTCCGCCGCGCTGAACATGGTCATCACCGAAACCGGAGCGGCCACTGCCGTGGCGAAGGCACTGCCCGAACTTCAGGGCAAGCTCACCGGCAGCTCCATTCGCGTCCCCACCCCGGACGTCTCGCTGGCCATCCTGAACCTCAGCCTGGAAAACGGCACCACCAAGGATGAGGTGAATGATTATCTGCGTCAGATGTCCCTGCATTCGGACCTCCGCAAGCAGATTGACTACATCGATTCGCCCGAGGTTGTTTCTACGGACTTCGTCGGCTCGCGCCGTGCCGGCATCGTTGACGGCCTTGCCACGATCTCCAACGACAAGAACCTGATTCTTTACGTCTGGTACGACAACGAGTTCGGCTACAGCTGCCAGGTAGTCCGGGTTATGGAAGAGATGGCCGGCGTCAACCCGCCGGCGTTCCCCGCCAAGGAAGCCGCTGCGGCCCTGGCCGCAATCGCCGTCTAAGCCGTTTGCGGGCTGGCTGCCGGACATTCCCGGCTGGTTCGCTGGAATCAGCCGGGAATCGGGACCACACTGGTGGCATGGATAACGAAACTCTCCACGAGACCACCCTTGAACACGCCCTCGATGTCGCCAAGGCCAACCACAAAGAAGCCATCAGGCTCCTGGAGCAGGCCCGCGCGTCCCGGGCTACAGGCGACGTCGGCGACGACCGTGTGCGCCAGCTCGAAGGGCTCCTTCAGGTTGCCGAAGAAGACCTGCGCCGTGTAGTCCGGGAGCAGTAGCCGGCCATAGCAGTAGGCGGATGACCCGGGCCACTCGTCCTCCCCATTGTGGATAACCGGAGGGGTGTCAGTGGGGTGGCCTAGGCTCTTCTGGTGCATTACATTTCCGGAAGAGCCGGTTGCCCATGACCGTCAGCTGGCGTGCCTACCGCCGTGCCCGCCGCCGTTCGAGGCAGGCCTGGGCTCTGCTGGCCCTGCTGGCCGTGTCTGCAGTTGGCTCTGCGGGGTGGTTTTTCACCGCGGGCCAGTTCGCTGCGGCAGAACCGGCAATCGCCGGGCCCCGCGAGGCGCCTGTTTTCGACGGGACCTGGATGAAGCCCGTGATCCCGGTGCACGCTGTACCGCAGATGAGTGCCCTGACCGCCCTCGAGCGGCTTTCCGTCAAGGGACGGGCTCCCAAAGACAATTACCAGCGGGAGGCCTTCGGGCAGGCCTGGCTGGACGTGGACCGGAACGGCTGCGACACCCGCAATGACATCCTCCGCAGGGACCTCACCGCTGTGGGCTTCACGGAGGGGTCCAAATGCCGGGTCGCGTCGGGCGCTTTCCACGAGCCCTACACGGGGGAAATGGTGGACTTCCGCCGTGGCCCGGAAAGCAGCAAGGCGGTCCAGGTCGATCACGTGGTAGCGCTGGCAGACTCGTGGCAGAAAGGCGCACAGGGGCTGACCCCGGGGCAGCGCCAGAGCCTGGCCAACGATCCGATAAACCTCATCGCCGCGGACGGTCCTGCAAATCAGCAGAAGAGCGCAAGCGACGCCGCCACCTGGCTGCCGAAGAACAAGAACATCCGCTGCCATTACGTGGCCCGCCAGATCTCGGTGAAGGCGTCCTATGGACTGTGGGTCACGCAGCCGGAGAAGGATGCGATGAAGCGCGTCCTGGACTCCTGCCCGGACCAGCCAACCATTACCGCGAGGTAATGCTTCGGCTCAGTGGCCGAACGGGTCCGGATCCACGCCGGGCATCCAGGTCAGGCCGGGCACACCCCAGCCGCTCTTCTTGGCCAGTTTCATGGCCTTCCGTGCATAGCGGTCAATCAGCCGGTTGACGTAGAGCTTTCCGTCGAGGTGGTCGTATTCGTGCTGGATGACCCGTGCGAACCATCCGGTCGCTTCGAACTCCACCGGCTGCCCATGGCCGTCAAATCCTTCCACCCGCGCCCACTCCGCACGCTTGAGCGGGTATGCGCCGCCGGGGAAGGAGAGGCAGCCCTCTTCCTCTTCCTCGGGGTCCGGCAGCGCGCCAGAGATCTTGGACAGGGTCAGTACCGGGTTTACCAGGACTCCGATGGGCGGAGCGCCGTCGTCATTGGCGTACTTATACACGAAAATTCTTTTGCCCACACCGACCTGCGGCGCCGCCAGGCCCACGCCGTTGGCGGCGTCGTTGGTTTCAAACATGTCCGCGATCAGGGTGCGCAGTTCGTCGTCGAAAACCTCCACCTCGGCGGCGCGGCGGTGGAGCACCGGTTCACCCCAGACGGTGATTGGCAGAACTGTCATGTCAGGCGGCCCTTCGTGCGTGCGGCGTGGCGCCGGCGGTTATGCAAAAAAATGGAGGCCGTACCGGATATCCGGTACGGCCTCCAAATGGACGGCTTTTACTGCCGCCCTATGAGGGTGAGCTACGGGGGTTGAACCCGCGACCTCCTGGACCACAACCAGGCGCTCTGCCAACTGAGCTAAGCCCACCATGTGCCCCACAGATTTCCCGGTGGTCCGGTGCTCTGGAAAGGCAACTCAAATAGCTTACCTGCTGTTTGACGGTGCTTGCGCCACTTTTGGGGTTTTTGCGAAAATTTCCGCCAAACGTGGCGCAGATTACTCTTTCGGAATACCTGCTGTGCCCGGCGAGGCAGTGATGCGCTGGGCGACTTCGCGGGCCGTGGCGCTGTCAGGCCCGGGAGCGGGAACAAAAACCGCCTCGCGGTAGTAGCGGAGCTCGTCGATGGAATCCTGGATGTCACCCAGGGCGCGGTGGCCGCCCTTCTTGGCGGGGGACTGGAAGTAGGCACGGGCGAACCAGCGGCGGGAGAGTTCCTTAATGGTGCTCACGTCGATCACGCGGTAATGCAGGTGCTCCACAACGGCCGGCATGTCACGGGAGAGGAAGACGCGGTCTGTTCCAACGGAGTTGCCGCCCAGCGGTGCCTTGCGCGGGTCCGGCACCCACTTTTCGATGTATTCCATCACGGCGGCTTCGGCCTCGGCCATGGTCTTGCCGTGCGGCAGTTCCTTCAGCAGCCCGGACCGGGTGTGCATGTCCCTCACGAAGTCGTTCATCTGGGCGAGGGCAGCACCCTCAGGCTTGATCACCACGTCCACACCGTCGCCGAGAATGTTGAGCTCTGAGTCCGTCACCAGCGCCGCCACCTCGATCAGGGCGTCGTTCTTGATGTCCAGGCCGGTCATTTCGCAGTCGATCCAGACGATGCGTTCGTTAGATATAGGCACCGGACCAGCCTACCGTTTAGCTCCGGCGCAACCGTCCGATGCTAGGATTTCGGGTACATGGGGCGAGGATTTTGCCGCTGTGCAGTGTCTGCGCGGCCCGGGCGGCCACAGCCGCCCGCGGGACTTAAGCGCCGAGTGTAAAGAGATTGGACGATCCTGAGATGACGGCGCCTGTGCCTGCAACGGGGGAGATGGCCGCCAGCGTGATCCCGGAGCCCGCTGCGGCAGAAGTGGATAACGCCAGGTCCCCCATCCTTGCCGGTCTTGTCGGCTCGGTCCTTATGGTGTTCGGATCCCTCGGCGTCGGCTGGCTGGCCCCCGTATCCGAACTCCGCCGCGTACCGATCTTTATCTGGATGCGGACGGAGGCCATCGGCGTTGCCCTGGCCATCGTGCTGGTTGCGGTAGGCGGCATGCTCCTGGTCCGCTCCTGGCTGAGGCTCGGCCAGCGGGTCCGCGTGTGGGGGCCGGCGGCACGAAAGGCAACTCTGCAGGCCATCGCAGCATGGGGCCTGCCGTTGATGTTCACCGTCCCGCTCTTCAGCCGCGACGTATATGCCTACATTGGTCAGGGCAGGCTGATGGTGGAGGGGTTCAACCCCTACGAGAACGGCATCTCGGCGCTGTCCAACTATTTCCAGCTAGGCGCCGACAAACAGTGGACTGAAGCTCCCGTGCCGTACGGCCAGCTGTTTCTGTGGATCGAGCAGTTTGTGGTCTGGTCCACCAACGTCCAGCCCGAGGCCAGCGTGATGCTTTTCAGGCTCGTGGCGCTGTTTGGTGTGGTCCTCTGTGTCATCTACGTGCCCAAGCTGGCCGAGCTTCACGGCGTCAATCCGCACCGCGCTTTGTGGCTCACCGCGGCCAACCCCCTGTTCCTCACCAACTTCATCGCCAGCGTCCACAACGATGCCCTCATGATCGGGTTGGCCCTTGCCGGGCTGTACTACGCGGCCACCAGGCGCGTGGTGCTGGGCATAGTCCTCGTCACCCTTTCCATCGCCGTCAAGCCCATCACCATCGTTTTCCTGCCGTTCATCGGCCTAATCTGGGCAGGCAAGAACGCCGGCTGGCCGCGGAAATTCCTGTTCTGGGGACTGACCGGAGGCCTGAGCCTGGCCATTCTGTACGGCCTGAGCCTCGTCAACGGGTTCGGCTTCGGCTGGATCAATGGGCTGTCCGCCCCTGGCAGCCTCTTCATTTGGTACGCGCCGGTGGGCTTGGTGGGGCTGGTGGTCGCTTCCGTTTCGAACGCCTTCGGCCTTGACGGGTGGACGCTCGCCGACTGGGTGTTCGACGCCGGCAAACTACTTGCCGTAGGCATCGTCGCCTTCCAGATCTTCAGGGGTGAGCATGAACGGCTGATCCGCCGCCTCACCTTGGGCTTTGCGGCCATCGTGGTGCTGGCGCCGATGATCCAGGCCTGGTACGTGGTGTGGCTCATCCCGCTGTTCGCGGTGACAGGCATCCGCAATGACTGGCAGGTCAAGGCCCTGTATTTCATCGTGTCGTTCTTCATGATCTACGCCATTTCTGACCAGCTGGAGGTATTTCCCTACCTCCAGACCGAGGACCTGGGACTTGCCCTGGTCCTGGCCCGCTTCGCGGCGGCGATTACCGGCCTGCTTTTTGCCATGTACCTGATCTTCATGGATCCAGACACCAAAAGGCTCTTCCGGAAGTCGGCCGAACCGGTGACTGAACGGCCCGTTATCTAGTCTCCGCAGGCGCGGTTATCCGGCGCCGGTGATTCCCGCCGTCGTGCCCTGTTCCAGGTGCCGCAAGGCTTCCTTCCGGGACAGCGGACTCAACCGCGTGCCCTTTTCCAACACGAAACCGTGTACCCACTCCGGGTCCGTTTTGGCGTATTCACGAAGCGCCCAGCCAATGGCCTTCCGGATGAAAAACTCCGGGTCCGCCAGGTTCGGCTCAATGACAGCCCGCAGCAGGTCCTGATCCGTGCTGGCCTTGGCCTTCAACTGCGAGGTGATGGCCGACCGCCTGATCCAGAAGTCCTGGTCTGTACTCCAGGCCAGCAGGAGTTCGGTCATCATGGGCCGGTGGGCCTGAAGAAGCCCGCCGATACGATGCGACACCCCATCCACGAAATCCCACCACGCGCCGGTGCGGATGATCTCCTCATAGACAGGGAGCATCAGTTGGTCACGGGCCACCAACCGGAGGCTTGTCAGGTCAATGGCCGCATAGCGTTCCTCGCGTACTGTGGAGCCGCGCCAGAGTTCCAGCACCGTTGCCCGCAACTGGCCCGCCGACGTAACGGGATGGACGGAAGCAGCGGCCAGCGTCAGCCGCCTGACTTCCGGGACTCTGACGCCCAGTGACGGCAGAGTGGACTTCATATACGCTTGCGCGCCAGTGGCCCGCACCGGGTCCGTCCGCTCCCGCAGCGCCGCGCGCACGGCATCCAGCAACTCGCGGTTCGGAGTCTCCGTGGCCGGAGCTTCCGTGACCGTTGCCTCCGTGTCCAGCGATTCGTCATTCGGCGACATTCGGCGACATTCGGTCCATGGTGCAACTTTAGCGAGGTGCCGGCGGCGTGGATGTCGGCGGGTCCATCCTCAGCGGGACGGCTCTACAGTGGGACCAGACAAACTGCACGTTCCCCTGAAACGTGCCACCCGACGTCGGAGGTTCCCTGTATGTCCATGATCAAGACTCCCGAGCAGATTGTCCTCATGCGCGAAGCCGGGCGGGTGGTGGCCAATACGCTGGCGGCGGTGCGTGAGGCCGCCGGAGTGGGTGTCACCCTGCGTGACCTCGATGCGCTGGCCGCCGAGACGATTGCCACGGCGGGAGCCACACCGGCCTTCCTGGACTACCACCCGCGCTGGGCCGCAGTTCCGTTTCCCGGCGTGATCTGCACAAGTGTGAACGACGCCGTGGTCCACGGAATCCCCGACGGTTACAAACTCCAGGACGGTGACCTGCTCAGCGTGGATTGCGGGGCATTCCTGGAAGGCTGGTGCGGCGATGCGGCCGTCAGTTTCATTGTGGGAACAACCGATCCTGTGGACCAGACCCTCATTGATGCCACGGATGCCGCCTTGGCCCGTGGGATCGAGGCAGCCCGGATCGGCAACAAGATGGGCGATCTTGCCTACGCGATCGGCGGCGCCGCGCGGCGGGCGGGCTATGGTCTGCTGGCTGACCACGGCGGCCACGGGATCGGCCGCACCATGCACGCCGAACCGCCGGTGCCCAACGACGGCAGGCCGGGACGGGGGATCAAGCTCACCGAGGGGCTGGTCATCGCCATCGAGCCCATGCTGATCCTGGGCCGCAAGGACGACTACTACCAGGACGACGACGGATGGACGCTGCGTTCCGCCAACGGCCGCCGGGCTGCCCACAGCGAACACACAGTGGCCATCACTGCCGATGGCCCCCTGATCCTTACGCTCCCTTAGGTCCGGTGAGGCTCAGGCGCACCACGGCCCGCCCTGGGACGGCGCTGCTGACCACGGTGAACCCGGCGCGCAGGAAGAGGTTCAGCGTGCCGTGGTAAAGGTCTGCGGGTCCCGCTTTGGGCCGCTGCTCGCGGTCCACCGGGTAGCCTTCCACAACGTCGGCACCATTGAGCCGGGCATGCTCGACGGCGGCGCGCAGCAGCGCGGCTGCCACACCGCTCCGGCGGTGGCCGGCGGCGACCACAAAGCAGGTCACTGACCACACCCCGCCGGACGCATCCGGTGGTGCTGTTTCGGAATCGGGCGGCCCTGCTTCCTTCGCTTGCCGAAGCACGCGGGAGCGAAGCACTCGGGGATAACAGGTCCGTGGCTCCACGGCGCACCAGCCCACGGGCTGACCGTCGACGAAGGCGAGGACGCCGGGGGCGGGGGAGCCGCCGTCGAACTTTTCCTTCAACTGTGCCTTCCGGGCGGCCGGCCCCAGCGCGGAGTACTCCGGACCGGTGAGGGCAAAGAAGCGGCACCAGCAGCGGGATGGTTCGCCGGGGCGGCTGAACAAGCGCTCGACGCCGTTCCACTGCGCCGCGGCCGTCGTCAGGCCGGGGACGGGCCCGTCAGTCATGCTGGTCAGGCCACCGACTCGGCGCTGCTCGGGTGTGCCACTTCGGTGCTGCGCCGGAGTATGACCTGGCCGGTTATCGGGGGCGATCCGGCATCGTCGGCGGACGGGCCGGCTGCGCTGCCGGCGGCCTGCCGTCCGATCTCCTCCAGGGGAAGGTGCACCGTGGAGAGGGCCGGCCGGAAATCGCGCAGAGTCTCAATATCGTCGAAACCGGCAACGGCGGCGTCGCGCGGGATCCGCAGTCCCTGGGAGCGCAGCGCGGCGGCGGCCCCGATGGCCATAACATCGTTGACGGCAAAGATGCAGAGACGTTTTGTCGCGGTCCCGGGTTGGGACGCTGTGATCCGTGCAGCCAGGGCGAGGCCGGCCTCGAAGCCGCCCGCACGGGTGAAGTCCGTGCGGATGACGTCCGCGGCAGGCAGGCCGGCGCTGGCGAGGCCGCGCTGGAACCCACGGATCCGGTCGTCGGAGGTGAACAGCCCTTCCGGGCCGCCGACGATCACGAAGTCTTCTTCCCGCGACGCGGCCAGCTCAGTTGCGAGCTGCGCGGCCAGCTCCTCATTGGGCACACTCACCACGTGGTAGCCGTCCGCTGTCGCGGCCCCCACAATCCCGTGGCCGATCACGCCCACGTGGCCGCCGTTGCGGCAGTATCGGTCCAGTTCCGCAGCGAGTTCGGTGTTGCCTTCCAGGTCCTCGGTGCGGGAGGTCCGTGATCCTGCGATCACGATGGAATCTGCGCGGCGTGCGGCGAAGGCAGCCACGGCCTCCTTCTCACTGTCCGGAGCGCCCTCGGTGGTGGCCAGCAGCACCATCTTGTGCTGTTCCCTCGCGGCATCCTGGACGCCGCGGGCAATGGCTGCGAAGTACGGATCGGCAATGTCATGCACAATCAGCCCGATCAGCCCCGAGCTGGACTTGGCCAGCCCCTGCGCCTGGGCGTTGGGAATGTAGCCGAGGGATTCGGCGGCCTGGCGCACCCGGTCCGCAATATCCTTGCCGGGTATCCGGGCGGAGCCGTTCAGCACGCGGGAGGCGGTGGCCGGCGAAACGCCCGCCAGCCGGGCCACCTCGGTGAGGGTACTTGCAGCCACAACTTCTCCCGTTCGTACAGACTTTCAGCGCCGTTAGCGCAGCTTTCAGTATGGCAGTTTGAGGATACTTTGGGAAAGCGCTTGCCAACCAGAAGGGGCACGGTGCATGATGGATGCAGTGGGAATGCGCTTTCCCAGTTCAGTTTGAGTAACACTGCTCACTCACCGTGGAGGACACATGGGCTTCGAAACAAAGACGATCCGTATCGCCATGAATGGCATCACCGGCCGGATGGGTTACCGCCAGCACCTGCTGCGTTCCATCCTTCCCATCCGCGACGCTGGGGGCTTTACCCTGGAGGACGGCACCAAGGTCCAGGTGGAGCCGATCCTGGTGGGCCGCAATGAAGCCAAGATCCGCGAGCTCGCCGAGCTCCACAAGGTGGCCGAATGGACCACGGACCTGGATTCCGTGATCAACGATCCTTCGGTGGACATCATCTTTGATGCGTCCATGACCAGCCTCCGTGCCGCCACCCTGAAGAAGGCCATGCTGGCAGGCAAGCACATCTTCACGGAGAAGCCCACAGCCGAATCGCTCGAAGAAGCCATCGAGCTGGCCCGGATCGGCAAGGAAGCCGGCGTCACCGCCGGTGTTGTGCACGACAAGCTGTACCTCCCCGGCCTGGTCAAGCTCCGCCGCCTGGTGGACGAAGGCTTCTTCGGCCGGATCCTCTCCATCCGCGGCGAATTCGGCTACTGGGTCTTCGAAGGCGACGTCCAGGCAGCGCAACGACCGTCCTGGAACTACCGCAAGGAAGACGGCGGCGGCATGACCACGGACATGTTCTGCCACTGGAACTACGTCCTCGAAGGCATCATCGGCAAGGTCAAGAGCGTCAACGCCAAGACGTCCACCCACATCCCGGCCCGCTGGGACGAGGCAGGCAAGGAGTACAAGGCCACGGCCGACGACGCCTCCTACGGCATCTTCGAACTCGAAACGCCGGCGGGCGAGCCGGTCATCGGCCAGATCAACTCCTCCTGGGCTGTCCGCGTCTACCGCGACGAGCTTGTGGAATTCCAGATCGACGGCACGCACGGTTCGGCCGTTGCCGGACTCAACAAGTGCGTGGCCCAGCAGCGTGCGCACACCCCCAAGCCCGTCTGGAACCCGGACCTGCCCGTCACGGAATCCTTCCGCAGCCAGTGGCAGGAAGTCCCTGCCAACGCCGACCTGGATAACGGCTTCAAGCAGCAGTGGGAAGAGTTCCTGCGCGATGTCGTAGCCGGCCGCGAGCACCGCTTCGGCCTGCTGTCCGCTGCCCGCGGCGTCCAGCTCGCCGAGCTTGGCCTGCAGTCCAACGACGAACGCCGCACCATCGACATCCCGGAGATCACGCTCTGATGACTTCCCTGATTCTTCCCACCCACGACGGCGGCACCCGCGAGTACCGCCTCCAGGGCGGCGTGTCGTGGGCCCGCCCCACCGCCCCGCTCACGTCGCGGCGTGCCTACGCCGCCGCCCACGTCATTCCCGAGGTCCTGGCGGACAACACGCCAGGTGCCCCGGCCAGCCTCGACTGGGACGCCACCCTGGCGTACCGGCACGAACTCTGGTCCTACGGGCTTGGTGTCGCCGACGCCATGGACACCGCCCAGCGCGGTATGGGCCTGGACTGGGCCGCAACCCAGCAGCTCATCAAGCGCACCGGTGTGGAAGCCGCTTCGGTGGTCGCTGCCGGTGGCCCCGCTACGGCCGGCAAGACTGTGCGCGACCTCGTCTCCTGCGGTGCCGGCACCGACCAGCTGGACCTCGCCACACTTCCAACGGGCAACGTAGGTCTTGCAGCCGTCCTGGACGCGTACCGCGAGCAGATCAGCGTCGTCAGTGAAGCCGGACCCAAGATCATCCTGATGGCGTCCCGGGCGCTGGCCCGCGTGGCCAACGGTCCGGACGACTACCTGGACGTCTACTCGACGCTGCTGCAGGAAGTGGACCAGCCCGTCATCCTGCACTGGCTCGGGACCATGTTCGATCCCGCGCTGGCCGGATACTGGGGTTCGGACGACGTCGCTGCCGCGACCGAGACGTTCCTGTCCCTGATCCGCGGACACGCGGACAAAGTGGACGGCGTGAAGGTGTCCCTACTGGATGCTTCGCATGAGGTTGCCCTGCGCGCTGCCCTTCCGGAAGGCGTCCGCCTCTACACCGGCGACGACTTCAACTACCCGGAACTGATCGACGGCGACGGCAGCCACCACTCGGACGCGCTGCTGGGCATCTTCGCTGCGATCTACCCTGCCGCATCGGTTGCGCTGCAGAAGTACGACGCCGGCAAGGCTGAGGAAGCGCGCGCCATCCTGGACTCCACCCGCGAGCTCGGCAAGCACATCTTCAGTGCCCCCACGTTCTACTACAAGACCGGGATCGCCTTTATGTCCTGGCTCAACGGCAGGCAGCCCGGCTTCCAGATGGTGGGCGGCCTGCACTCCGGCCGCTCCGTGGTGCACCTGGCCAAAACGTTCGAGCTGGCCGACCAGGCAGGGCTGCTGAAGGACCCGGCGCTCGCCGCCTTCCGGATGTCCGACTACCTGCGCATCAACGGAGTGGGAGTATGACATCTAATTCAGCACCGTCCCCTTTTTCACGGCTTTCCCTGAACAGCGCCACTACCAAGAAGCTGACGCTTGCCGAAGTGGTTGATGGCTGTGTCCGCGCCGGAATCCCCGCGATCGCCCCGTGGCGCGACCGGGTTGAAGAAGCGGGGCTGGACAAGGCCGCGAAGCTGATCAAGGACGCCGGCCTCCGGGTCTCCTCCCTGTGCCGCGGCGGCTTCCTGACAGCGCCCGACGCCGATGGCCAGGCCGCCGCCCTGGCGGACAACCGCGCGGCCGTCCTCGAAGCCGCTGCGCTGGACACCAGGGAACTCTTCCTGGTGGTCGGCGGGCTGGCTCCGGGGGAGAAGGATGTGGTGGCCGCGCGCCAGCGCGTTGCCGACCGCCTTGCCGATCTTGTCCCGTTCGCCTCGGAGCAGGGCATCCGGCTGGTGCTGGAACCGCTGCACCCGATGTACGCAGCGGACCGCGCCGTCATTTCGACCCTGGGCCAGGCCCTGGATCTTGCAACCCCGTTTGATGCGCAGGCCGTGGGCGTCGCCGTCGACACGTTTCACGTCTGGTGGGACCCGGAGCTGAAGGCGCAGATCGAACGCGCCGGCAGGGAAGGGCGCATCGCCTCCTACCAGGTGTGTGACTTCAACATGCCCATAGCGGCCGATCCGCTGCTGTCCCGGGGCTTTATGGGCGACGGCGTCATAGACTTCGCCACCATCAGCACCTGGGTCAGGGACGCCGGGTACACCGGGGACATAGAAGTTGAAATCTTCAACCAGGAGATCTGGGACGCCGACGGAGACGCTGTCATGGAAACCGTCAAGGCCCGCTACGCGGAACTCGTCCTGCCTTACGCCTGATTCACACCGCAGGTTCGCAACACTCACACAGCGAAGAACACCCCCGGTCTGAAGACCGGGGGTGTTCTTCGCTGACCGGCGCATCCGTAACGGAGGTGCTGGCTCAACAACTTGTGCCCCAGGAGGGAATCGAACCCCCGACCGGCGGATTAGAAGGCCGCTGCTCTATCCCCTGAGCTACTGGGGCACGTGGCGCCACGACCAGAGATCCGGCGCATCAAAAGTTTACATGGCCCCGCGTGCGGCAGCGTCACCTGGGCGCGCTGCCGGTACTTCTCCTCAACAAGGCAGTTTCGGGAAGGGTTGTGCACATACGCGAACTTGTCTCTCGCGACCCGGTGCTGTCCGCGCGAAGCTGGTTCTGCCGCTAAGGCGCTACCTTTCGAGACAGGACAAGATGATGACTGACTACCAAACATTCCGGGGCTTCGTTGCCACGGATATCAAGACCTCCACAACTCCGGGCGGCGTTGGCACCGCCTCGTTCCGCCTCGGTTCAACGGCGCGGCGTTTTGACCGTGCCACCAGTACCTGGGTGGACAGCCACACCAACTGGTTCAACGTCCAGGGCTACCGTCAGCTTGCCGGGAACATGGCCTGCAGCATCAAAAAAGGCCAGTGCGTCATCGTCGTTGGCCGGCTCAAGCTGCGCAGCTGGGAGAAAGACGGCCGGGTCTACCATTCGGCCGAAATCGATGCGGATTCCGTGGGTCACGACCTCAAGCGTGGTTCGGCCAACTACATCCGTACCAGCGATACCGGACTGCACCTCGTCTCAGACAACGGCGCGGCAGGGCAGGAGGCGTCAGCGGAAGGCGGCGGCGTCGGCCCCGCTGATCCTGACGACGACGGCGGAGACCCGGAAGAAGGGGAGCACACGGACGATGACGCTGCAGCGTTGGGAGTCTTCCACGAGGATGCAGACGGCAACCGCATTCCGGTGGACGCTGAAACAGGCGAGCTCGCCGGAGCCACCGCCTGAAAGTGCTGGCGCTGGATACCGCACGGGACGCTGGCGGGCCCGGGGCCGGCAGTCCGCCCGCGCCGGCACCGTTCCGTCCCAGGCTTGGCCGCGTGGCAGAATGGCGGCATGAATCGCGCGACGGACACCCGGCAGGCAACCCCCATCACCAGCCGGGCCACCCGTTCCCGTCGGTTTGGGCCAGCTGCGGGTCGGGCGCCCGCGGCGCTCGCCGGAAGCCTCCTGATGGTTCTTGCGCTTGCGGCCTGCACCGGCGGCTCCCCAACGGCGACCGGCACGGGCGCTGCCACGCCCGGCGAAGTGGCAACCTCCTCGGGGATGGCAACCACGGGCTCCACCCAGCCGGCCGCCACGCCCCCGGCGGAGTATCCGGCCACCGCGGTCATGAAACAGACAGTAACGGATGCGCTGGGCAGGCTGGCGGCCGGGACACCAAAGCCAGCCACAGCCCAGGTGACCGATGCCCTGACCGGCGCCGGGATTCCCCCTGCGGCCGTTGAAGTGTCGGCGAGCCGGACGCCTACCGGGCTGGAGGCTGATGCCATTGAGGCCGCTGTGTTGCAGGGCACCGACTGCGTGGTGGGACAGGTCCGCGACGGCAAGGTCACCGTTATCGTTCTGCCGGTCCTGGCCAGCGGCAGGTGTTTCGTGGGAGCGGCTGCCTGACGCCTCGAATGTGAGTTAAGGCCGCCAACCCACTAGATTTGGAACCATGGCGGAATTTATCTACACAATGACCAATGCCCGCAAGGCAGTTGGCGAAAAACTCATTCTTGACAACGTAAGCATGTCGTTCTTCCCGGGCGCCAAAATCGGTGTTGTTGGCCCGAACGGTGCCGGTAAGTCCACCATCCTGAAGATCATGGCCGGACTGGACATCCCCTCCAACGGTGAGGCCCGGCTCAGCCCCGGCTACACCGTGGGGATCCTGTTGCAGGAACCGCCACTGAACGAGGAAAAGACTGTCCTGGGCAACGTCCAGGAAGGCGTTGGCGAGATCTACGGCAAGATCCAGCGCTTCAACGAGATCTCCGAGGAAATGGCCAGCCCCGACGCTGACTTCGACGTCCTTCTTGAAGAAATGGGTCAGCTGCAGGAAGCCATTGACGCTGCTGAGGCCTGGGATCTCGACTCCCAGCTCGAGCAGGCCATGGACGCCCTCCGCTGCCCGCCCGCGGACGCCGACGTGACACTGCTCTCCGGCGGTGAGCGCCGCCGCGTGGCCCTATGCAAGCTCCTGCTGCAGAAGCCCGACCTCCTGCTCCTGGACGAGCCCACCAACCACCTGGACGCCGAGAGCGTGCTGTGGCTGGAACAGCACCTTTCCAGCTACGCCGGCGCAGTCCTGGCCGTCACCCACGACCGGTACTTCCTTGACCACGTCGCGGAATGGATCGCAGAGGTTGACCGCGGCCACCTGTACCCCTACGAAGGCAACTACTCCACGTACCTGGAGAAGAAACGTGCCCGCCTGGAAGTCCAGGGCAAAAAGGACGCCAAGCAGGCCAAGCGCCTCACCGAGGAACTCGAGTGGGTACGCTCCAACGCCAAGGGCCGCCAGACCAAGTCCAAGGCCCGTCTGGCCCGCTACGAGGAGATGGCAGCCGAGGCCGACCGCACCCGCAAGCTTGACTTCGAAGAGATCCAGATCCCGCCGGGCCCGCGCCTGGGCGGGCTGGTCCTGGAAGCCAGGAACCTGCAGAAGGGCTTCGACGACCGCACCCTGATCGACGGCCTGTCCTTCACGCTTCCCCGCAACGGCATCGTCGGCGTCATCGGCCCCAACGGCGTGGGCAAGTCCACACTGTTCAAAACCATCATCGGCCTGGAGCCGCTCGACGGCGGCGAGCTGAAGATCGGCGATTCGGTCAAGATCTCCTACGCGGACCAGAGCCGCGGCGGCATCGACCCGACAAAAACCCTGTGGGAAGTTGTTTCCGACGGCCTGGATTACATCCAGGTCGGCCAGGTCGAAATGCCATCCCGCGCCTACGTTGCCGCTTTCGGCTTCAAGGGCCCGGACCAGCAGAAGAAGGCCGGGGTGCTCTCCGGTGGTGAGCGCAACCGCCTCAACCTTGCGCTGACCCTCAAGCAGGGCGGTAACCTGCTGCTCCTTGACGAACCCACTAACGACCTCGACGTCGAGACCCTCAGCAGCCTTGAAAACGCGCTGCTTGAGTTCCCCGGCTGTGCCGTGGTGGTATCGCACGACCGCTGGTTCCTGGACCGTGTGGCCACGCACATCCTGGCCTACGAAGGCGACGAGGAAAACCCCGCCAAGTGGTACTGGTTTGAGGGCAACTTCGAATCCTACGAGGAGAACAAGGTAGAGCGGCTCGGACCCGATGCGGCCAAGCCGCACCGCGTGACGCACCGCCGCCTCACCCGCGACTAACAGTCGCCCGCCGGCAGCCAGTCAGCAGGCAACCCGGTCAGCACAGGAAAACCCCGCTCGGAAATATTTCCGGGCGGGGTTTTCTGCATCAGTGGATGCCTTGCTGAGGGACCGACGACTCAGACCTGCGCAGTGTTCCTGCTCTGCAGTGCTTCGGGCACCCGCAGCATGCCCTCCTGCGCCACCGTGGCTACGTGCACGCCGCTGCGGTCGAAGATCTTGCCCGTGGCCAGCCCGCGTGCGCCCTGGGCGCTCGGCGATTCCTGCACATACAGCAGCCAGTCATCAACCCTGACGGGACGGTGCCACCACATGGCGTGGTCCAGGCTGGCCACGCTCATGCCCGGAGTCATCCAGGAAAGGCCGTGCTTGCGCAGGATGGGTTCCAGCAGTGTGTAGTCGCTGGCGTAGGCCAGTGCCGCCCGGTGCAGATTGGGGTCATCGGGCAGCGCACCAATGGTCTTCATCCACACGGCGTTCGTGGCCACTTTCTCCTCGGGGGCCGAGACGTACAGGGCGGGGTCGATGTGCCGCACGTCGAAGGGCCGTTCGGACGACATATGGCGGGCCATGGGGTGGTCATAGCGGGCGAGTAGATCGGCCGTGCTGGGCAGCGACTCCGGATCCGGTATGCCTGCCGGCATGGTGGACTGGTGGTCCAGGCCGTCGTCCTCGTGCTGGAACGAGGCGATCATTGACAGGATCGGGACCCCGTCCTGGTATGCGTGGACACGGCGGGCCGAAAACGAGCGGCCGTCGCGCAGCCGCTCCACCCCGAAAGTGATGGGCTTGTTGGCGTCGCCGGCCCGGAGGAAGTAGCCGTGCATCGAGTGGGCCACACGGTCCGGCTCCACGGTCCTCATGCCGGCCATCATTGACTGGGCCAGCACCTGGCCGCCGAAGACACGGTGCCGTGGCTGCCTCTGGGAGGGCCCGAGAAAAATGTCTTCATCCGTCCGGGCGCCGTCCAGGCTGCCCAGATCGAGCAGTCCGATCAGGGTATCCATGGGGTCATCGATGGCGGCCTCTTCGTCAAGGCCGATGTACGCGTCAGTCATGGTTCGACTCTAGACGTCGCCCTGCCGCTGCTCAACCAAGCTTCAGCCGGTAGTGTTCTTAATGTGTCTGACCTACTTACGAAGTCCTTCCGGTTCGCCGATCCACGTGATCTCGCCGATCTGCGAACATTCACCACCCGTGCCAAGACGGTCGACGACGGCGCCATCCGGCTTCAGGCCGCAGGTTCCGTTCTCGCGGCCTACGTGTGCATTCTGCGGCCCCGCCTGCTAGGCGAATCCACCCCCACCATCCTGGGCCTGCGCACCATGGCGCTGGCGGAACCTTCCGCGATTGACGTGACGGTGCCGCTCTCAGCCGTCCTTGACCGGCTTGCCAGGGCAGGGGAGGACGACGTCGAGCTGCCGGTTCCGCCGTCCACCGTTACCGAATCGTGGACAGGCGTCGGCGCACCGCGCACCGGCTGGGAGCTGGTGGGTGCGTTGTCGGATGCCGAACTCCGGCGCGCGGCCGAAGCCGGCATCACCGAAGTGGCGGGCATCATGCCCGCCCAGCCGGGGGCGCTGATCGTCAACAACGCACGCGCCGCTGTGTGGGGCCGGGCCCTTGATGACTCCGGACTTCCCGCAGGAGCCGCCTTCGCGGCCCTCACCCTGGGATTCCTCGCAGACGCGGACCAGAAGCTGTACCGGGCGGGCCGTTGGTTCCGTCTCAGTGGTCCACGCGGCCACGTCCTGGCACGCACCGGCAGCGGCCTCTAAAACCCGGCCAGCCGCCGTCGTACGCGCCCATACGCTAAGCCCGAAGGCCGCGTCAGGCCTCCGACGGGCTGTTCACCATGGACAGCGCGGCGCGTTCCATGTAGTCCCAGAGCGTTCCCTCGTACAAGGGTGGCAGTTCCAGGGCATCGACAGCGGTCCGCATGTGGAACAGCCAACGGTCCTTGGCCTCCGGCGTGACCCGGAACGGTATGTGGCGCATCCGCAGGCGAGGGTGGCCGCGTTCCTCTCCGTACGTGGTGGGGCCGCCCCAGTACTGCTCCAGGAACATCAGGAACCGCCGTTTGGCCGGTTCGAGGTCCTCCTCCGGGTACATCGGGCGCAACAGCGGGTCCGTGGCCACGCCGTCGTAAAAGACATCGATCAGCTTGACGAACGTCTCGTGTCCGCCCACGGCATCGTAGAAGTTCTCCGTGTAGCCGGGCTGGCTGAAGGGATCGTTCTGCATGAGCTGGCGTGGCTGCTGCGGCTCGGCGGGAATGGTCATGTCTCTATTCTCCGGCCTTTTGCTCGGTCTTTTTCGCCTCGGTGGCGGGCGCACTCAGGGCAGTGTCCTGCCCGGCCACCGGCGAGTCCTCGACCGGCAAGTCCGGCACCGGCACGTAGTTGCCCTGGGAACGGTTGCCGACGCGAAGGATCTCGCCGTTGCGGAGGTACCAGATGGCGCCGTCCTCCGAGCGGACCCGGGTGATGCGCAGCCCCATGGACTCGACCACACCCACTACTTCGCTGGTTTCGATGACGTCGCCGATCCCGTACTGGTCCTCGATGGTGATGAAGATCCCGGCGAGGAAGTCCCGGATCAGCTGCTGGGCGCCAAAACCGATGGCGATACCCAAGATGCCGACGCTGGTCAGCAGCGGTGCGATGTTGATGTCCAGGTTCTGCAGCACGTACATGATGGTGATCACGGCCACCAGCACGCCCACGATGCTGTTGAGCAGGGAACCGATGGTCTCCGCCCGCTGCACGCGGCGATCATGGTCCAGTGCCCGCAGCGCCGGGGCGACCCACTTGAAATGCGGTTTCTTGAAGAAATTGGTTCCCGCAGCCACGCGCTTGGTGATCCGTGAAATCACGAACGTAGCCACCAGCCACACGGCGATTCCGACGCCAAGGCTGACCGCGATGCCCGTGATGCTGACGCCGTCGGGCTGCGAGGTGAGGGGCGGTGGTGTAATCGACATCGTGCTGAACATAGAGGTAAAACTCCTTGGAGGGGTCACCGGCGGCGGCCGGGGGATGACGTCGGCCCATGCACAGGTTCGCCCGCGGCATAAGGCTCTATTCTCTTTCAACCCTAGCGCCGTAGCGTGGCCCCATGCGCATCCTCATATTGGGCGGAACCGCCTTTCTCTCATCTGAAATCGCCCGGCAGGCCGTTTCCGCAGGTCACACAGTCACGTGCCTGGCCCGCGGATCCGCGACGGAACCGCCAGACGGCGTCCGGTGGGTAAAAGCGGACCGTTCACTCGGCGCGAACAGCTACGCACAGGTGGCAGGGGAGTGGGATGCGGTCATTGACGTGGCCCGCGATCCTGTCCTGGCCACGGGGGCGCTGGCCGCCCTGGCCCACCGGGCTGCCCACTGGACGTTTGTGTCCAGCTGCTCCGTCTATGCGGACCCTTCGACGCCGGGAGCGGCTGAGGACGCTGACCTGCTGACACCGCTGCCAGCCGGCACGGACTCCACCCCGGAGAACTATGGGGAATCCAAGTCAGCGATTGAACAGGCAACCCTGGAAGCCGTGGGCGCCAGGGCGCACCTCTGCCGCGCCGGCCTGATCAGCGGCCCCGGCGACGGAACGGACCGGTATGGCTACTGGCCCGCAAGGTTCGCAAGGGACAACGGCCCGGCCGTGGTCCCGGCCATCGCCGGCCA
Source organism: Arthrobacter sp. 4R501 (assembly GCF_002929755.1). NCBI lineage: Bacteria > Bacillati > Actinomycetota > Actinomycetes > Micrococcales > Micrococcaceae > Arthrobacter > Arthrobacter sp. 4R501. Next base: position 254,192 of record NZ_PJIW01000003.1, on the reverse strand, counting down.
CGCTACACAGGTCATTGATGTCCGGGACCTCGCGGCCTGGGTCCTCGATGCTGCGCAGCGCGGGGTGACCGGGCCGCTGAACGCAGTGGGGGACCAGGTGCCCTTCGGCCAGTACATCGAGGCAGCCAAAACAGCGGCCGGGTACCAAGGCGAGGTCCTCAAGGCTCCCGAGGATTGGCTCCTGGAGTCCGGGATCGACTATTGGGCCGGACCGGATTCCCTCCCGCTGTGGCTGCCGCCCGGCCACGAGGGGTTCTGCAGCCGCAACAACCACACCGCCAAGGCCGCCGGGCTGGCGATAAGACCCTGGCAGGAAACGCTGGCGGCCACACTGGAGGACGAACGCCGCCGCGGCCTGGACCGCCCCCGCAAGTCAGGGCTCACGCCCACCACCGAAGCCCGGCTGGCAGAGGAGCTTGTTCGAAGCCGCTGAGTCCGGCCGGGCGCGGACGGGGTAGCGCCGCACCCATGTAGGTAGCAGCACATGTCGTTATGAGCGCTCATAACGACATGTGCTGCTACCCAGTTGGGAGGTCTCAGGCCACCACAGTCACGGGCGAATGATGCACGGGGAAGTTGACGCTCCGGGCGATGAAACAGACCGCGTTGGCTTCGCGGTGCAGCTGTTCCGCCAGATCCACATGGGCCGCGTCCGCCACGGTCACCCGCGGGTTCAGCGTGACGGACTCGAACTGTCCGCTGCCATCGCGGTTCAGCCGCATCACACCGGTGGCGTCGTCCTGATAGTCGGTCACCACCACCCCGTGCTTCACCGCCACATGCAGGAACGACAGCATGTGGCACTGCGCCAGCGCAGCCAGGAGCAGCTGCTCCGGGTTGTACCGGTCACGGTCCCCATGGAACGTCGGATCGGCGGAACCGGGCAGGACCGGCAGCCCTGGGATCCGGATGTCGTGGTCCCGTGAGTAGCCCCGGTACGACGACGTGCCGTCGCCCAGGTTGCCGGTCCACTGCACCGTCAGGGAATAGTGGTGCTCGCCCAAGCCCACGGCGCCGGCCTAGGCTTCGCCCGGCAGCACGTCGCCCGCGCGTGCCCGCAACGCGCGGGCCACGCCGTCCCGGTTTTCCAGCATCATGCGGCGCAGGGCGCTGCTGTCGGCCGGAAGACCGGCGAGGAAAGCATCCGTCCGGTCCACCGTTGCCTGCGTGGTCAGCAGTGCCGGATAAAGCCCGACGACGATCTGCTGGGCGAGTGCGTGCGTGCGGTTTGCCACGATCCCGGAAACAGCCTCGAAGTACTTTTCCGCATACGGCTCCAGCAGCGAACGGTCCAGCACCCGCATAAAGCCTGTGACGGCTGAACCCTGGAGCGCATTGGAGAGTTCTCCCGTGACCACGACCGAGTCCCAGGCGGCGGCCTTGGCTTCGGCGGTGGGGATGGCGGCCGTGGCCAGCGCCGCGGCGTTCTGTCCGCTCGCGGTGTTGTCGCGTTCCAGTTCGGCGTCGATCTGTGCCTGGCCCCGCCGGCCACCGGCCACCAGGGACGCCAGCAGCTCCCAGCGGAGGTCCTGGTCCACGGCCAGCCCCTCCAGGGTGGCCGTGCCGTCCAGCAGTCCGGCGACGGCGTCCAGCTGGCCCGGGCTGCCGGCCAACAGGGCAAACGACTTCACGAACTGCAGCTGGGCGTCGGACCCGCCGGGCGCTGCGCTGGCCAGGTCCCAGAGTGTGTCCACGGCGGTGACCGTTGTGGCCTCGCGGTGCTCCTCGGCCACATAGAAGTTCAGCGTCGTGGCCAGCTGGCGCAGCTGGACCAGGATCACCGAAGAATCCGATTCCGCGGCCACGTTGGCCAGGATCAGCTCCACATACCGGCGCGCCGGGGACTCGCCGTCGCGGGCAGCGTCCCAGGCGGAGTTCCACACCAGAGTGCGCGGCAGGCTCTCGCTGAAGTCCTTCAGGTGCGCCGTTGCCGTGGCGAGGGACTTCTCGTCCAGCCGGACCTTGGCGTAGGCGAGGTCGTCGTCGTTGACCAGGATCAGGTCAGGCTGCGTCAGGCCTGCCAGCTCCGGCACCTCGGTGCGCTCGCCGTCGACGTCGAGCTCCTCGCGGTGCACGCGCTCCAGCTTGCCCGCGCTGTTCAGGTTGTAGAACCCGACGGCGAGCCGGTGCGGACGGATGGTGGGCCACTCCTCGACGGCGGACTGCACGATGGTGAAGGATGTCAGCGTCCCGGAGCCGTCCACGGAGAGCTCCGGCTTGAGCGTATTGACGCCGGCAGTCTCCAGCCAGAGGCGGCCCCACTGGTCCAGGTCGCGGCCACTGGCCTTCTCCAGCTCCACCATGAGGTCGCTCAGCTCGGTATTCTGCCAGGCGTGCTTCGCGAAATACTCCCGGACCCCGGCCATAAACTGCTCCGGCCCCACCCAGGCCACCAGCTGGCGCAGGACCGAGGCGCCCTTGGCGTAGGTGATGCCGTCGAAGTTGACCTCCACGTCCTGCAGATCGTTGATGTCGGCGAAAATCGGGTGAGTGGTGGGCAGCTGGTCCTGGCGGTAGGCCCAGGACTTCTCCACCGAGGCGAAAGTTGTCCACGCGCTCGTGAAGGACGTGTTTTCCACGGCCGCGAGGTGGGACATGTATTCGGCGAAGGATTCATTGAGCCAGAGGTCGTTCCACCAGCGCATGGTCACCAGGTCGCCGAACCACATGTGGGCGAGTTCGTGCAGCACGGTGATGGCCCGGCGCTCGATCTGGGCCCCGGTCACCTTGCTCCGGAAAACGTAGCCTTCCAGGATGGTCACCGCGCCGGCATTCTCCATGGCGCCCGCGTTGAACTCGGGGACAAAGAGCTGGTCGTACTTCTCGAACGGGTACGGGAAGCCGAACTGCGCCTCGAAGAATTCGAAGCCCTGGCGGGTCAGGTCAAAGATGTTGTCCGCGTCGAGATATTGCATCAGGGACTTCCGGGCAAAAACTCCCAGCGGGATCACGCGGCCGTCGGAACTGGCCACTTCGCTGCGGACCGACTGGTACGGGCCGGCGATCAGGGCCGTGACGTAGGAGGACAGCCTGGGTGTGGGGGCGAACCTCCAGACGGACCGCGCGCCGCCGTCGTCCCCTGGTGTGGCTTCCACCGGGCCGGGGGTGGGGGAGTTGGAGATGACATCCCAGTGCGACGGCGCCGTGACCGTGAACCTGAAGGTGCCCTTGAGGTCGGGCTGCTCAAACACCGCGAACATCCGGCGCGAATCGGGAACCTCGAACTGCGTGTACAGGTACACCTCGTGGTCCACCGGATCCACAAAGCGGTGCAGGCCTTCGCCGGTGTTCATGTACGGCGCGTCGGCTACCACCGTGAGCTCGTTGGCCGCGGCCAGGTCCGGCAACTGGATCCGGATACCGTCGGACACTGCCGCAGGGTCCAGGGCGTGCCCATTGAGCGAGATGCTGTGCACGGCATGCGTTACGGCGTCGATGAAAGTGGTGGAACCCGGCACTGCCGTGAACTTCACGGTGGTGGTGGTCCCGAAGACCTTCTGGCCCCTGGTCAGGTCGAGGATGACATCGTAGGAATCAACGTTGATGAGTGCGGCACGCTCGCGGGCTTCGGTGCGAGTCAGGTTCATACCTGGCAAGTGGGGCCTCCAGAAGGGGTTGCGGTTGCCGGCGGGCGGTGGCCTGCACCGGCACAGTGAAGTCATTCTGTCACGGCGTCCGGCGGGAGTAGCGTTAATGCATGGGAAAGTTCCGGGATTCGGTGGATACCAAGGCACTGCGCTTCGCCGTCGGCTTTCCCATGGTCCTGGCGGCGGCTTTTGTGTTCTGCGCCTTTTTGCTGCGTCCCGATCTTCCGGACCCCGTAGCCATCAGCTGGACGGCCGACGGCGGCGCCTCCTTTGCCCCGTTCGGCGCCTATGCGGGCGGCGGCGCGCTGCTTATCATCGCCTCAGGCTGGCTGGTGATGTTCCAGGCGGCACCGCTGTCCCGGCCCGCTGTGATGCGCCGGATCATGATGGGGACGGGACTGTTCCTGAGCCTGTTCATCACCAGTGTCCTGGCGGCCGGGCTGGTGGGGCAGGCCGGCCTCGCGGACGCTCGGGAGTCCCGGGTGGATCTCACGGTCCTCGCATTGGGCAGCGGGGCGGCGTTGTCGCTGGGTGTCATCATGGGCCTCGTGTTCAAGGCCGACCGGCAGTGGTCGCTTGACGATGACCGGGCCTTGGAGCGGACCCTCGCCCGCGAGCTTGACCCGGAGCTTGCGGGGGACACGTTCCGGATGTGGGTGCACGCCCGCAGCTCGGTCTTTGTGATGATCGCGGTGGCCAGCCTGTTCCCGGCCGCGCTCATCGCTGTGGCGCTGCCATGGCTCGGGGCCCTGGTGGCTGCTCTCGCTGTGGTGGCCGCTGCTTTCCTCTGCGCCCGCGTCAAGGCCGATCGCCGCGGCCTGCGTGTCCTGGTGGCCGGAGTGCTGCCAGTCATGGATGTGCCGGCGGCCGCGATCTCCACCGCAAGTGCCGCGGACGTCCGTGCCGCCGACTACGGCGGGTGGGGCTACCGCAACCACAGCGGCACCGCCGCGATGCTGGTCAGCAGCGGCCCCGCCGTCGTCGTTCATCAAACAAATGGGCGCAACCTTGCGGTCAGCGGCGGCAGCCCGGCATCCGCGGCCCGGCTGGCGGAAGTCCTGACCCGGGTGGCTGCCAGGGCGCACGGGGGCACTTCCGGCGAACGCGCGCCGGACTCTGAGTCCTAGTAACCTTGTCCCTGATGATCTGACCCTGGCCTGAACCAGCACTGCTGGCCCCCCGGCGCCGAAACGAACGGATACTGCTGTGACTTCTTCCCCTGCCTTCCCGCGGGTACACATCGCCACCGACCACGCAGGCATGGAACTCAGCGCCCATCTGGTCAGCCACCTCACGGCCAAGGGCTACGACGTGGTGGACCACGGACCCAAGGAATACGACGCCTTGGATGACTACCCGTCCTTCTGCATCAACGCAGCGCTCGCCGTCGTCGCTGACCAGCAGGCAGGAATCCACGCCCTGGGTATCGTCCTGGGCGGCTCGGGCAACGGTGAGCAGATCGCCGCCAACAAGGTCAAGGGGGTCCGCGCAGCCCTCGCCTGGAACCTCTCCACCGCGACTTTGGCACGCGAACACAACGACGCCAACGTGGTGGCCGTGGGCGGCCGCCAGCACACCGTCGAGGAAGCAACCGAACTGATCGAGGCGTTCCTGGCTGAGCCCTTCAGCAACGACGAAAGGCACGTCCGCCGCATCGGCAAGATCGCGGCTTACGAAACCACCGGCGAGGTCATCGAGTAGTGCCCGAAGGGCATTCCGTCCGCCGCCTGGCGCAACAGTTCGCGGACGTTTTTACCGGGGAGCCGCTGTCCGTCAGCAGCCCGCAGGGCCGGTTCGTTGCCGGCGCAGCCCTGCTGGACGGCCAGGTCCTGACGGATTCCCGCGCCCAGGGCAAGCACCTCTTCCTGCACTTTGACCACGCCGTGGTGCTGCACGTCCACCTGGGGCTCTACGGGGCCTGGGACTTCGGCGGCGACGCGACCTTCCGCGGGGCCTCCAGCATCGGCGCCCCGCGGAAGATCGGGGAGCGCGAGGTTTTCGAGGACCCCGAAATTACCCACGACGCCGGGATGGTTGAGTACGCGGGACCTCCCGAGCCCCGCGGCGCCGTGCGCGTCCGGCTGGTCAGCAGGCATGGCTGGGCGGACCTCCGCGGTGCCACCACTTGCGCGGCCATCACCGAGGCAGAAGCCCGGGCGGTCCTGGCCCGGCTGGGGCCGGATCCGCTGCACAACCATCCCGCGGACAGGACCCGCTTTGTGACGGGCCTTTTGTCCCGCAAGACGTCTATCGCAGCGCTGCTGATGGACCAGAAGGTGATTGCCGGCGTCGGGAATGTCTACCGGGCCGAAGTGCTGTTCCGGCAGCGGCTGGATCCGTGGCTGCCGGGTACCGGACTCTCTAGCGGCGCCGCCGGTCTGTTGTGGGACGACACAGCCGCAGTAATGACCGACGGCGTCCGTGACGGGCGGATCATCACCACACCGCCGGTTTATTGGGAGCCGGGTACCCGGGAACCAGGGTCGCTCCTGCCCGCGGGCGGCGACGCCCACTTTGTGTACAAGCGCGAAGGCCAGCCCTGCCGGGTCTGCGCCGTGCCGGTGGCCATCACCGAAATGGTGGGCCGCAAGCTCTACTGGTGCCCCGGCTGCCAGCAGTAGCCAACCCAAGCCGGCCAAACAAAAAAGCAGGGCCCCTCAGCTGAGGGGCCCTGCTTATGTGGAGGGGACGACGGGAATCGAACCCGCATCATCAGTTTGGAAGACTGAGGCTTTACCACTAAGCTACGTCCCCGGAAAAATACAGCTCAGCTGTTGCATCAGTCTGCTCTGCGTTTCTTCGGGCTGGCTGTTGAAGCCGGATACAACTAAACCTAATTCATGCCCCACGTGTCAAATGTGCAAAGAACGCCCGGATGACCGTAGACTTGTCTGTGCACTTACGGGGTGTAGCTCAGCTTGGCTAGAGCACCTGCTTTGGGAGCAGGAAGTCGCAGGTTCAAATCCTGTCACCCCGACTCTGCGGCTCGGGCCGTGCAAGCGGCCCGGGCAGAAAAATGCGTTTGCAGAAACCCATCCCACAAACCCAGGAGTACTTAGACCGTGAAGAGCGCTGTCGAGAACCTCACCCCCACGCGGGTCAAGCTCAATGTTGAGGTCCCTTTTGAGGAATTGAAGCCCAGCATCGACGAGGCATACAAGACTGTTGCTTCGCAGATCCAGGTCCCTGGCTTCCGTAAGGGCAAGGTCCCGTCCAAGCTGATCGACCAGCGCGTTGGCCGCGGCTACGTCCTGGAGACGGCCATCAACGAAGGCCTCAACGGCTGGTACCAGGCTGCAGTCCAGGAATCCGGCATCCGCCCCCTGAGCCGTCCCGAGGTTGAGATCACCGAAGTTCCGGACCCCACCTCCACGGACGGGGAACTGAAGTTCCACGCCGAGGTCGATATCCGTCCGGAGATCGAACTCCCGGACTACGCCGGCATCGAGGTCGAGGTAGCCGCAGCGGAATCCTCCGACGAAGACGTTGACAAGGCCCTGGACGAACTGCGCGGCCGCTTCGGCACGCTGAAGTCCGTGGACCGCCCGGCCGCCGATGGCGACTTCCTGACCATCGACATCACCGCCACAATTGACGGCGCCGACGTTGATTCCGCGTCCGGCCTGTCCTACCAGGTGGGCACGGAAACCATGCTCGAGGGCCTGGACGAGGCCGTGACAGGCCTCAGCGTTGACGAGGACGCCATCTTCGAAACCACCCTGGTGGGCGGTGACCACGCCGGCGAGTCCGCCCAGGTGAAGGTTGTTGTCAAGGCCGTCAAGGAGCGCGAGCTTCCCGAGGCCGACGACGACTTCGCCCAGCTGGCCTCCGAGTTCGACACGCTTGCCGAACTCCGCGAGGACCTGGCCAAGCAGGCCGCCGACTCCAAGGTTGTTGAGCAGGGCGTAGAGGCCCGCGACAAGGTCCTGGACAAGCTCGTTGAGCTCATTGCGGTTCCGGTTCCGGACTCCGTGGTTGACGAGCAGGTCGACGCGCACTTCAAGGAGGGCAACGGCCACGGTGAAGGCGAACACGACACCGAGGAGCACCGCGAAGAGGTCAAGGCCAACACCGCCCGCGCCTTCCAGAACGAAGTCATCCTTGACGCCATTGCCGAAAAGGAAGAAGTCAACGTCAGCCAGGCTGAGCTGATCGACTACATCGTCAGCGCCGCCAGCCAGTACGGCATGGACCCGAACCAGTTCGCCCAGATCATCGATCAGAGCGGCCAGGTTCCCATGATGGTTTCCGAGGTCCGCCGCCGGAAGGCCTTGGCTGTTGTCCTGGGCCAGGCCACCGTGACCGACACCGACGGCAAGACCGTTGACCTCAGCGACTTCGTCCGCCCCGGCGGCGAAGAAGAGGCTCCCGCCGTTGAGGCTGAGGCTGCTGAAGACACCAACGCCGAGACCGAGGCCACCCCGAGTGACGACCCGGCAGCCGTGAAGTTCTAGCACACCCCTGCCAGTGCGACTGAAGGCAGCCCCCGGACCTATTGGTCCGGGGGCTGCCTCGGTTAACGGGCAGTCGCAGGGATCGTGCGCCGTCAGCGAACAGCGCGATTCCCGCGAACAAATCGGCCACCAAACCGGTTAGTGTCCAAGTAGTGAAGTTCAGTGATGTCACCGTCACCAGCGAGAGGTAAGTAAACATGTCACAGCACGCAGAAGCGGCCCGGATGGCGACTGTCGATCCGGCCAGCCAGGACAACTACATCTACAACCGCCTCCTGAAAGAGCGGATCATCTGGCTGGGCTCCGAGGTGCGTGACGACAACGCCAACGCCATCTGCTCGCAGTTGCTGCTCCTGTCCGCCGAGAACCCGGAAAAGGACATCTACCTCTACATCAACTCTCCCGGTGGCTCCGTGACCGCGGGCATGGCCATCTATGACACCATGCAGTTCATCACGAACGACGTCGTCACCGTCGCAACCGGCCTGGCAGCCTCCATGGGCCAGTTCCTGCTCTCTTCCGGCACCAAGGGCAAGCGCTACGCCACGCCCAACGCCCGCGTCCTGATGCACCAGCCCTCCGGCGGCATCGGCGGCACCGCCTCGGACATCAAGATCCAGGCCGAGCTCATCCTGCACATGAAGAAGGTCATGGCTGAACTGACTGCAGACCAGACCGGCCAAAGCGTGGAAACCATCCTCAAGGACAACGACCGCGACAAGTGGTTCACTGCCACGGAAGCCCTCGAATACGGCTTCTTCGACAAGATCGCGGCCCACGCAGGTTCCGTCTCCGGCGGTGGCGGAACCGCTAGCGGCACCTCCGGCGAGTCGGCGTCCGAGAAGTAACCCGGCACTTTCGAACACTCAGATCAGGAGCAACAAAAATGAACTACAACTTCGGATCGACTGCCGGTAACCTTCCGACCAGCCGCTACGTACTTCCCCAGTTCGAAGAGCGCACACCTTACGGCTTCAAGCGCCAGGACCCCTACACCAAGCTGTTCGAGGATCGCATCATCTTCCTCGGTGTCCAGATCGACGACGCCTCCGCTGACGACGTCATGGCCCAGCTGCTGGTGCTTGAGTCCACGGACCCGGACCGCGACATCACGCTGTACATCAACTCCCCGGGCGGTTCCTTCACCGCCATGACCGCGATCTACGACACCATGACGTACATCCGGCCGGAGATCCAGACCGTCTGCCTCGGCCAGGCCGCTAGTGCTGCCGCCGTGATCCTCGCAGCCGGCACACCGGGCAAGCGGCTGGCCCTGCCCAACGCCCGCGTCCTGATCCACCAGCCGGCACTCTCCGGCGGCCAGGGCGGACAGGCATCGGACCTTGAGATCCAGGCCGCTGAAGTCATGCGGATGCGCGCCTGGCTTGAGGACACGCTGGCGCACCACTCGGGCCGCACGTCGGAGCAGGTCAACAACGACATCGAGCGTGACAAGATCCTGACCGCGGCGGAGGCCTTGGATTACGGCCTCATTGACCAAGTCCTTGATTCCCGCAAGATGAAGCCGCAGGCAATTACCAGGTAGTACGGCTCTTTGGCGGCCGGTGCGGTCCCAGTTATTTGGGCCGCACCGGCCTTCGCTTTCCACCCTTGGACGCAATTGTGACCTAGAGTGGAAGATGTCACGGCCGGTCCTCCTAGGCCTGCCACGATTCCAGCAACGGTGCACAGCTGCCTGGCAGCAAGATACTTAAGGGGTTCACATATGGCTCGGATTGGCGAGAGCACGGATCTGCTGAAGTGTTCTTTCTGCGGAAAGAGCCAGAAGCAGGTACGCAAGCTCATTGCCGGGCCCGGTGTCTACATCTGCGACGAATGCATTGAGCTCTGCAACGAGATCATTGAGGAAGAGCTCGCGGAAGTCGCCGATCTGGGAAGCTTCGAGCTGCCCAAGCCCCGCGAGATCTTCGACTTCCTGCAGGAATACGTCATCGGCCAGGAACCTGCCAAGCGTTCCCTCGCGGTCGCCGTCTACAACCACTACAAGCGGATCCAGGCTGGCCACGCCCCCAAGAGCGGCAGCCTCGCCGAGGGCGGCCACCACGACGACGTCGAAATCGCCAAGTCCAACATCCTCCTGATCGGCCCCACCGGCTGCGGCAAAACCTACCTGGCCCAGACACTGGCGCGGCGGTTGAATGTTCCGTTTGCTGTTGCCGACGCCACGGCACTCACCGAAGCCGGCTATGTGGGTGAGGACGTGGAGAACATCCTCCTGAAGCTCATCCAGTCAGCGGATTACGACGTCAAAAAGGCCGAACAGGGCATCATCTACATTGACGAAATCGACAAGATTTCGCGCAAGAGCGAGAATCCCTCCATCACCCGGGACGTCTCCGGTGAGGGCGTGCAGCAGGCCCTCCTGAAGATCCTCGAAGGAACCGTAGCCTCCGTCCCGCCCCAGGGCGGACGCAAGCACCCCCACCAGGAATTCATCCAGATCGACACCACCAACGTGCTGTTTATCGTGGCGGGCGCCTTTGCCGGGCTGGAAGAGATCATCGGTTCGCGTTCCGGACGCAAAGGCATTGGTTTCGGCGCCCCACTCAACGATGCCAGCAACAAGGTGGACTCCTACGGTGAAGTTATGCCCGAGGACCTCCTGAAGTTCGGTCTGATCCCGGAATTCATCGGCCGCCTTCCCGTGATCACCACGGTCTCCAGCCTGGACCGCGACGCCCTCATCCAGATCCTCTCCACGCCGAAGAACGCGCTGGTCAAGCAGTACCAGAAGATGTTCCAGATCGACGGCGTGGAACTCGTCTTCGATGACGACGCCCTCAACGCCATCGCCGATCAGGCCCTGGAGCGTGGCACCGGTGCCCGAGGCCTCCGCGCCATCATGGAGGAAGTACTGCTCCCGGTCATGTTTGACCTCCCCAGCCGCGAAGACGTGGCCAGCGTGGTCATCACCGCCGACGTTGTCCTCAGCAAGGCCGAGCCCACCCTCGTTCCGCACGTGACCAAGCGACGCAAGTCCGCCTGACACATCTGCCACCCCGCCTGACACTTCCGCCTTCCACCCCGCACGCCCAGGAACCAGAGGACTCCCGCATGACTGAAACAACCATCAACCAGGCCGACTTCTGGTTTGATCCGCTGTGCCCGTTCGCCTGGATCACCTCACGCTGGATCGGCGAGGTTGAGGCCGTCCGCGATATCGAGACCGTATGGCATGTGATGAGCCTGGCCGTCCTCAACGAGGGGCGCGAACTCGACGCCGGCTACCTGGAGCTCATGGACAAGGCCTGGGGCCCGGTCCGGGTCATCATCGCGGCCCAGGAGCAGCACGGCGACCACGTGGTGAAGCCGCTCTACGACGCCATGGGCACACTGATCCACCTTGGCGGGGAGAAGGACTTCGGCGTTGTCATCAGCAAGGCATTGGCGGAGTGCGGACTCCCGGCCGGCCTGGCAGACGTTGCCGCCACGGACGCCTATGACACCCAGCTGAGGGCCAGCCATGAGGAGGGCATCTCGCTGGTGGGCCAGGACGTCGGCACGCCGGTTGTCGCCTTCAACGGAACTGCTTTCTTCGGCCCCGTGCTGACCCGCATCCCGCGCGGCGAGCAGGCTGGCCGGCTGTGGGATGCCACCGTCACACTCGCCTCGTACCCGCACTTCTTCGAGATTAAGCGCAGCCGCAGCGAACGTCCCGAATTCAACTGACGCAGACAGCAAAGAGCCCCGGACAAACTACTCTGATGTAGTTCGTCCGGGGCTCTTGCGCATTCAAACCGTCGGGACAACAATGGTTCTTACCCACTTCGAAAGAAGCGGGACGCAGGAACCAAAGATTCAGTGATATGTATCCGACGCAGCCATCGGCAAAGTCAGATACAAGCTACCAGTGACGAGGTAGGAAGACCTGAAGATCCAAGGATCCTGCCAGACCATCAAAGACGTCACCAGGATGGCCGAAAAGTCGAAGCCCCACCAACGGCAAAACGCTGATGGGGCTTCCCCTTCGCCCAAAAACAGGTCAGGCCTTGGGCTGATCCTCCGGAGCGGCCAGCACGACATCGCTGACGGTCAGTTCGCCGTCGCCTGCCACGAGGGTCAGTTCGCGGGCGTTCGAGGCTGCCTTCAGGTCGCCCAGTCCGGCCTTCAGCTGCGTGGTCAGGGATTCCGACGCCGTGATGGTGGCGGAGAGGACCTCGGTGCGCTGCTTGACCTTGGCCTCGGACTTTGCCTTGCGGACACCGCTCAGGGCCGTGCCAACGGTGGCAAGCAGGGTGGTGTCGCCGTCCACGTCCACTGCGGTGGGCCACTGTGCACGGTGTACGGAGCCGTTGCGCCACCAGCCCCAGACCTCTTCGGTGGCGAACGGCAGGAACGGGGCGAACAGGCGCAGCATCGTGTCCAGGCTGGTGGCGAGAGCTGCCAGCACGGAGGCCTGCTCAGCGTCGCCGGCCGCACCGTAGGCGCGGTCCTTGATGAGCTCCACGTAATCGTCCGTGAACTGCCAGAAGAAGCTCTCGGTGATCTGCAGGGCCCGGGCGTAATCGTAGTTCTCGAACGCCTTGGTGGACTGGCGCACCACATCGGCCAGCTGGGCCAGCACCGCGCGGTCCAACGGGTTGGTCAGCACCGAGAGATCGGTGGAGACCACGGAATTCTCCGTCGCCCCCAGGTTCAGGACGAACTTTGATGCGTTCAGCAGCTTGATGGCAAGGCGGCGGCCGATCTTCATCTGCGCGATCTCGTACGCCGTATCCGCGCCGAGCTTGGCGGAGGTGGCCCAGTAGCGGACGGCGTCGGAGCCGAATTCGTCCAGCACATCGGTGGGAACCACTACGTTGCCCTTGGACTTGGACATCTTCTTCCGGTCCGGGTCCAGGATCCAGCCGGAGATGGCGGCATGCTTCCACGGCGCGGCGTGCTGCAGCGCATCCGCCTGGACAACCGAGGAGAACAGCCAGGTGCGGATGATGTCGTGGCCCTGGGGGCGCAGGTCAAACGGGAAGACCTTGGCGAAGAGGTCCTCGTCCCGGCTCCAGCCGCCCACAATCTGCGGCGTCAGGGAAGACGTGGCCCACGTATCCAGGATGTCGGCGTCGCCGGCGAAGCCACCGGGAACGCCGCGCTGGGCTTCGTCGTAACCGGGTGCGGCATCGGCCGCGGGGTCGACCGGCAGCTGCCCGTCCAGGGGCACGATCGGGGCGTCGTACTGCGGGTTGCCCTCGGCGTCCAGCGGGTACCAGACGGGAATGGGCACACCGAAGAAGCGCTGGCGGGACACGAGCCAGTCGCCGTTCAGCCCGGAGATCCAGTTCTCGAAGCGGGACCGCATAAAGGCCGGGTGGAAGTCGATCTCGTGGCCGCGCGCGATCAGGCGGGCGCGGCGCTCTTCGTCGCGGCCGCCGTTGCGGTAGTACCACTGGCGTGAGGTGACAACCTCGAGGGGCTTGTCGCCCTTTTCGTAGAAGTTCACCGGGTGCATGATCTTCTTCGGTTCGCCGTCGATCAGATCTTCGGCGGCCAGGAGCTCCACCACTGTTTCCTTGGCGCTGAAGACGGTCTTGCCGGCAATGGCTTCGTAGGCGGTGCGCCCTGCATCGGTGGTGATCCAGTCCGGGGTTTCGCCGACGATGCGGCCGTCCCGGCCAACGATGGCACGGGTGGGCAGCTGGAGTTCCCGCCACCAGGTGACGTCGGTGAGGTCACCGAACGTGCACACCATGGCGATGCCGGAGCCCTTGTCCGCCTTGGCCAGCGGGTGGGCCTTGACCTCAACCTCAACACCGAAGACCGGGGACGTGACCATCTTGCCGAACAGCGGCTGGTACCGCTCGTCGTCGGGGTTTGCAACGAGGGCGGCGCAGGCTGCCAGCAGTTCGGGACGGGTGGTCTCGACATAGATCTTTTCGCCGTCTTCGGTGAAGAACGGGTAGCGGTAGTAAGCGCCGGCAACTTCGCGGTCTTCGAGTTCCGCCTGGGCCACGGCCGTGCGGAAGGTGATGTCCCAGAGGGTTGGCGCTTCGGCCATGTACGCGTCGCCGGCTGCCAGGTTGGCCAGGAAGGCGCGCTGGGAGACTTCGCGCGAGGCGTCATCGATGGTCCGGTACGTCAGCTGCCAGTCCACGGAAAGACCGAGCTGCTGGAACAGGCTTTCGAAGACCTTCTCATCCTCCACGGCAAGTTCTTCACACAGCTCGATGAAGTTCCGGCGCGAGACGACGTCGAAATCGCGCTGGTTCTTGGCGGGCTCGGCCGGAGCGCGGTAGCCGGCGTCGTACGGGATGGCCGGATCGCAGCGCACGCCGTAGTAGTTCTGGACGCGGCGCTCGGTGGGCAGGCCGTTGTCATCCCAACCCATCGGATAGAACACGTTCTTGCCGATCATGCGCTGGTAGCGGGCCAGCACGTCCGTCTGCGTGAAGGAGAACATGTGCCCCACGTGCAGGGAGCCGGACGCCGTGGGTGGGGGAGTGTCGATCGAGTAGACCTGCTCCCGGGTGGTGTCCGGGTTGAACTTGTAGGTCCCTTCGGCAAGCCAGCGCTGCGTGAGGGCAGCTTCGAGCCCCTCAAGGGCGGGCTTGTCCGGAACGTTGATAGGGGCGGTGGAGGGCGTGTCTGTACCCTGAGTGTCTTCAGCCATCTGGCAATTGTTTCATGGCCGGGACTTCATCCGGCGACATCGCTCCATGCATGCCTACGGGCGGGCCCGTTAGGGTGGTGCCATGACTGAAGATTCACTGAACAAGGCAGCTGTAGTAACCGGCGCCAGCACCGGCATCGGCGAGGCAACCGTGCGGGCATTGCGCGCGGAAGGCTGGACGGTATTCGCTGTGGCACGCCGCGCCGAACGGCTGGCCGCGCTGGAAGCTGAAACAGGCGCCGTCGGAATTCCCGCTGACATCACCGAGGACGACGACGTCGCCAGGCTCCTTGCCCGCGTCACCGAAGCCGGCGGCGTGGGGACGCTCATCAACATCGCCGGCGGGGCCCGGGGCGCTGACCTGGTGGGCGAGGCCAACACCGACGACTGGGAATGGATGTTCCGGGTCAACGTCCTCGGCACCGTGAAGCTCACCCGGGCGTTCCTGCCGATGCTCCGTGCCACCGGCGAAGGAACTGTCCTGAACCTGACGTCGACCGCCGGACTGGTGGCCTACGAGGGCGGCGGCGGCTACAACGCCGCCAAGTTTGCCCAGCACGCACTGACCGGGGCCCTCCGGCTGGAAGAGGCGGAGCACAACATCCGCGTCATCGAGGTAGCCCCGGGCCTTGTCCGCACCGAAGAGTTCGCGCTCAACCGCTTTGGTGACCAGAGCGCCGCGGAGAAGGTTTACGAGGGCGTGGAGAAGCCTCTGACCGCAGCCGACGTCGCCGACGTGGTGCGCTACGCCGTCAGCGCGCCGCACCATGTCAACCTGGACCAGATCGTGATCCGGCCCGTTGCGCAGGCGGCCACCCACAAGCTGATCCGCAAGCGTTAGGGAAGCTGGATCTCCAGGGTGGCGATCACTGCAGCGTGGTCGGTACCTTTGACCGGGTGGACCGAGTAGCCCGAACTTGAAACGTCCGGGCTGGTCACCAAATGGTCCAGAGTCACGCCGGGAAGGCTGTAATCCCGCATCGGCCAGGTGGGGATGAGCCGGCTGCCCAACGCGGTTGCAACATCCACCAGTTTCCGGCCGCCGCCGGCCCCCTCCAGCATCGCGCGGAATTCCCAGTGGTCATATGTCGCGTTGAAATCGCCCGCCAGAAGCGTAGGACCGGCTCCGCTGCCTGCCCGGGCCACAGCTGTAAGGTCACTTCGCCATTGATGAACGGCAATGTCCACGGGCGCGTGCGTGTGCACATTGATGACCGTCAGGCCGGCGCCGGCGCCCGGGTCACTGGTCTCAAGCCGGACAACCGGCATGCTGAACGCAGTGTCAGGGACCATTCCCACCTCCTTGAGCCGGAAAGACGAGTAGACGGCGCTGCCGGCCGCTCCATTCCGGGGATGGGACACGCGGTGGGGAAGCACGCTGCCCAGGTCCGCCCGCGCCAGCCGCTTCTCCAACTCCAGGCTGTGCTCCTGGACGGTCAGCAGGTCAACATGGTGGTCCCGGACCAGCCGGACGATGGCGGCGCTATCAGCACCTCCGAGCCGGGCATTGAGGTTCATGACTGTCAGCTTCGCCGCGGCTGGAGCATCCGGCCCCCGGACCTGGGGGTACCCTCCCTGCCGGGCCAGGAACACTTCCGGCGGGAACAGCCAGATAAGCTGTGCGGTCAGCAGGATTGCCGCTGGCAGGATAGCCCAGGCACGCCGGCTGGGCAGTGCCAGCAACACCGCGGCCGCGGCGAGGAATGCCAGCCACGGCGTAAAAGCCACTACCTGTACCACAAGCGGCGGCCACGGCGCCGGGACGGCGCGGAACCAGGACACCACCACAACAGGTGCCGCAACCAGGCCAGCAGACCACAGCCAGCCGTGGTGTGCACGATGGCCCATCAGGGACCGGAACAAATCGCCCGGGAGACTGTCATGGCACGAGTCTAAAGAGTCGCCGCCCTGGCGTCGCCCGTTGATTGGATCGGCTTTGCGATGAAGCCCAACGTTTTACCGTCCAGTCTCACTCCGGCCGGCCCGCTGTGGCCTGGCGTTGGCCGCAGGACGGCACTGTAGCAGGCGCAAACTGCACACCACCAGAGTGGAGATTCCTTCCTATGCGCACCCCGATGAAGCTTGGCGCTGCCGTACTCAGCGCAGCCCTGCTCCTCACGACTTCGGTCCAGGCCCAAGCCGCTGACACGAACCCCAACGGCACGGACAACCATTTTGATCTGCAGGCCCACCGCGGCGGACTCGGCCTGACCGTCGAATCCACCCTGGCGTCTTTCGCCAAGGGCCTCGAGACCGGCGTGTCCACCCTGGAACTTGACCTCCAGATCACCAAGGACGGCCGCGAAGTCATCACGCACGACCGCAAGATCAGCAACAAGAAGTGCCTCGATACCGCGCCGGTCACGCCGAACGATCCGCAGTTCCCCTATGTGGGCAAGTACGTCAAGGACTTGACCTTCGAACAGGTCCGAAGCCTGGACTGCGGTACGCTCACCCAGCCGCAGTTCCCGGGCCAGACGGCGTCTCCCGGCGCCAAGATGCCGACTCTGGCCGAGGTTTTTGAGCTCGCCGACGCCCACCGCGCCAGCCAGGTGAAGTTCAACATTGAAACGAAGGTTGAAGCCGGCGCTCCGGCGGAAACCGCCCCGCGCGAGCAGTTCATCGACGTCGTACTCCGGGAAATCAACGCCGCCCAGATGCAGAGCCGCGTCTCCATCCAGAGCTTCGACTGGGGCTCCCTGCGCCTCGTCCAGCAGCGCGACCCGCAGATCCGCACCGTGGCCCTGACCAACAAGGACTTCCTCCAGGCCGGGCAGCCGGGCAGCTCGCCGTGGCTTGGCGGGATTGACGCCGACGACTTTGGCGGCGACCTCATCGCTGCAGCGTCCTCCCTCGGCTTCGACGCCGTCTCTCCCGTGCACGGCACCCCGCAGAACGGCAAAGTGACCGATCCGGGCTACGTCCCCTACGTCACCGCGGACATGGTGGAACGTGCGCACGCTGCCGGGATGCAGGTCATCCCGTGGACCGTCGATGACCAGCCCACCATGCGGGCGCTGATCGACACCGCGTTGACGGGATCATCACCGACTACCCGGACCGGCTCCGCGATGTTATGGCTGCTGCCGGCATGAAACTGCCCCGCGGCTTCTAGTACCGGCCCGGGCGCCCAGCCGCCGTCACTGCGTTTCGCTGCACGGCGGACCGCGCTGTGCTTTCAAGGCAGCGTGCAGTGAAACGCAGTGACTTCTCCGGTAACATCGTCGTATCAGCTTTGACCCGGCCATCACCGGTGAGCTTCCGGAAGAACGCCCCGGCGCTAGGATCAGTACGCGCCAGGGCCGGTAGAACCGGACGGGTAAGCCCGTCACAGCAGTAATGAGCGGCCGGCGCACCAACAAGCTTCCCTCGGAGCATGGTGGAGTGCCGGTAAGTGAGGTGGTACCGCGGTAAGCGTGCAGTCCCAGGACAGCACACGAGCCGTCCTCGCATCCTGAACGGAACCATCCAGCAACGGCTGAGTGGTTCACCAGCTCAACACAGGATGTCGAGAATGACGTATTACCCCAAAGCCTCAGCTTCCCCCTCGGCTGCAGTTTCGAGCGGCGCTGCCGCCGGTGTCTCCGCCTCCGTGAAGTTCCCGGAGATCGAAGAGCGCATCCTGAAGTACTGGGACCAGGACGGCACTTTCCAGGCCAGCATCGACCAGCGAAGCGCGGACGCCCCCGGCGGGCAGCCCGGCAGCAACGAATTCGTCTTCTACGACGGTCCTCCCTTCGCCAACGGCCTGCCGCACTACGGCCACCTCCTGACCGGGTACGCCAAGGACCTCGTGGGCCGCTACCAGACGCAGCGCGGCCGCCGCGTTGAACGCCGCTTCGGCTGGGACACCCACGGACTGCCGGCTGAACTGGAAGCCATGAAGCAGCTGGGCATGACGGACAAGACCCAGATCGAGGCCATGGGCATCGATAAGTTCAACGACGCCTGCCGTGCCTCCGTGATGAAGTACGCCGATGAGTGGAAGAGCTACGTCACCCGCCAGGCCCGCTGGGTGGACTTCGACAACGATTACAAGACGCTCAACGTCGAATACATGGAATCGGTCCTGTGGGCGTTCAAGCAGCTGCACGAAAAAGGCCTGACGTACAACGGCTACCGTGTGCTGCCGTATTGCTGGAAGGACGAGACGCCGCTATCCAACCATGAGCTCCGCATGGACGACGACGTCTACAAGAACCGCCAGGACCAGACTGTCACGGTGACGTTCCCGATCACGGCAGGGGAATCGGCGCTGTCGAAGCAGCTCGCCGGCGTCCAGGCGCTCGCCTGGACCACCACGCCGTGGACGCTGCCCACCAACCTGGCGCTCGCCGTCGGGCCTTCCATCACCTACGCCGTGCTCCCCGCCGGACCCAACGGCGTCAAGGCCGCTTCGCCGGACGCGCCCGTCACCGGCAGTTTCCTCCTGGCCGCGGACCTGCTGGCCGCGTACGCCAAGGACCTGGGCTATGAGGATGCGGACTCCGCCGAGGCTGCCGTGACGTCAACCCACACCGGCGCCGACCTTGAGGGCCTGGCCTACCAGCCGCTGTGGAACGACTTCAGCGACGACGAAAAGTACGGGACGCAGAACGCCTGGCGCTTCCTCGTGGCCGACTACGTCACAACAACTGACGGCACCGGCATCGTCCACCAGGCGCCCGCCTACGGTGAAGACGATCAGAAGGTCTGTGAAGAGGCCGGCATCCCGGTGGTCCTGTCCGTGGACGAAGGTGCCAAGTTCCTGCCGCTGTTCAGCCACGGCGACCTGCACGATATCGCCGGGCTTCAGGTGTTCGAGGCCAACAAGCCCATCACCCAGGTGCTGCGCGCCCAGGGCCGGCTGGTCCGCCAGGCCAGCTACGAGCACAGCTACCCGCACTGCTGGCGCTGCCGCAACCCCCTGATCTACCGCGCGGTGTCCTCCTGGTACGTGGAAGTCACCAAGTTCAAGGACCGCATGTCCGAACTGAACCAGGACATCAACTGGATCCCCGGCAACGTCAAGGACGGCCAGTTCGGAAAGTGGCTCGCCAACGCCCGCGACTGGTCCATCAGCCGCAACCGCTACTGGGGCAGCCCCATCCCGGTGTGGCAGTCCAGCGACCCGGAATTCCCGCGCACCGACGTCTACGGCTCCCTGGCCGAGATCGAAACCGATTTCGGCCGCCTGCCGCTGAACAAGGCCGGCGAGGTTGACCTGCACCGCCCGTTCATCGATGAACTGACCCGACCCAACCCGGACGATCCCCGGACCCCCGAAGAGGGCCAGTCGGTGATGCGCCGCGTCGAGGACGTCCTGGACGTCTGGTTCGACTCCGGTTCCATGCCCTACGGCCAGGTGCATTACCCGTTCCAGAACGAAGCCTGGTTCGACACGCACAACCCCGCGGACTTCATCGTGGAGTACATCGGCCAGACCCGTGGCTGGTTCTACATGCTGCACATCCTATCCACGGCGCTGTTTGACCGTCCGGCGTTCCGGAACGTCATCAGCCACGGCATTGTGCTGGGCTCGGACGGGCAGAAGATGTCCAAGAGCCTGCGCAACTACCCGGATGTCTCCGAGGTCCTGGACCGTGACGGCTCCGACGCCATGCGCTGGTTCCTGATGTCCAGCCCCATCCTGCGCGGCGGCAACCTGGTGGTCACCGAACAGGGAATCCGCGACGGCGTCCGCCAGGTCATCCTGCCCCTGTGGAACGTGTACAGCTTCTTCACGCTGTACACGAACGCTTCCAACGTAGTTGGAGGGCAAGCGAAGGGTTACGACGCGAAGCTCCGCTACGACGGGTACGCCGACACCCTGGACCAGTACCTGCTGGCGAACACCGGTGACCTGGTCCGCAACATGACCGCCCAGCTGGACAGCTACGATATCTCCGGTGCGTGCGATGAACTGCGCAGCTACCTGGACATGCTCACGAACTGGTACGTCCGCCGCAGCCGCCAGCGCTTCTTTGACGAGAGCGCTGACGCGTTCGACGCGCTGTACACCGCGCTGGAGACCGTGTCCCGCGTCGCCGCGTCGCTGCTGCCGCTGGTCTCCGAGGAGATCTGGCGCGGCCTCACCGGCGGACGCTCCGTGCACCTGGCCGACTGGCCGGACGCGGACTTGTTCCCGGCCGACGCGTCGCTAGTGGAAGCGATGGACCGCGTGCAGCAGATCTGCTCCACCGGATCCTCGCTGCGGAAGGCCGCCAACCTCCGCGTGAGGCTGCCGCTGCAGGAACTGACCGTTGTGGCACCCGGCGCGGATGCGCTGGGAGGCTTCGCCGCCGTCGTCGCCGATGAACTGAACCTGCGCTCTGTGCGCCTGCTGGACGCCGAGAGCGCCTCCCCGGAGGAGTTCGGCATCGAGCAGAAGCTCGTGGTCAACGCACGCGCCGCGGGACCGCGCCTGGGCAAGAACGTCCAGCAGGCCATCAAGGGCGCCAAGTCCGGCGACTGGTCGGTTTCGGACGCCGGAGTGGTCATCGCCGGAGGCTTGGAGCTGGAATCCCAGGAGTACACGCTGGAGACTGTGGTGGCAGAATCCGACGGCGGATCGGCTTCAGTAGCTGTCCTGCCGGGCGGCGGCTTTGTGGTTCTCAACACCGAGGTCACGCCGGAACTTGAGGCCGAAGGGACTGCACGCGACATGGTCCGCGCCATCCAGCAGGCACGCAAGGACGCCGCACTGAATGTGAGCGACCGGATCCGGACCACCGTCACGGCCGCTCCCGCGGTGCTGGAGGCACTGCTGGCGAACGCCGAGCTGGTCAAGACCGAAACCCTGACGCTGGAGCTGTCCACAGTTCCGGCCGAGTCAGGCGAACCACGCATCACCGTCGAAAAAGCAGAGGCCTGAGCCATGACTGACGAATTCTCCGTGGAAAGTGTCTACGCCGAGCTGCTGGGGCGTGCACCGGAAAACAAGATGGAGCCGCGTCTTGCGCCGCTGTTCCGGGCGATGGATGTGCTGGGGGAGCCCAACAAGGCGTTCCCGATCATCCATGTGACCGGCACCAACGGCAAGACCTCCACCGCCCGGATGATTGAGGCCGGTCTGCGCGCGCACGGCCTGAGCACCGGCCGTTACACCAGCCCGCACCTGTCCAAGGTCACCGAGCGGATCAGCATCGACGGCCACCCCGTCTCTGACGAAACGTTCGTCCGGATCTGGGACGAGATCCGCCCGTACCTGCAGATCGTCGACGACGAACTCACCGCGGCGGGGGAGCCCCGGCTCACGTACTTCGAATGCCTGACCATTCTGGGCTTCGCGATCTTCGCGGACCAGCCCGTCAACGTGGCCGTGATCGAAGTGGGCCTGGGCGGCATCACCGATGCCACCAACGTGGGCGACGGCCTGGTTTCGGTGGTTACCCCCATCTCACTGGACCACACCGACCTGCTGGGCGATACCACCGAGGACATTGCCTACGAGAAGGCCGGCATCATCAAGCCCGGCGGTTACCTCATCAGTGCCTCGCAGCCTGTTGATGCTGCGCAGGTGCTGCTCGAGAAAGCCAAGGAGGTGGCAGTCCCGTTCCGGTTTGAAGGCGTGGAGTTCGGCGTCGAATCCCGGACGGTTGCCGTGGGCGGCCAGGTGGTGAGCATCCAGGGCATCGCCGGCCGGTACGCGGAACTGCTGCTGCCGCTCCACGGCGCGCACCAGGCCCAGAACGCAGCCGTGGCGGTGGCAGCCCTCGAGGCCTTCTTCGGCGGCGAGAAGGAACTTGACGCCGAGGTGCTCCAGGAGGCCTTCGCATCCGTCACCTCCCCGGGCCGCCTTGAGGTTGTCCGGACGGCGCCCACCATCATTGTTGACGCGGCCCACAACCCGGACGGCATCAGGGTCTCGGCCGAGGCCATCCAGGAGGCCTTCAGCTTCACCCGGCTGGTGCCGGTAGTGGGAGTCCTGAAGGAGAAGGACGCCGAAGAGATACTGCGCCAGCTCAAGGAATCCCTGGGCGAGATCGCCCAGGAATACTGCTTCACCCAGTCCAACTCGCCGCGGGCGGTACCCGCGGCCGAACTGGCTGAACTGGCGGTGGAAATGGGCTTCGGCGAAGACAACATCCACATTGCTGAGAAGCTCGACGACGCCCTCGAATGGGCCGTGGAACGCGCCGAAGCCAGCGACGACCTCTCCGGCGGCGTGCTGGTGACGGGGTCCATCACCCTGGTGGCGGAAGCCCGGATCCTGCTCGGAAAGACGGAGGCCTAGCAGTGGCGAAGCTCACCAAAGCGCAGCGCGAGTGGCGCCCGGGAATGCCCAAGAAGCGCCGGTCCACCAAGGTGATGTTTGCCTCCACCGTCCTGCTGCTTGAAGCGTTTGTGGTCTTTTTCGCAACGCTGGCCGTCTTTGGACTTAGGCGCGGCGAGTTTCCGCCAGCGCTGATCCTGGGCATCGGCATCGCACTGAGCGTAGTGATAATCTTGGCCTGCGCGGTGCTGTCCAAGCCCTGGGGCGTGGGACTGGGCTGGATCCTACAGATTGTGCTGATCCTGACGGGCATCGTTGAGCCCATGATGTTCCTTGTTGGCGGGCTGTTCGGCCTGGCCTGGTGGTATGGAATCCGCACCGGCATCCGGATCGATTCCGAAGCCGCAAAGCGCGAACGCGACCAGGCCGAGTGGAACGCGTCGCACGGGGACACCCCGGAAGCCTCGTAGAATTGTCCCGAAACCACCCATTACGCATTGGAGCAGCTATGACCATTGAGCGCACCCTGGTACTGATCAAGCCCGACGGCGTTGCCCGCAACCTCAGCGGCGCCATTCTGGGCCGCATCGAGGCCAAAGGCTACACCCTCGCCGAACTGAAGAAGGTTGACGCCAGCCGGGACCTGCTGGAGCAGCACTACGAAGAACACGTGGGCAAGCCGTTCTACGAGCCCCTCGTTGAATTCATGCTCAGCGGACCGGTGGTGGCCGCGATCTTCGAAGGCCACCGCGTCATTGAAGGCTTCCGGTCCCTGGCCGGCACTACGGATCCCACCACTGCGGCTCCCGGGACCATCCGTGGCGACTTCGGCCGCGACTGGGGCCTGAAGGTCCAGCAGAACCTGGTCCACGGCTCCGACTCCGTGGACTCGGCCGAGCGCGAAATCAAGATCTGGTTCCAGGACTAACGTCCACCCGCGAACTGCGCGAACGGACACTTGAGGCCCCGGGAAACCGGGGCCTCAAGTGTCCGTTCGCGCTTGTCCGTTGGCGCCTTTTGTGCGTTTGTGCGGGGTCCGCGTTAGAAGCCTGAGGTTCCGGCAAACACCTGGATGAACGCGAAGAAGATGCTGGCGATGACTGCCACGTACAGCAACGCCGTGATGATCCAACCTGATTCGCCCAGCACGCGTGCTGCACCTGACGGGACGGGGATGATGCCGTGGACGACGTTTCGGATGGTTACCCAGACGAAGAGCGGGATCATCGCGGCCCAGACAATCATGCAGAACGGGCACAGGATGTGGATGTCGTAGAGGGCCTGGGACCAGAGCCACACCACAAACGCGAAGCCGAGCGTGACGCCGGCCTGGAGTCCTGCCCAGTACCAGCGTGCGAACGTGGCGCCGGAGAGCAGGGCCATGCCCACGGTGATGATGACGGCGAACGCGACGATGCCAATGAACATGTTGGGGAACCCGAACGCCGAGCTCTGCCACGTCTGCATAACCTGGCCGCAGGAGATCCACGGATTAACGTCGCAGGCCGTTACGTGATTCGGATCCTCGAGGACAGCGAGCTTTTCCAGGACCAGCGCCCCCGAGGCAAGCCAGCCGATGGCGCCGGTGACTACCATCAGCCAGCCGAGGGGCCGGTTGCGTGCCATCGGCGGCACAGTCCCGGGCGTGGCGGGAAACGGCTCCGCCGCAGGGGAGGCAGCCGGCGTGTCGGTGCCGTGGGAGGAAATGCTGGGCATGGTGTGTGGCGTCCTTTGCTTCGGGTGCTCCTTGCCCCGATTGTAACGCCGGTGGCTGGAAGCAGCATTCAGTCAGCGCCGTCAGGTACCGATCCGTTGCCCGTGGTTCCGCCGCCTTTCAGCCCGGGTGTGAGAGAATGAACATGGCTGGAGGCCGACCCACATTCGGACTCCGGTCCGGTGGCTTGTTTCAAGACCGCCAATGATGAGCAGGGCAGGCTTCGGATTCTCTGATCCGGCTTCCCGCAATTCCATTGGTCGGCACCTGGTTGTGGCGTGTAGAACAACGGGTTTCAGGACACAGCCGACGGCTCCCACGGGCTGCCGCACCCCTCTGCCGGTGCGAACCTGGGAGTATCCACTTGACTTCTGTCAACGCCCGCGGGTTTTGACAATATGTGCCCCAATGGGTGCCGGATGTGGCGGTACGTCAGGGGCAGGAGTGTTGCCACATATGGAAAACGAACAAACACCAGCCATTAATGATGAAGCCGTCGCCGAGGCCACGGAAGCGCCCAAGAAGGCCACCCGGACACGCCGAAAGGCAGTGCCGAAGGCCGCAGACTCCGCACCGGTAAAGGAGTCAGCCGAGGCTGAGCCTGCGACGGACGCCGCACCGGAGCCTAAGGCGCCGGTCCGCCGCACCCGCGCACGTAAGAAGGTCGAGACCGCCGAACCGTTGCCGGCCTTCGCTGCTGAGGTTCTGGAGTCACCTGCCGCCGTTGTTACCGAGACCGTCGTAGAGCCCGCCGTCGAACCCGAGGCTGCAGCCGCAGCCCCCGAGGCTGCAGCGGAGACCAAGCCTGTCCGCCGCCGCCGCGTGGCCACGCGCAAAACCTCGGCCCCCGACGTCGCACCCGCGGCCGTGGAACAGGCAGTTCCAGAGCAGGCAGCCCCTGAAACTGCAGCAACGCCGGCCCCGGAAGCAGAGGAAGCCGCCGCTGCGGCCGCCGCCGCGCCCGCAGCAGCCGCCGTTGCCCCCGTCAACGCTGCCCCGGTCAACGCTGCCGCCGCGCCGCTTGACGAGCCGGCTGCTGCTGAGACTGCCAGCCCGTTCAGTTCACTCTTCCTTGAGCCGGCGTCCACCACATCGGTGCTTTTCCAGGCCCCCGACCTCAGCACCGTGGTCCGCCCCGCGCCGGTTGCTGCCGCGGTTGAAGAGCCGGAAGAGGACGACGCCGAAGACGGCGAAGCGGACGACGCCAACGGCCGCCGCAGGCGCCGCAGCCGTGGCCGCCGTGGCCGCAGCCGCACAGGCGAAAGCGATGCTGACGGTGATAACGAAGGCGACGAAGGCGCAGCCGAAGAAACCGAAGAGGAGTCCGCCGGGCAGGCCGATGAAGGCGTGACGTCCCGTCGTCGTCGCCGCCGTCGCCGTGGCGACCAGGATCTGGAACTGACCGGAGGAGAAGGCGACGACCCGCCCAACACGGTGACCCGTGTCCGCGCGCCGCGCGCCGCGACCGAAGCGCCGGTCAACAACCGCGTCACGTCTGTCAAGGGTTCCACGCGCCTCGAAGCCAAGAAGCAGCGCCGCCGCGAATCCCGCGACACGGGCCGCCGCCGCACGGTCATCACCGAGGCCGAGTTCCTGGCCCGCCGCGAATCAGTTGACCGGCAGATGATCGTCCGCCAGCGCGACGACAGAATCCAGATCGGCGTCCTCGAAGACGGCGTCCTGGCCGAGCACTTTGTTTCCAAGACCCAGCAGGACTCCCTGATCGGCAACGTTTACCTCGGCAAGGTGCAGAACGTCCTGCCGTCCATGGAAGCGGCGTTTGTTGACATCGGACGCGGCCGCAACGCCGTCCTGTATGCCGGTGAAGTGAACTGGGAGGCAGTTAACCTCGAAGGCAAGCAGCGCCGGATCGAAAACGCGCTCAAGTCCGGCGACACCGTCCTGGTCCAGGTCACCAAGGATCCCGTGGGCCACAAGGGTGCACGGCTGACCAGCCAGATCTCGCTGCCCGGCCGCTACCTGGTCTATGTGCCCGGCGGCTCCATGACCGGCATCTCCCGCAAACTGCCCGACGTCGAGCGAAACCGCCTCAAGCGCATCCTCAAGGACCGCCTCCCGGAGCACGCCGGCGTCATCGTCCGCACCGCTGCCGAAGGCGCCTCGGAAGAGGAGCTCACGCACGACATCAACCGGCTGCGCGCGCAGTGGGAGGGCATCGAAAGCCAGTCCACGTCCACCAAGATTCTCGCGCCGGAGCTGCTCTACGGCGAACCTGACCTCACCATCAAGGTGGTCCGTGATGTCTTCAACGAGGACTTCTCCAAGCTGATCGTCTCCGGTGAAGAGGCCTGGGACACCATCGAGGCCTACGTCACCTACGTGGCCCCGGACCTCGTGGGCCGCCTGGAAAAGTGGACCAAGGACCAGGACATCTTCGCTGCGTGGCGGATCGATGAGCAGATCCACAAGGCCCTGGAACGCAAGGTCTTCCTGCCTTCGGGCGGCTCGCTGGTCATTGACCGCACCGAAGCCATGACCGTGGTGGACGTCAATACCGGCAAGTTCACCGGCAGCGGCGGCAACCTCGAGGAAACCGTCACCAAGAACAACCTCGAGGCAGCTGAAGAAGTGGTCCGGCAGCTCCGGCTCCGCGACATCGGCGGCATCATCGTCATCGACTTCATCGATATGGTCCTCGAATCCAACCGCGACCTTGTCCTGCGCCGCATGGTGGAATGCCTGGGCCGCGACCGGACCAAGCACCAGGTGGCCGAAGTGACCTCGCTGGGCCTCGTGCAGATGACGCGCAAGCGCATGGGCACCGGGCTCCTGGAAGTCTTCGGCGAGCAGTGTGAAACCTGTGCAGGCCGCGGAATTGTCACCCACGACGACCCCGTGGAACACCGCCGCGCCAACACGGTAGCCGCGGAGCACCACGTGCAGCGGGTAGACAGCCGCCCGGAAGCCCAGCGCACTGACAGCGTGCGGACTGACAGCCAGCGCCCGGACAGCCAGCCGGGTGGCCGCACTGACCGGAAGCGCCGCCGCGGACGGGGTGGCCAGCCGCTGGAAACAGCACCGGCAGCTCCGGTGCAGATCCACACGGTCCACCCGGAAGCCAGCGATGCCGAGCGCCATGCGAAGGCGGAGGCCACGCGGGCAGCGCTTGCGAACATTGCGGCCGCAGCCCACGCTGCGCATCTGCATGACGACGAGGTGGCGCACGCATCAGCTGCCGCGGGCCGGCAGCCTGCGGCTCCGGTGCCGGCTCCGGTTGGGCAGTCCGAAACGGACTCCAACGGCCGCCCGGCCGCAGTGCTGACATTCGGCGGCGAGCAGGTGGTGCTTCCGTTCGTTGCGCACCACGATGACCAGCCGCACGCACCTGCCCTGACACTTGACCGCCTCGCGGAGGCCTTCGCCCACCTTGGTGAGCCGGCTCCTGTAGCGGAAAGCACGCCGCCGGCAGTTCATGCAACTGAAAGCCGGGCGGCCGAACCTGCCCGCCAGCAGCAGCCAGCCGCGGCGGAGAGGGATTACTCCGACCACACCGAGGAGCCCCGCGCCCGCCGTCCCCGGCGGAACCGGAGTGCCAGCCGTGCCCAGGGCGCAGCCAACGCCACGTCCGTAGAGCATCACGAAGCCGCTCCCGCGGCTGCCGCCGGACACACCCACGCCGCCAAGGCCCCGGAACCCGTCAAGGCTCCTGTGGCCGACAAACCGGTTGCCGCCAACGCGCCCATCATCCTGGGCGTAGGAGTTCCGGCCTCGGAGCTCTGACCAAACAGTAGGGCAAGCCAATACAACGGCGCCCGGACGTGCCTGTGAATCACAGGCTGCGTCCGGGCGTCCGGCGTTAAGTCGCGAGGAACGCTAGGCTGGTGACTGACACGGGGTGCCGCGCAGAGAGCCGGCTGAGATCCACACCCGTTGAACCTGTCCGGTTAGCACCGGCGAAGGGATGTCTCCTTTGGCTTCAACTTCTGTCCTTCCTCCTGCAACGCCCGCGGCGGCCCTGCCGGAAACCCCAGCAACCCGGGCTGAGGTCCAGCCCGCACCAGGCCGCTCTTCTGCGGTCCGGGTGCTGCGTGACGTTCCGCGGGTGCTGTCCATTGCCGGATCGGACCCTTCAGGGGGCGCGGGCGTCCAGGCCGACCTCAAAAGCATTGCGGCCCTTGGCGGCTACGGGATGGCGGCCATCACCGCGCTGACGGTCCAAAACACCCAGGGGGTCCAGGCGGTTCACGTCCCGCCGGCGTCCTTCCTTGGCCAGCAGCTTGATGCCATCAGCGATGACATCACCATCGACGCGGTCAAGATCGGCATGCTGGGCGACGCTGCGGTGATAGGAGTGGTCCGCGACTGGCTGGAAAAGGTGCGTCCCGCCGTCGTCGTTCTTGATCCGGTGATGGTGGCCACGAGCGGCGACCGGCTGCTGCAGGAGTCTGCCGAGGCGGCCCTGCGGGAGATGCTCCCGCTCGCGGACCTGATCACCCCCAACCTGGCGGAACTGGCCATCCTGTTGGGGGAGCCGCAGGCGAGGGAATGGCACGACGCGCTCGGGCAGGGGCAGCGGTTGTCCGCAGCGACCGGCGCCACCGTCCTGGTCAAGGGCGGCCATCTCGACGGCGGTGCGTGCCCGGATGCCCTGGTCAACGCTGCCGGGCTGCTCGCCCGGGAGGTGGTGGAAGTGAGCGGGGACAGGATCCCCACGCGCAACAGCCACGGCACCGGCTGCTCGCTGTCATCGGCCATGGCCACGGCCCAGGCCCGGCTGGGGGATTGGGAAGCCTCATTGCGGAAAGTGAAGCCCTGGCTGGTGGGCGCGCTGCAGGCCGCTGACCAACTTGAGGTGGGCGCGGGCAACGGCCCCATCAACCACTTCCACCACATGCAACAGGTTCCGGCAGCCGGCGAATTCGCAGAGACGCTGCGGCGGGCGTCGGAGCCGGATCTTGCAGCCATCTACGGGCTGGATTTCATCCGCGACCTGGCGGCCGGCACATTGGCTGAGGAACAGTTCGCCTATTACCTCGCCCAGGACGCCATCTACCTCAACGGCTATTCGCGGGTCCTTGCCCGGGCCAGCGCGCTGGCGCCCACGGAAGCCGCCCAGCTATTCTGGGCGAAGTCGGCCCAGCAATGCCTTGAGGTCGAGTCCGAACTGCACCGCACGTGGCTAAGCACCAGGACAGTGGACTCCGTCCTCGGACCTGTCACCAAGTCCTACGTGGACCACCTGCTGGCGGCCTCTGCCTCCGGCAGCTACTCGGTCCTCGTGGCGGCGGTACTGCCGTGCTTCTGGCTGTATGCCGAAGTGGGGCAGACTCTCCACGCGGAGTTCCTGGCTGCGGGTGCACCGGCAGCACATCCTTATGCCGACTGGCTGCGGGCCTATGCTGACGAGGATTTCGCCCAGGCCACGCGTGACGCCATCGCCTTGGCTGACGACGCCGGCCGGAGTGCTTCCGCGGATGAACGGGCGGCGATGCTGGTGGCTTTCAGGCAGTCGTGCCGGTTCGAGGTGGAATTCTTCGACGCGCCGCGAATTCATTCCTGACAGACTGCGGCCCGTGTGGCCTGTACGATAGTCAGGCACGGTTTTGGATTGTCAGTGCAGTACCTGCTTGTGGGTCCTATCACAGACAACCTGCCGTAACCAGCCTCATTTGCGGCCGAAGGCAAAATTAGCGTATTCTAGATCTTCGGTGCTTACGCCAACACTTGGGTTACGACCCCACGGCGTTGAGGCACAGCGAGAACCCAGCCAATTATGGAACAGGGTTCAGCACGCAAATTTAGTAATAAACGTCGAGAGAAGTGAGTTCCCAAGTGGTGTACGCGATTGTCCGCGCAGGCGGCCGCCAAGAGAAGGTTTCCGTTGGAGACTTCGTTACCCTGAACCGCGTCCCCGGTGGAGCCGGCAGCACCTTTGAGTTGCCCGCACTGCTCCTGGTAGACGGTGACAAAGTCACCTCTGCTGCTGCGGACCTGGCCAAGGTAACGGTTACGGCTGAGATCCTCGAAGACCTCCGTGGTCCGAAGATCGTCATCCAGAAGTTCAAGAACAAGACCGGTTACAAGAAGCGCCAGGGTCACCGTCAGGAATTGACCAAGGTCAAGATCACGGGTATCAAGTAACTCTTCGTTACTGTTCAGGTTCTTCAGCAGATTCCCCAGAATTTAAAGGCAGGCATTTCAAATGGCACATAAAAAAGGCGCGAGTTCCACTCGCAACGGTCGTGACTCCAACGCCCAGTACCTCGGCGTCAAGCGCTTCGGCGGCCAGGTAGTTTCCGCAGGCGAGATCATCGTTCGCCAGCGTGGCACCCACTTCCACCCGGGCGCCGGCGTTGGACGTGGCGGCGACGACACACTGTTCGCACTGGCCCCGGGAGCCGTCCAGTTCGGCACCCGCCGCGGTCGCCGCGTAGTCAACATCGTTGCTGCTGCAGCTGCAGAGTAACAAATAGTTCTGAAACGGTGGAGCGGGCCATTTGGTCCGCTCCACTATTCTTTTAACCGCATTACAATCGTCTTGGCGCCCTTGGGCGTCCAGGAAACAGCACTGAGGAGATCCACGTGGCGAGCTTTGTAGACCGGGTAGTACTGCACGTATCCGGCGGTACCGGCGGCCACGGCTGTGTCTCCGTCCACCGGGAGAAGTTCATCCCACTGGGCGGACCCGACGGCGGTAACGGCGGCGACGGCGGCAACGTCATCCTGCGCGTTGACCACCAGACCACTACCTTGCTCGACTACCACCACTCCCCGCACCGCCACGCCACCAACGGCGGGTCCGGGATGGGCGACTGGCGCGGCGGCAAGAATGGCGAGACCCTCATCCTGCCCGTGCCCGACGGCACCGTGGTCAAATCCAAGGACGGCACCGTCCTGGCGGACCTGGTCGGCGAAGGAGCAGAATACGTGGCGGCCGCCGGCGGCCAGGGCGGCCTGGGTAACGCTTCGCTGTCCTCGCAGAAGCGCCGTGCCCCGGGCTTCGCCCTGCTGGGCATCGAGGGTGACGCCCGTGACATTGTGCTGGAACTGAAGTCCATCGCGGATATCGCGCTGGTGGGTTTCCCCTCTGCCGGCAAATCCAGCCTGATCGCGGCCATGTCCGCTGCGCGGCCCAAGATCGCCGACTACCCCTTCACCACGCTGATCCCGAACCTGGGTGTTGTCCAGTCCGGCGACGTCCGCTTCACCATTGCAGACGTTCCGGGCCTTATCGAGGGCGCCAGCGAAGGTAAGGGCCTTGGCCACCACTTCCTGCGCCACGTGGAGCGTTGCGCCGCCCTGGTGCATGTACTGGACTGCGGCACGCTGGAATCGGACCGTGACCCGTTGGCAGACCTGGCCATCATCGAGGCCGAGCTGGAAAAGTACTCCGTAGACATGAGCTTCGCGGGTGCCGACGGCGAAGTGGTTCCGCTGAACCACCGTCCGCGTCTGGTCGCCTTGAACAAGGTGGACCTTCCGGACGGCAAGGACATGGCTGAATTTGTCCGCCCGGAACTCGAATCACGCGGCTACCGGGTCTTCGAGATCTCGGCCACCAGCCACGAGGGTCTCCGCCAGCTGGGCTTCGCCATGGCGGAAATCGTGCAGGCCGCCCGTGCCGCCCTCGCGGCCGCCCCGCCCAAGGTCCAGCCGCCCATCCTGCGGCCCCGCGCCGTCAACGAAGCCGGCTTCAAGATCCGCCGCGAGGAAAAGAACCTCGAGCCGCTCTTCCGCGTCCTGGGCGACAAGCCTGTCCGCTGGGTCAAGCAGACCGACTTCACCAACGAGGAAGCCATCGGCTACCTAGCTGACCGCCTGGCCAAGCTCGGCGTCGAAAACGAACTGTTCAAGCAGGGCGCCAAGCCGGGCGACGCAGTCGTGATTGGCGAAGATGACGGCGTTGTCTTCGACTGGGAGCCCACCATGAGCGCCGGAGCCGAAATGCTCGCATCACCGCGTGGCACGGATATCCGTTTCGCGGACGTCGGCGACCGTCCCACACGTGGCCAGAAGCGTGACGAGCAGCAGGAACGCAAGGATGCCAAGGCTGCCGCCCGCGCCGAGCTCGAGGCCGAGCGCAAGGCCGGGATCTGGACCGAATCGGTCAGCGGGCGCCGCGCTGCCAAGCCTGTCACCGAGAGTGGGCTGGGCGTTGAAGATGACGAGTGAGGCCGCTGAAATGACCGAAAAGTCCGCAGTAATCATCGAGGAACCCAAAGACGACCGCAGTGTGCTCGCCCGGGCCCGCCGGATTGTTGTCAAAGTAGGGTCGTCGTCGCTGACCAGCATCAAGGGCGGCATCTCGGAAGAGTCCCTGACCGCCCTCTCAGATGTCCTGGCCGCCAAACATAACGCCGGCACGGAAATTATCCTGGTTTCTTCGGGAGCCATTTCCGCAGGGCTCGCGCCCCTCGGCCTGGTGAAGCGTCCGCGTGACCTCGCGACCCAGCAGGCCGCCGCCAGCGTGGGCCAGGGCCTGCTCATGGCGCGCTACACGCATGCATTCGGCGCCCACGGCGTCACGGTCAGCCAGGTGCTGCTGACCGCAGATGACCTCATGCGTCGCAGCCACCACGCGAACGCGTTCCGTGCACTGAACCGCCTCCTCAACCTCGGCGTTGTGCCGGTGGTCAATGAAAACGACACGGTCGCCACGCACAAGATCCGTTTCGGCGACAACGACAGGCTCTCAGCGCTCGTGGCCCATCTGGTCCGTGCTGACGCCCTGATCCTGCTGTCCGACGTCGACTCGATATACGACGGCCCGCCCGCCAAGGGCGCCAAGCGCATTTCCCAGGTGGACGGCCCCGGAGATCTTGAGGCAGTGACCATCGGGAAGCCGGGCAAGGCAGGCGTAGGCACCGGCGGCATGCAGACTAAAGTCGAGGCTGCCATCATGGCCGCCGATTCCGGCATCCCGGCGCTGGTCACGTCCACAGCCAACGCCGCAGCCGCCCTGGCCGGTGAGGACGTGGGGACCTGGTTCACTGTCAACAGCGGCCGGAAGTCCGTGCGGATGATGTGGCTGGCCCACCTGGCGCACGTTCAGGGCAGGCTCTTCCTTGACGACGGCGCCGTGCACGCCGTGCGGGACAATCGCTACTCGCTGCTCCCTGCCGGAATTTCATCGGTGGACGGCACTTTCGAAGCCGGCGACGCCGTCGAGATGGTGGCCGGCGACGGTACCGTCATCGCGCGCGGTTTGGTTAATTACTCTTCCGACGAGCTTCCCCAGATGCTGGGCCGCTCCACAGTGGAACTGGGCGAGTCCCTGGGCCGCGGATTTGACCGTGAGGTTGTCCATATCGACGACCTGGTTCTGGTCTGAGCGGTCCGCTCGCCTAGACTTGAAGGATGACTGAGGCACTGATTTCCCAAGCCACTGGCACGTCCGACGATTCAACCGTGGTTCCTCCCGGGCCGGAACAGGGGAGGACCCACACTCCGGCGGAGGTTGAGGCGGCCGTCCACGCCATCGCTGACCGCTCACGGCAGGCAGCCCGCCAGATGGCCGGGGCCACCCGCGCCCGGAAGGACAGTGGCCTCCGGGCCATCGGTGCCGCATTGCTGACGCGGAAGGACTTCATCCTGGCGGCCAACGCCAAGGATGTTGCGGCTGGCAAAGCCAACGGCACGTCGGCGGCCCTGTTGGACCGCCTCACCTTGACCGAAAGCCGGATCGACGGGCTCGTGGCGTCCCTTGAAAACCTGGCCAGCCTGCCCGATCCGGTCGGAAACGTGGTCCGTGGCCAGACCCTCCCCAATGGGCTGCGCCTGCGCCAGATCAACGTGCCCATGGGAGTGGTTGCCGCCATTTACGAGGCCCGTCCCAACGTCACGGTAGACATAGCCGGTCTTGGCCTCAAGAGCGGCAACGCCGTCATCCTCCGCGGCGGCACTGCTGCCGCCTCCACCAACGAAGCACTGGTCCAGATCCTCCGCGAAGCCCTGGACTCCGTCGGGCTGCCGGCCGATGCCGTGCAGACAGTGGACCAATACGGCCGTGAAGGTGCGAATGCGCTGATGCGTGCGCGCGGCCGCGTTGATGTCCTGATTCCGCGCGGCGGCCGGGACCTGATCCAGTCCGTGGTGCTGAACGCCGCCGTGCCGGTCATCGAGACCGGCGAGGGCAACGTGCATATCTTCATCGACGAATCCGCCAACGAGGACATGGCGGTGGAGATCCTGCTGAACGCCAAGACCCAGCGGCCCAGTGTCTGCAACACCGTGGAGACGCTGCTGGTCCATTCGCGGTCCACCGTGCTGCCCGCCGTCGCCGCCGCGCTGCGCGGCGCCGGGGTCACCCTCCACGCCGACGAGCGCATCCGTGCGGCGCTGCCTTCATCTGTTGAGTCCGTTCCGGCAACGGATGAGGACTGGGGAACCGAGTACATGGACCTGGACCTCGCCGTAGCAATGGTGGACAGCCTGGATGACGCCGTCAAGCACATCCGGACCTGGTCCACGGGCCACACCGAAGCTATCCTCACTAACGACCTGGCCAACGCGGAGCGGTTCATCGCCGAGGTTGACTCTGCCGCGGTCATCGTCAACGCGTCCACGCGGTTTACCGACGGCGGCGAGCTGGGCCTCGGTGCCGAGGTTGGCATCTCCACGCAGAAGCTGCACGCCCGCGGCCCGATGGGACTGACAGAGCTCACCACCACTAAGTGGATCGTGCAGGGCGAGGGCCAGGTCCGCGGGTAGCAACGCGGTAATATAGACAGAAGTCCGGAACGGCGGGACAATCCGCTGCCACATCCTTGAACCTTAGGGGAGAAAATGCTGCTCCAGCAGATCGCCATGACCGTTGCCGAAGGCGGAGAACACGCACCCGCTCCGATCTGGGCTGAGCCGTGGGTGTTCGGCGTATCCATTTTCGCCATCCTGCTGGTGATGATGTTCGTTACGCTCTCCTACTCGAACCTGGGCAACCGGCACACCGTAACGGATGAGCACGCCGATCCGCACCGCCAGCACCCCAACAAGCACGACCACGGCCAAGGCCACTGAAATTTCCCGTGTTCTGCACCGTGACGGTGCGCAAAGGCGGCTGCGGCTGGGCGTGATGGGCGGGACGTTTGATCCCATCCACCACGGCCACCTTGTTGCAGCCAGCGAAGTGGCCGCCAAGTTCGGCCTGGATGAAGTGGTCTTTGTCCCTACCGGGCAGCCGTGGCAAAAGTCGCACAAGCAGGTCAGCGAGCCTGAGCACCGCTACCTCATGACGGTGATCGCCACGGCATCGAACCCTCGCTTCACCGTCAGCAGGGTGGATATTGACCGGCCCGGTCGCACGTATACCATTGATACCTTGCGGGATCTCCGGACCCAACGTCCGGACGCGGATCTGTTCTTCATCACCGGTGCGGATGCACTGGCGCAGATTCTGTCCTGGAAGGACATCGACGAGCTGTGGTCACTGGCCCATTTTGTCGGTGTGACACGGCCGGGACATGTGCTTGACGGCATGGGCCGCAAGGACGTCAGCCTCCTCGAGGTGCCGGCCATGGCCATCTCGTCCACGGACTGCCGTGTCCGTGTAGCCGGGAACAACCCCGTCTGGTACCTCGTGCCGGACGGAGTGGTCCAATACATCGCCAAATATGGTCTGTACGCCGAGGGATCAGATCCCGAGGACGTCCGAACTACCGAAACAGACGAGCCAGCCAGTACTGAATGAGTCCTCAATGAGTCAGGAAAAGCCCCCCGTCCGCAGCCGCCGCGAACTGCGGCAGGCCAGAGATGAGAACACGGCTCCCGGGTCCAACGGCCCGGGCCAGGTTTCGCCTGCCTCAAAACAACGGCGCGCGGCTGACGCCCCGGTGGATTCCGTCCCCGAGCAGACCCAAGCGCAGCGGTCCTCGCAGATCCGGGCCCGCGACCGCGCGGCGCTGCGTGCC
Organism: Arthrobacter sp. 4R501; assembly: GCF_002929755.1. Taxonomy (NCBI): domain Bacteria; kingdom Bacillati; phylum Actinomycetota; class Actinomycetes; order Micrococcales; family Micrococcaceae; genus Arthrobacter; species Arthrobacter sp. 4R501. Next base: position 217,754 of record NZ_PJIW01000003.1, on the reverse strand, counting down.
ATCAAGGAACTCGAGGAGAAAGAGGGCCAGCTTTCCGCAGGAGGCCCTCCCACGCGCAGGCAGTTGCGACTCCAGCAACTGAAGGAACAGGCCGTCACCTCGGCCAATCCCATCATTCCCGCTCCGATGGGGCAGCCCCTGCCAAGCCAACCTGCGGCGAGCCAACCTAAGCCAGGCCAAGCACAGCCGGGCCAAACGAAGCCAGCCCCAACGAAGCCAGGTCACGACACTGCTGTATCCGCCGATATGTCCGGGCCCGCCGCGCCGGCGAACGGTACAGGTGTTCCGGCTGGCATGAGCGTGGAGCAGGCACTCGCGGCCCGCACGCTTATTGCCGAGCAGGCCAAGAACCAGCTGGCCAAGATGGAACACATCGCCTCGCTGGACCCCGAAGCAGTGGATCCGGACATCCTTGCGGAACAGATCGCCTTGGCCGAACGCGCGGCGGTGCTTAACCGCCGGGCGATGGCCAAGCGGAAACTGGCCGAGCAGGCCGCCCCTGCACAGCCAGTATCAGTACCCACGCAGGCTGCCAATCCGCAGGCCGCGGCCACGCAATCCGTTCCCCAGACGGGCCCGGCAACCGCCGATAACCTGGCCATGGTCACGCCGCTGGAATTCGTGCAGGTACCCGGCGTCGACCGTCCTGTGATGAAACCCCCGGCGACCTCCTACGTGCCGCTGGCGACCCAGGCCGGACCTAAGGTCCGGCCTGGCGGCAAGGGCCGCCGGCCGTCCACTACGTCCAAAGAGCCGGCCGCGGGTTCTGCGCAGGCGGCCGCTTCGGGCCGTTCCCGGGTGATCGCGCGTGCGGAAGCTGCTGCCAGGGCCGCCGCGGCACCGAAGCTCGTCGTCCCCGACCAGCCCATCGTGGCCTCTACGTCAGTGGGGGAGCCGGACGATCTGTTCGATGACCTGCCGCGCATCCCGGCACGGTCAGCCCACGGGCTGGAGCCGCTGGATGCGGCAACGGCCGGCCTGGCCCGTGCGAAGCGGCTCAGGCTTATGCAGGTCCTCGTCCTGGCTTTTGGGATCGTGGCCCTTATTTCCGGCGTTATCCTCATCGTCAGCGGCATCTCCAGCTGACCGGGCAACGCCCTTTTACGAAGCTTTTGAAAACTACAAGGAGTCCCATGACTGCAACAGATTCATCCATCGCCATTGCCCGCCAAGCCGCCAAGGCGGCCGCGGACAAGATTGCCCACGACATTGTGGCCCTCGATGTCAGCGAACGGCTGGCACTGGCCGACGTCTTCCTCATCGCATCCGCGCCGAGCGAGCGCCAGGTCAACGCCATCGTTGACGGCATCGAAGAAGAACTTTCCAAGCAGGACCTCCGTCCGGTACGCCGCGAAGGCCGCTCCGGCGGGCGCTGGGTACTGCTGGATTACTCGGACATCGTCATCCACGTCCAGCATGAAGAGGACCGCGTTTTCTACGCCCTGGAGCGCCTGTGGAAGGACTGCCCGGTAGTTGACCTGCAGCTGGGCGAAGACACTTCAGCCAAGGCGACGGCGGCCTCCGACTCCGAATAGCAGGCCGTGCCGGCCCGAATATGCCCGATTTGGAATTTTCGGAAAAGCTGGTCTAAGATATTTGAGTTGCTCCGGGGAGACCGCGGAGTAACGAAGGTCCGGGGCTGTGGCGCAGCTGGTAGCGCACCTGCATGGCATGCAGGGGGTCAGGGGTTCGAGTCCCCTCAGCTCCACCGGATAATCCGCCGGAATCGAAAGATTCCGGCGGATTTTCTTATTGCCGGAAAGTGCCCCTCCCGATTGGCGCAGCGCGCAGATTTCTATTAAGCTAATCAGGTTGCTTCGGGCGGTCTGAACCGCGGAGGAGCACAAGTTTGGGGCTGTGGCGCAGCTGGTAGCGCACCTGCATGGCATGCAGGGGGTCAGGGGTTCGAGTCCCCTCAGCTCCACCAAACAGGACGCAGGTCCAAAAAAATGAGCCACCCGGTCGGGTGGCTCATTTTTTGTCTCCCAGACACGGAGCCCGGAGAAGTGTGCGCCCAGTAATGAGTGCTTAGATCCAATCACTCCGGCGCAGCGGCGGCCCGTCCCCGCCGGCACGTTGGACCAGGACCTGGTTGACGCCCGTGATCCCGGTTTCAAAGCCCAGGGCACTTGATGCCATGTAGAGCCGCCACACCCGCGCCCGGCCCAGGCTGGTGAGCCGGACGGCTTCGTCCCAGTTCTCTTCGAGCCTGCGCACCCACGCCCGCAGGGTCAGAGCATAGTGCTGGCGCAGGGCCTCCACGTCCAACACCTCGAACCCGCCGGTCTCCAGTGCGCTGACCATCTCGCCGAGTCTGATCATCTCGCCGTCCGGAAAGACATAGCGCGGAATGAACGAATCCGGGTCGGGCTTGATGGGGCCGGCGTTCCAGGAGATGGCGTGGTTGAGCAGCCGGCCGCCGGGACGGAGCAAGCCGTGCAGCACGTCGACATAGTGGGGTGTCTGTTCCCGACCCACGTGTTCGGACATGCCGATGGAGCTGATGGCGTCGAACGGCCCGTCGGCGATATCCCGGTAATCCTGGACCCGGATGTCGATGTTTTCGGTCAGGCCGGCGTCGGCCGCACGTTTACGCGCCAGCACGGCCTGTTCGGTGGAGAGCGTCACGCCCACCACCGAGACGCCGTAATGCTGCGCCGCGTGCAACGCGAAGCTGCCCCAGCCGCACCCCACGTCCAGTACCCTCATCCCGGGCTTCAGCCCAAGCTTCCGGCAGACGAGATCCAGCTTGGCCTTCTGCGCGTCATCCAGTCCGGCCGGAAGGCCCCGTTCGGCAGGGGTGCGGCCGCCGCCGGGTCCGTCCGCCCACACAGCGCACGAGTAAACCATTGAAGGTCCCAGCACGAGGGCGTAAAAGTCGTTGCCGACGTCGTAATGGTGCGAGATGGCCGCGGCGTCACGCTTCCGGGTGTGGAGCCGGCCCTTCCGCGTGACTTTGGCCTCCTCCGGCGGCGGAGCAGGGTTGGGGCCCAGCGCGCCCAGCCGGACGGCCGTGCTGACCAGCGTGGCCAGTTCACGCGGAGTCAGGGGCCGGAAAGGGCCGGGCTCGGAAAACTTGCCCACCGAGCTGAGCGCCGTGAAGGCTGCAAAGATGTCGCCGGGGGCATCGATGTCCCCGGCGACGTAGGCGCGGCTGAGTCCGAGCTGACCCGGCGACCACAGGATCCGGCGCAGGGCGCGGCGTGACCTGAATTCGAGGACCGGGGCCTCGGGCGGCCCCGCCTCGGACCCGTCCCACGCCCGCACCCTCAGCGGTCTCTCCGTCGTCCCCAGGACGATGCCCAGTGCGTTCGCCAGCAGCGACGCTGCCCCTTTTTCTGTTTTCATGGTCCTCGCCTTTCGTCCGCCTAGGCCCAACAGTACGACGCCGGCGCGCACCTGTCAGTGCAGTGGCGCGATTATCATGGGGGAGTGAATGAGACGTTGCCACCGTGCCCCGAATGCTCCAGCGCCTATACCTACGAGATGGGTGCGCTCCTGGTCTGCCCGGAATGCGGCCACGAGTGGTCCGCCCAGGCGGCGGAGGCCACGGCAGAGGCCGGGCCGAGGGTCATCAAGGATGCAGTGGGCAACATCCTCGCCGACGGCGACACGGTCACGGTGATCAAGGACCTGAAAATCAAGGGCAGCTCCGGTGTCATCAAGGTAGGCACCAAAGTCCGCGGGATCCGGCTGATGGACGGTGTGGGCGACCACGACATCGACTGCAAAGTGGACGGTGTGGGACCGATGCAGCTCAAATCCTCCGTGGTGAAGAAGGTCTAGCAGAAACCGGCCACGAGCATGGACAACGGAAGCACCGACGTTGTGGTTATCGGCGCGGGCCAGGCGGGCCTCTCCGCCGCCTACCACCTGCAGCGCCGAGGGGTTGAATACAAGGTCCTCGACGCCGAAGAAGGCCCGGGCGGCGCCTGGCGCCACCGCTGGAAAAGCCTGGTCATGGCGACGGTCAACGGCATCAGTGACCTTCCCGGCATCGCGAAGCCTGACGTGGATCCCACGGAACCCAGCTCGGAGTTCCTGAGCCGGTACTTCGCCGGCTACGAGCGGGACCTCGGAATTGAGGTCCTGCGCCCGGTCAAGGTCACCTCGGTCGCCAGGGAAGACGCCGAACCGGCAGGGCGCCTGCGGATCAGCACCGACAGCGGCGACTGGTCAGCGAAGGCAGTCATCAACGCAACCGGTACGTGGACCCGGCCGTTCTGGCCCATCTACCCGGGCCGGGCCACGTTCTGGGGCCGGCAACTGCACGTGGCCGATTACGTCTCCGCCGAGGAGTTCCGCGGCCTGCACGTCATCGTGGTGGGAGGCGGAATTTCCGCCGTCGGGCTGCTGGACGAGGTCTCGCAGGTGACCAGCACCAGCTGGTTCACCCGCCGGGAACCATACTGGCGTGACGCCGCGTTCGACGCCCAGGCCGGCCACAACGCCGTCGCACTCGTGGAGGCGCGCGTGCGGCAGGGTCTGCCGCCGAAAAGCGTGGTGGCCGTGACCGGCCTCATCTGGACCCCGGCGCTGAGGGCGGCAGCACAACGGGGTGCGCTGGACCGTCGCTCAATGTTCACCGCCATAGAGCCCGACGGCGTCCGGCTCGCCGACGGGAGCCTGCTCCGTGCCGACGTCATTCTGTGGGCCACCGGATTCCGTGCCGAGCTCGAACACCTTGCGCCGCTGCACCTTCGGGGACCCGGTGGCGGCATCGCCATGGACGGGACCCAGGTGGCAATCGAGCCGCGGGTCCATCTGGTGGGGTACGGTCCGTCGTCGTCCACCATCGGCGCCAACAGGGCGGGCCGGGCGGCCGTCACCGCCATCCTCAAACTGCCCGCGCTTGCACCAACCGCATCAACAACCAGTACATGACCAGACGGCAGGAACCAGTGGCACAGATCACTCTTGAGGACATCTTCGGCACGCTCCGGCGCCACCCGGATGTCGAAGCCCCGAACCTCCAGGCTTGGGACGCCACGGACCGGCTGCTGCTCGAAGCCGCCGCAGCGCGCACGGAACCGGGTACCCGGCTGGCCGTGATCGGCGACCGCTACGGTGCTCTCACCCTCGGTGCGCTTGGCACGCTGGGGGTCAGCCGGGTCCGTGTGCATGAGGATCTCATCACTGGGGAGCGCGCCCTGCGGAACAACGCTGCGGCTGTGGGGCTCGCAGCGGCGGATCCCGGAGCCATTGACGCCACCGGGTTCGAACAATTGCCGCTGGGGGAGGAGCTGCTGTCCGGCACGGAGCTGGTGCTGCTTCAACTGCCGCGGACGCTGGCGGAGCTTGAAGAAATCGCTGCCGCCGTGGCGCGTTATGCCGCCCCTGACGTGGTGCTGCTCGCCGGCGGGCGGACCAAACACATGTCCCTGGGAATGAACGCGGTCCTGGAACGCCACTTCGAGACGGTCCAGCCGCAGCTGGCGCGGCAGAAGTCCCGGATCATCCTGGCCAGCGGCGCCCGGCAAACTGAGACGCACGAGTGGAGTCCCGCCGTCGAACGCCTTGCCGAGCTGGACCTGGACGTTGCTGCGCACGGTGCCGTCTTTGCTGGAGCGAAACTGGACATCGGGACCAGGTTCCTCCTGACCTTCCTGCAGGAGATGCCTGAAGCCGGGCACGCCATCGATCTGGGCTGTGGCGCCGGCATCCTCGCCGCCATGTACGCCCGCCAGAACCCGGCATCAAGGGTCACGGCCACGGACCGGTCCGCCGCCGCCGTCGCGTCCGCCCGGGCCACGGCGCAGGCCAACGGCCTCGAAGACCGGATTACCGCCCTCCAGGATGACGCCATGAGCACGCTCCCGGCCGGAAGCGCCGACCTGGTCCTCCTGAATCCGCCCTTCCACCTGGGCGCCAGTGTGCATGCCGGGGCGGGCATCAAACTGTTCGAGGCGGCGGCCAGGGTCCTGGCGCCGGGCGGTGAGCTGTGGACGGTGTTCAACCGGCATCTGCAGTACCTCCCTGCGCTGGAGCGGCTGGTGGGTCCCACCACTGTGAGGGGCGGCAATCCAAAGTTCACGGTGGCGGTCAGCACCCGGCGGCGATAGGCGCGCCAGCACGGCAAGGTGGCGCCCCGGCCGCGGCGCGGCCCCACCTCCGGCTCTGGGCGTTGATCAGGAGGTAACGTACCATTCAGACATCATCATGAATACGCGGCCGAAAACCTAGGGGAGACCGTGCCAGAAATTCGCCAGTCCTCGGCGCCACGGCGCGGGACTAATCTTCCGCGCATGGGGGACTTCAACCTCACGGTCATCCTGGATGCCATCCGCCGGTCATCCGGGGGGCTCAGCCGCGTGGAGCTCGCCCAGATTGTGGGCCTCTCGCCGCAGACCATCTCCAACATCTCCCGCCGCCTGCTGGACCAGCACCTGATCGTCGAAGCGGGCAAAGAAGGCAGCGGCCCCGGCAAACCGCGCACCATGCTTCGCCTCAACCCGGGCGGAATGTATGCCATCGGCGTCCACCTGGACCCCGCCGTCACCACGTTCGTGGTCCTCGATCTTGTGGGCGCCGTAGTACAGCATTCACGGATTAGGACACCCGGCGGGAATAATCCTGCCGCCGTTATATCCACCATGGCCACCGAGATCGAGCAGCTCGTTGCCGAGTCCGGCGTGGACACCAGCCGGATCGCCGGCCTGGGCCTGGCCGCTCCGGGACCCATCGACCTGGACAACGGCACCGTGGTGGACCCGCCGCTGCTGCCGGGCTGGGACCGCGTGGAACTTAGGGACGCCCTGGCCAAAGCCACCGGCTATTCCGTCCTGGTGGATAAGGACGTCACCAGCGCCGCCGTCGCCGAGACATGGGCCGGCGGGCCCAGCGGCTCGGGCAGTTTCATCTTTATGTACATGGGCACCGGTATCGGCTGCGGCATCGTCCTCAACGATGAGGTGGTCCGTGGAACGTCAGGAAACGCCGGCGAGATCGGCCACATCGTGGTGGACCCCGATGGCCCGGTCTGCGACTGCGGACTGCGCGGCTGCGTTAAGTCCTCAGCCATCCCGCAGGTGCTCGTGGCGGAGGCCGTTGCCGCCGGCATCCTGGACGGCTCCGGAAAGCACACCAGCGGAGCCGAAGTGCAGCAGAGCTTCTCCCAGCTGTGCGACCTTGCCGATGCCGGCGACGCCAAGGCCCTGGCGATCATCGACAAGTCAGCCGTGCTGGTGGCCCGGGCCGTCTCCGTGGTCACCAACACGCTGGATGTGGAGCGGGTTGTGTTCGGCGGGCCCTTTTGGAGCCGGATCGCCGACCGCTACCTGGAGAAGATCCCGGCGCTGGTGGACGCCAACAGTGCGGCCCGCCTGATCCACACCATCGAGGTTGTCGGCACGGGAGTGGGTGAGGACGTCGGCGCCGTTGGAGCTGCCTGCCTGGTCCTGGAGCATACACTGGCGCCCCGGGCGCAGCGGCTTCTCCTGGAAGTCTGAACCGGACGTCTGACCGGGGTCTCCTTGCCACTGGCCGGAGCCCCGTCTAGCATGTGGATATCGCCGCGGCTGGGGCCCGCAGGTACAGGGGACGGCAGCCATTGACTGAATGGAGCACCAATGCGCCGGGCCCTCAAAATCACTTCACTCATCGCTGCAGCGGGCTTTGTGCTGACGGCGTGTTCCCCTGCAGCCCCCGAAGCGGAGACCAAAACGCTGAAGGTGGTCTATCAAAAGACCGATTCCTTCACTGCCCTGGACACGCTCTTCCAGTCGGCCAAGCAGGAGTTTGAGGCCGCCAACCAGGGCGTCACGGTTGCCCTGGAGCCCATCCAGGCGAACGACGACGACTACGGCACCAAGCTTGCCCTCGCTCTCCGGTCGCCCTCCACCGCCCCGGACGTCTTCTATGAGGACACCTTCAAGGTGCGTTCCGACGTCGACGCCGGGTACCTGCTGAAGCTGGACAGCCACCTTGAGGGGTGGAAGGACTGGGATACCTTTGATGCTGGCGCCAAGGCCGCTGGCCTGGGGGACGACGGCGGCACGTACGCGGTCCCGCTGGGCACCGACACGCGAGCTATCTGGTACAACAAAAAGGTGCTCACCGCCGCTGGCGTCAGCGTCCCGTGGGAGCCCCGCACGTGGCAGGACATCCTGGACACCGCCCGGAAAATCAAGGCCAGTGACGCATCCGTGGTGCCGTTCAACATGTACGCCGGCAAGGCCTCCGGCGAAGGCACCGTGATGCAAAGCTTCTACGAACTGCTCTATGGAACCGGGTCCGAACTATACGATGCCGACGCCAAGAAGTGGGTGGTCGGTTCCCCGGGGTTCGCGGATTCGTTGGGGTTCCTCAAGACCCTCTACGACGAAAAACTGGCCGTCTCCCCGGCGGAGGCCCTCGACGCCAATGTGTGGAAGAAGGTCTTCGGCGAATGGCTGCCGCAGGGCAAGATGGGCGCAACCGTGGAAGGCTCCTATTCGCCGTCGTTCTGGCAGAAGGGCGGCAGCTACGAGTGGGCCGAGTACGGGCAGGACATGGGCGTCACGGCGTTCCCCACCCAGACCGGTCAGGCACCCGGCGGCGTCAGCATGTCCGGCGGCTGGACCCTGGCGGTAGGGGCGGAGACCAAAAACCCCGACCTCGCGTTTGAGTTCCTCGCCACGGCCCTGAACCGGAAGAACTCCCTGGCCTTCAACATCGCCAGCTCCCAGATCGCCGTGCGGAAGGACGTCGCCGCCGACGCCGGCTACCAGGCGGCCAACCCGTTTGTGAAGGACGTGTCCGAGCTTGTGGCCGTCACGCACTACCGGCCGGCCACGGCCGACTACCCTCGGATCTCCGCGGCCGTCCAGGAGGCCACGGAGGCTGTGATTACCGGTGCGAAATCCCCGGAGCAGGCGGCCGCCGACTATGACACGGCGGTGAAGGGCATCGTGGGTGAGGCCAAGACCGTCGCCCAGTAGCCTGTGGCGGTTTCCCTCAGGAGTGACCGGTCCGGCAACCGGCGGCGTCACTCCGGACTCCGGCGCCAGGCACGGCTGCTCCCCGTACTCCCGGCAGTGGTTCTGCTGCTGGTGTTTTTGGCCGGTCCCGTGCTTTGGGCCTTCCACGCGTCATTCACCAATGCAGCCCTGACCGGCCGCAATGCCCGCAGTCCCGGTTGGATCGGGTTCGACAACTACGCCAGGCTCCTGTCCGATCCGGTGTTGCCGCTCTCGCTTGGCCTGACCGTCCTGTTCGTGGGCGGCTCTGCCATCCTGGGCCAGAACCTGCTCGGGCTCACCCTCGCGGTGCTGATGCGGCGGGCCCGCCGGACGGTGGCCGCCGTCGTCGGTACTGCGGTGGTGGCTGCGTGGGTGCTCCCCGAGATCGTGGCCGCCTTCGCCGCCTACGCCTATTTCAGCCGGGACGGGACCCTGAACCAGCTGCTGGGCGGGCTGGGGCTCGGGCAGACCGACTGGCTGTATTCGTTCCCGATGGTCGCCATCCTGCTTGCCAACATCTGGCGTGGCACGGCGTTCTCCATGCTCGTCTACCGCGCCGCGCTCAATGACATCCCCAGTGAGGTCACGGAGGCCGCGCTGATGGACGGTGCCGGTGGCTGGCAGCGGCTGGCCTTCATCACCATCCCCATCATCCGCGGCAGCATCGCCACCAACCTCATGCTCATCACCCTGCAGACGCTGGCGGTGTTCACCCTCATCTGGGTGATGACAGCGGGCGGTCCCGCCAACGCCAGCACCACGCTGCCGGTGCTGGCTTACCTGGAGGCCTTCAAGTTCGGCGACATCGGCTACGGCACGGCGGTGGCGTCGGTGCTGATCCTCATTGGCGTGGTGTTCGGTGCCGCCTACGTCCGGCTCCTGCGGGAGAGCAAACCATGACGACGACGGCGGGGACCTCCGCGCGGGGTCAGCTGCGGTCCGGGACGGGCGCGGTTTCCCATGCCCGGCAGCGTGCCCGGATACCGGCAGACGTGTCCCTGATCCTGATCGGCGCCTGCTTTGTCCTGCCGCTGCTCTGGCTCGTGTTTGCGTCCCTTGATGCCTCCGCCGGACACGAGGCAAGGCTCCCGGGCAGGGTCTCCCTGGATAACTTTGCCGCAATCATGACACCGGGGCTGCTGTTCCAGCCACTTTGGAACAGCCTGGTGCTGTCCGCCGGCACAGCGGCCGTGAACCTCGTGGCAGCAGTCCTGGCTGCCTACCCGCTGTCCCGCTACCAGTCCAGGTTCAACAAGCCGTTTATGTACACCGTCCTGTTTGGAACCTGCCTTCCCATCACGGCCATCATGGTGCCGGTGTACGGGTTGTTTGTGCAGCTTCAACTGCTGGATTCGATGCCCGCCACGATCTTTTTTATGGCCACCACCACGTTGCCCATGGCCATCTGGATGACTAAGAACTTTATGGACGCAGTCCCGGTGTCGTTGGAGGAAGCGGCCTGGGTGGACGGTGCGTCAGGACTAACGGCGCTGCGGACCATCGTCCTGCCCCTGATGCGGCAGGGGCTGGGCGTGGTGTTCATTTTTGTGTTCATCCAGGCATGGGGGAACTTCTTCGTCCCGTTCGTCTTGCTCCTGTCCGAAGCCCGGCAGCCAGCGGCGGTGTCGATCTTCAGCTTCTTCGGACAGCACGGCGCCGTGGCGTACGGCCAGCTGGCCGCCTTCTCCATCCTGTATTCAGTCCCGGTGCTGGCCCTGTACGTCATTGTGGCCAGGGGCGCGGGCAGTTCCTTTGCGCTCTCGGGTGCAGTGAAGGGCTAGTGATGCGCGGCTTGCGATGCCGGCCGGAACCTCAGTCGATGTCCTCGACCACCACGCCGAAGGGGATGCTGTCATCGAGGTGGGCCTGGTGGCCGGTGGGACCCGCGTTGTAGGTGACCCGGACACCATGGGATTTGTCGGCAGCGGACTGCTGCAGGACAGGCTTGACGGCAAGGATGAACCGCTCGCTCTTGTCGGCGAGAAACTCTTTGTAACTGGCTGGAAGCTCACTCATGGCAAAAGAATAGACCTGCAGAGCCGCGATGGGGAGGGGTCCCCATTGCGGCCGGACCGGGAGGTGTCTTGGATAGGATGGCGGACGGAGTGCAGCCGCGCGGCAGCACACCCGGGCCAACATCCGTAGACCACCAGCCATCAGGGGGAAATCCAATGCTTCAAACCAGTGCGCCCGCACGAATCGAACCGGCGGAACTGGCCCGCGCACAGCAGGTGGTGGCGAACATTTCCCGCAGCTTCGATGCCAAGGTAGTGGGCCAGGCACGGCTGCGTGAATCCCTGCTGGTGGGCCTGATGACCGGCGGGCACATCCTGCTGGAAAGCGTTCCGGGCCTGGCGAAGACCACCGCCGCCCAGACCGTGGCCGAAGCAGTCAGCGCAGAGTTCCGCCGGATCCAGTGCACGCCGGACCTGCTCCCCAGCGACATCGTGGGCACGCAGATCTACGACGCCGCCAAGGGCACCTTCATCACGCAACTGGGGCCGGTGCACGCCAACATCGTCCTGCTTGATGAGATCAACCGCTCCAGCGCCAAGACCCAAAGCGCCATGCTGGAGGCCATGCAGGAGCGGCAGACCTCCATCGGGGGAGAGGAGTACCGGCTGCCGTCCCCGTTTATGGTGCTGGCCACGCAGAACCCCATCGAACAGGAAGGCACGTACCAGCTGCCGGAGGCTCAGATGGACCGCTTTATGCTCAAGGACGTGCTGGACTACCCCACGCCGGCCGAGGAAACGGAAATTATCCGGCGGATCGACGCCGGAGTCTTCAGCGCCGAACAGAAGCCGGCGGCCGCCGCCTCGCTGGACGCCGTCATTAGTGTGCAGGAGCTGGTGAAGCGGATCTACATCGACCCGGCCGTCATCAACTACATCGTGGGCCTGGTGTTCGTCACCCGGAACGCCGGGCAGTACATCGACCAGCGGCTCGCCGGCTTCATCGAATTCGGCGCCAGCCCGCGCGCCAGCATTGCCTTCAGCCAGGCCGCCCGGGCAGTGGCACTGCTCAACGGCAGGGACCACGTGATCCCGGAGGACGTGAAGTCCCTCGCCCACCGTGTGCTCCGGCACCGCCTCATCCTGGGGTTCGACGCCGTTGCCGAGCAGGTGCCGGTGGAGACGATCATCGACGCGGTCGTGGCCTCCGTCCAGACTCCCTGAGCCAGCAGTGACCAGTCTCCTGCAGCGCGTGAAGGCGAAGATGGCAATCTTCGCCCACCGGAAAGCCCGCGGCATGCTCGACGGCGAATACGGTTCCGTCTTCCGCGGCCGCAGCCTCGACTTTGATGACCTGCGCGCCTACATCCCCGGGGACGATGTCCGCGACATCGACTGGAAGGCTTCCGCCCGGTTCGGATCGCCGCTCATCAAGCGGTATGTCGCCGTGCGGCGCCAGACCGTCGTGCTCATTGCCGATACTGGACGGGGCATGGCTGCCGAGTCCCGCGACGGCGAAACCAAGAAGGACATTGCCGTGATGGCACTCGGCGTGGTGGGCTATCTGGCGCACCGGCACGGCGACGTTGTGGGTTTGGTCTGCGGCGACCGCAACGGGACACGCTCCATCCCGGCCAAAGCCGGTGAGCCGCACCTGGAACGGCTCCTGCGCGAGGTTGACTCATCCACCTCCCTGGACTCTGGCCCCAGCAGGATCGAGGACCAGCTGGAATACGTGGCCCGCAATGTCAAGGGCAGGTTCCTGCTGTTTGTGGTGTCCGACGAACATGCCGCCGGCCCCGACACCGAACAGCTGCTCCGCCGGCTGCGTGCCCAGCATGAGGTCCTTTGGCTCACCATCCGGGACGCTGACTTGGCCGGGGAAGGAAACACCGACCAGGACGCCTTCAGCGTGGCAGACTCCTCGATGCTGCCAGCACACCTGGCAGCATCCCCGGCAATCGCGGCGGCCTATGCCAAGGCAACAGGGGAACGGGACGCGGCCCGGCACGCCATGCTCCGCCGCGCCGGCATTACCCAAGGCCACGTGACCGGCAGCAGCGCGGTCATGACGGAACTCTTCGCCCTCCTGGAAAGGCACCGGCGTGCAGGCTGAACCGGGCATCTACGGACCCCTCCAGTACAGCCAGGCGTGGCTGTGGACCGGACTCGCCCTACTGGCGGCGGTCCTGGGCTGGTACGCGTTCGTTTTCCTGAGCACGCGCAAACCGAAGGTGACGGAGCCTGCGCCCCGGTTCACTCCGCCGTCGGACCTTGCGGGCCTCAAGGAGGCCTACCTGCAAAGGATCGACGCCGTCACGGCAGACGCCGCCGCCGGGCTGCTGACCGCACGGGAGTCGCACCAGGAACTTAGCCTGCTGGTCCGCCGGTTCGCCCGCGACGTCACCGGCATTGACGCCCCCAGGATGACCCTTGCGGAGCTGCACGGGCACCCGCTGCCGCCAGTGGCCGAGGCCGTCCGCAAGATCTACCCGGGCGAGTTCGGCCTGGAACCGCTGCCGCCGGTCACGCAATCGGCCGCGACTGCCCGCCAGGCGGTGCGGCAATGGAACTGATGTTCTGGTGGCTGATCCCTCCGGCGTTGGTCATCGCGGCCCTGGCAGGATGGCGCGCCTTCCGCCCGGACCGCCACGCAAACGCTCGACGGCGGCCGGTGGCCAATGCGGACCGCCTCACCGCGCTGCCCGAATACCAGGCGGCCCTCCGCCGGCACCGCCTGTGGCTGGCCGTAGCCGCTCTCGCGGCCGCAACCCTGTTGGTCTCTGCGGTGGCTGCGGCGGCGCGTCCGGTGGAACTGACCACCATCCAGCAGGAGCAACGCAACCGGGACATCATGCTTTGCCTGGACACGTCGGGCTCCATGAGCAGCGCCGACGCGGCTGTGGTGCAGATGTTTGCCGAACTCGCGAAGGAGTTCGACGGCGAACGGATCGGCCTCACCGTGTTCGACAGCAGCGCCGTCCAGGTCTTCCCCCTCACCGACGACTACGGGTATGTCCAGGAACAACTCCAGCTGGCCCAAGACGCGTTCGAGGGAAGCCCCGGCAGCGCGGGGTTCCTGGACGGCACCTGGAACGGCCGTGGATCGTCACTGATCGGCGACGGCCTGGCATCCTGCGTCAACGGGTTCCCGGACACCGGCGCCGCGGATGCCCGCAGAGCGGAGACCGGCACTCCTGACGCCGGTCAGCGGCGCTCGCGGTCCATCATCCTGGCAACGGACAACTACCTGTCCGGCGATCCCATCTTCACCCTGGAACAGGCGGCCGCCCTGGCCAAGGAGCGCGCTGTGCGCGTTTACGCCCTGAACCCCGGCGACTTTGACTACGGACCCGGCCCCGGCCAGCCCGGAGCCAGGCTGCGCACAGCGGCCGAAGCCAGCGGCGGGGCGTACCACCAACTGGATAGCCCGGAGGCTGTGGCGGACATCGTCCGATCCGTGCAGGAAACCGAAGCCACCGCCATGAAGGGTGCGCCCCGGGCCGTGGTCTCGGACCGGCCCGATCTGGCCCTGACGCTGGCACTCCTGTCCGGCCTGGTACTGGCGGGCGCATCGTGGAGGCTCCGGCCATGACACTGCAACCGATCCTGCCCTGGTGGGTTATGGCCCCGCTCATCGCCGCGACCGTGCTGTTTCTGGTCTGGCGTCTCGTCCAAGCGTCGCGGGTGCACTTTGCCGGTACACGCCGCGACTGGCTGTTCAGGAGCGCCCTGGTGCTGCTGCTCCTGGCCGCTTCGCTCCGGCCGGGTGTTCCCGGCGGAAGCTCCCAGGCCGCGGCGGCGGATGTCAACGTCTTCTTTGTGGTGGACACCAGCAGCAGCATCGCTGCCGAAGACTACGGCGACGGCTCGCCCCGGCTGGACGGGGTGCGGCAGGACATCATGGCCATCGCGGGTGAACTGGCCGGAGCCCGCTTTTCGCTCCTGACGTTCGACAGCAACGCCATTGTCCGGATGCCCCTCACTACCGACGCCACCGCCCTGGACACCAGCGTGTCCGTCCTGCAGCCGCAGGTCACGGCATTTTCGAAGGGCAGCAGCGTCACCGCTGCCGGAACCTTGCTGGCGGAGCGGCTGCGCGCGGCGCGGGACAGTCATCCCGAACGGCCGCGCCTGGTCTACTACCTGGGCGACGGGGAACAGACCAGCGCCAAGGCGCCGGCGGCGATCAGGCTCGACGGCGGCCTGGTGGACGGCGGCGCGGTGCTCGGCTACGGCACGGCCGCCGGCGGCCGGATGAAGGAAAACACGGGGCAGGGTTCGGGGCAGGACGCCGGCGCAGGCTACATCCAGGACCGGACGTCCGGAACCGGCAAGGATGCTCTGTCGGTCATCGACGAACGCCGCCTGCAGGGGATTGCCGGTCAGCTGGGGGTGCCCTATGTCCACCGTTCGGCGGGAGACCCGGTGGCGCCGATGATGCAGGCAGCCGATCCCGGGGACTTTGAACGGGCAACGGCGAATGGTGGCGTCGCCGGCCGGACCGAGCTGTACTGGCTCCTCGCCGCCGGAGCGTTCCTGCTGGCTCTCCGCGAAGCCTTCCTGGTGTTCCGCCAATGGCGGCAGCTCCGGCCCGGAGCGGGAGTTCGAACATGATGCGGCCAACGCCTACGCCGGCACCCCAGGAACCGGCACGCCAGAAACCGGCACCCCAGGAACCGGCACCGCAGATACCGGCACCGCCGGTGACCTCGCGGGACCGGCGGGAGCGCCGCCGTCGGCTGTTATGGTGGTCTGCGCTGCCCGCACTCCTGGTCCTGTGCCTGGCCGCGAAGATGCTCAGCGTGGGCATCCTCGCCGACACTGCTGCCCGGTCCTTCGCGGCCGGGGACTCCGGCGGCGTGGCGGATGCTGCGGGCGGGCTGAGGACCGCCAATTTCATCGAACCGCACAAGGCGCCGTTCGCCGAGGGTGACGGCCTGTTCCTCGCCGGGGACTTCGCTGCCGCCCGCCAACGCTTCGAGGAAGCACTGTCCCTGGCGGGCCCGGCCGACGAGTGCGTCGTCCGGGTCAACCTGGCCCTCACCATCGAACGCCTCGGTGACGCCGAGGCCAAAACAGAAGACGCGAAGGCGGCGGCCCGGCTGTTCGCCGAAGGCGTTGCGGTGGTGGAGGGTGCTCCGGAGGGCTGCTTTGCCTCCGCCGCGGATGCCGCCGCTGATGCCAGCGCCGAATCCGGCGCGGGGGAGCAACTGAAACAGGCGGCGGAGCGGCTGCAGCAAAAGGCCGATGCGGCGGCTGCGGACAACACCACCCCGCAACCGCCGGAGGGGCCCGGGCAGGACGCGCTTCCGGCGGATCCGGGCCAGCAGAGCCAGCTTGAGCAGCTCAGGGACAGCGCCAAGGAAGCCCAAAGCGAGCGGAATTCCGGGCAGGAGCGGGACGAGTACCTCCGGGACGATGGCTCCGGGCCGGGTGTTGACCGCCCCTGGTAACAGGCCAGGGCAGCGGCGCGTCTGCAGTATGGCCCGATGAATCCGTTGACCAATATGGCGAAGAAAATTCTGCACCAATGCGAAACACGCCGTAAAGCTGCGTCTTAATTCGGCGGCGGACTTGAAGGGTGCCCCGCGGGCTCCTAGAGTTCTATACAAGTTACCGAGGTAACGTGTCAGCGATCCTCCGATTGTGGAGGGTGTGGGTGCCCCCATGTGGGCCTGACATTTGCTCACGGACAACTTCATTACAGGCGTAACAGTCGCGGCTGCGTCCCTGTGGAGTTTTCCGTGTTCCCAAACTCAAATTCATTCCCGGCTTCACCGTCACATTTGCTGACCGGTAGCCGGCAATGGCCCAAAGCCAAGGACGCAAATGTCACCGCCAAGCCTTATTGAAACGCATCCGAACCTCACCGAGACTGCCCCCGTGGCGCTCTCGTACGAGCTCTTCCCGCCCCGCTCGCCGGCCGCGGCCGAGTCGCTCTGGACCACCATCCGGGAACTGGAAACCACCGAGCCGGACTATGTCTCCGTCACTTACGGTGCCAGTGGCTCGAACCGGGACACCGCCGTCGAACTCATCAACAGGCTCCTCCTGGAAACCACGCTCCGGCCCCTCGCCCACCTCACCTGCGTGGGCAACACGCCGGAGGAACTGGCGGAGATCATCGGTGACCTCCTGGACACCGGTGTCCGGGGCATCCTGGCCCTCCGGGGCGACCAGCCCAAGGACGGTGCACCGCTCGCCGCAGGGTCACTGCGGTATGCGCAGGACCTGATCGAACTTATCCGGCGGGTTGAACAGCGGCGGTCGGCCCTGCTGTGTGCGGGCAAGATCGCCGTGGGCGTCGCCGCGTACCCCACCCGGCACCCGGAATCACCCAGTGAAGCCCACGACGTGGAGGTGCTGCTCGCCAAGCAGCGCTCCGGCGCCGACTTTGCCATCACGCAGGTCTTCTTCCATACCGAGCAGTACGCGAACCTCATCAGCCGCGCACGCCGGGCCGGGGTCACCATCCCCATCATCCCGGGCGTTATGCCGCTCACCAGCCTGCGCCGGGTCACACGGCTCGGCGAACTGACAGGCGTTGAGCCGGCACCGGAACTCCTGGCCCGGCTCGCCGCCGCGGACACTGATTCCGAACGCCTCCGGATCGGTGTCCGGGCCACGGTGGACCTGGCCAACGCGGCCCTCGAGGCCGGAGCGCCGGGCATCCACATCTACACCTTCAACGAACACCAGAGCGCGCTGGAGGTGCTGGACAAACTGGCACTTCCGCGCCAGTCCCGTTCAGCTGGCCGCCGCAGCGCCACCCTCCGGCGCCAGCTCGCCAGCTGACCTTCCAACATCCGCCAGACCATTCACAGTTTCCACTAACGCTCAAGGAATCTCCCATGACTGAACAGAACACCACCCCGTTCCCGGCCGCGTCACTCCTCGGCTACCCGCGCATCGGCCGCCGTCGCGAGCTCAAGAAGGCCATCGAAGCCTACTGGGCCGGCAAGATCGACGCCGCCGCACTGGACGCCGCCGCCAAGGGCATCCAGCTGACCATCGCCAAGCGCCTGCAGGAACTGGGCCTCACCGAAGCCGCCGCTGTTCCGGGCACGTTCTCCTACTACGACCAGGTCCTGGACGCCACCGCCCACCTCGGCGCTGTCCCGGCCCGCTTCGGCAAGCTCCTCAACGCCGAAGGCCAGCTCGACATCGACGGCTACTTCACCCTGGCCCGTGGCAACAAGGACCAGCAGCCGCTGGAAATGACCAAGTGGTTCGACACGAACTACCACTACCTCGTTCCGGAGATCGGCCCGGAGACCGGGTTCACCCTCGCCTCCAACCGCATCGTTGAGGAATTCGAGTTCGCCCTGGCCAACGGCATCGAGACCCGCCCGTACATCGTCGGCCCGGTCACCTACCTGCTGCTCTCCAAGGCTTCCGATGAAGCCCCCGCCGGCTTCGCCCCGCTGTCCCGCCTCGAAGACGTCCTGCCGGTCTACGTGCAGTTGCTCGAGAAGCTCGCCGCCGCAGGCGCCAGCTGGATCCAGCTTGACGAGCCCGCACTGGTGGTTGACCAGGACACCCCGGCCGCCGAAATCGAAGCAGCCGTTGCCCGCGCCTACGAAGTCCTCTCCGGTGCAACCAAGCGCCCGCAGATCCTCGTCTCCACCCCGTACGGCGCCCTCGACGGCCAGCTGGGCACGCTTGCCGCCACCAACATCGACGCCCTCCACATCGACGCCTTCAAGGGTGCGGTCCCGTCCGCAGCGGCCCTGGCCGGCCTTGGCAACAAGACCCTGGTTGCGGGCGTCGTTGACGGCCACAACATCTGGCGCAACGACCTGGCCGTCGCTGCCGCCAAGCTGGATGAACTGAAGGCCGCCGCCGGCCGGATCGCCGTCAGCACCTCAACCTCCACCCAGCACGTCCCGCACGACGTCACCGAAGAAGGCCAGCTCTCCGAGGAGCTGCGCAGCTGGCTCGCGTTCGCCGACCAGAAGGCCGTAGAGGTCAAGACGCTCGCGTCGTACCTGGCCGACCCGGCCTCCGCCAAGGCAGCCATCGACGAGGCATCCGCCATCATCGCAGCCCGCGCCATCGCCGAAGGCGTCCGCCGTGACGACGTCCGGGCCCGCACCGAGGCCCTGACCGCAGCGGACTTCAGCCGCTCCGCCTACACGGTCCGCGAAGCCGCCCAGGAAGAGGCCCTGCACCTTCCGCCGCTGCCCACCACCACCATCGGGTCCTTCCCGCAGACGTCCGAGATCCGCTCGGCGCGTGCCCGCAACAACAAGGGCGACCTCACCAACGAGCAGTACGAGCAGCTCATGAAGGACGAGATCAAGCGCGTCGTCGAGCTGCAGGAAGAGCTCGGCTACGACGTCCTGGTGCACGGCGAGCCCGAGCGCAACGACATGGTCCAGTACTTCGCCGAGAACCTCGAAGGTTTCGACGTCACGGTCCACGGCTGGGTCCAGTCCTACGGCTCACGCTGCACCCGTCCGTCCATCCTCTGGGGCGACGTAACCCGCAGCGCCCCCATCACGGTGGCCTGGGCCGAGTACGCCCAGTCGCTGACCAGCAAGCCCATGAAGGGCATGCTCACGGGTCCGGTCACCATCCTGGCCTGGTCGTTCGTCCGCGATGACCAGCCCCTGGGCGAGACCGCCAACCAGGTTGGCCTGGCCCTGCGCGACGAAATCGCGGACCTCGAGGCTGCAGGCATCAAGGTCATCCAGGTGGACGAGCCCGCGCTGCGCGAACTCCTGCCGCTGCGCAAGGCAGACCACGCCACCTACCTGAAGTGGTCAGTGGATTCCTTCCGCCTGGCCACCGCCGGTGCGGCCGACGCCACACAGATCCACACCCACCTGTGCTACTCGGAGTTCGGCGTGATCATCGACGCCATTGACGGCCTCGACGCCGACGTCACCTCCATCGAAGCGGCACGGTCCCGCATGGAGGTTGTCCACGACCTCGAGTCCCACGGCTTCGGCCGCGGCGTTGGCCCGGGCGTCTACGACATCCACTCCCCGCGTGTTCCGGGCGAAGCCGAGGTCACCGAGCTCCTGGCCACCGCCGTCAAGCACGTCCCGTCACGCCAGCTCTGGGTCAACCCGGACTGCGGCCTCAAGACCCGCGGCTACGCCGAGACCGAAGAGTCCCTGCGCAACCTGGTCAAGGCCACCAAGACGGTCCGCGCCGGCCTGCTGGAGTCCGCGAAGTAACAACACCGGTGGTTGAGCTTGTCGAAACCTGGATCTCGACAAGCTCGATCACCGGATTGCGAACGGGCGGCCGGTCACCGAAAGGTGACCGGCCGCCGTCGTGCGTTAAGGGTTCAGGACTCCCAGAGGATTTCGTCGTCCACAACGCCGTCTTCGTCGGCGGCGACCACCAGGACCTCGTCCGTAAAGTGTGAGCCCAGAGTGAAGTCCATGACAAAGTAGCGCTCGGGCTGGCCGGGGAAAATGCCCACGTGGCCGAGTTTGAGGGCTTTGAGGAAGACGTCGTTGGTGAGCTGGCTGCGTTCCTCCACGCCGAAGACTTTCTGCAGGTGCTCGTCCTTGAGGGCGCTGCAGTGGAAGTGGAGGTATTCCTGGGGGCTGGTGCCTTCCTGCTCCAGCTCGTCGGCGATCATCTGCCGCACCTCATCCACCAGCTCGGGGAGGAACCGCAGCCGGTAGTCCACCTTGTGCATGGCGGCTTCGTCAAAGTGGTCGTGTGCGTTGATGTTCAGGTCAAGTTCCAGTACCTGGCCACCCAGCTCATGTTTGGCGGCGATGTTGTGATCCCTGCCGTGGTTGAGCTCGATTTCTCCAAAGTGCTGGCTCGCTACCCTGTTCATACCTTCAACATAGACCCCAAGTGCCGCGCTTTCCAGCATTCCGGGCTAATTGCCTGAGGGCCCCGCAGCGGCCATCGTCTCGGCGAGCAGGTCCACAAACAGCTGCACCCGGGCGGTCTTCTTCTCGTTGATGAGCAGGGCAAACACGTTCCGGGCCAGCCGGATTTCGGGAACGTCCAGCACTACAACGCCGGCCGGCCGGTTCCGCAAGGCGAGCTCGGGCACCAGCGCAGCGCCCAGTCCGGCGGCCGCCATTTCGAGGCTGGCATGGAAGTCGTCGCTGTGGGCTACCACGCGCGGATGCAGGTTGCAGCTGGCAAAGAGCCGCTCGATCACGACGGCGTCGGGGCTCCCGGGGTGGTGCATGATCCAGGGCAGCTCGGACAGATGGTCCGCCGCCACCTTGGCGTCGGTGCGGAACCCCCAGCCCGCGGGCAGCACCACGCGGAAGTTGTCGTCGCCGATCCATTGCCGGTTGATGGTGTGCGGCCACGCGAGCCCCGACTGGCCCACCTGGAAGACCAACGCCACATCGAGCTCTCCGCCGGTGCGCAGTCCCTGGATGGTCTGGGCCGGCTCGGCCACCGACACTTTGAGGTCGATGCCCAGGTCCTTCCAGGCCGGATTCTTCAGGATGCGCGGGAGGACGTAGGTGGCCAGGCTGGGGAAGATTCCCAGCCGCAGCTCCTGGCTGGTGCTGCTGTGTGTCTTGGAGGCCGCCGCCATCAGGGCTTCGATGTCCGTCAGGACCTTCGCGGCGTGCCGGGTCATCACCATTGCCGCTTCCGTGGGGACCACGCTGCGGGCCGAGCGCTGGAACAGGTCCACGCCCGTCTCGCGTTCCAGGGCGGACATCTGCTGCGAAACTGCCGACGCCGTGTACCCCAGGCGCGCCGCTGCGGCCGCGAACGAGCCCAGCCGGGTAACTTCGAGGAGAGTCTTCAGATGAACGGGATTTACCAACGCTGTCCTTCGGTCAGGGCCGCCTGGGTTCCGCGTTGTGCCGGTTCTGGAAGGCCCGCTTCATTCTGGCACAAAGAATTACTTCAAACTCAGTCATCCACCGGCCACACGGCGTCGAACTGCCCCTAGAGAGTTTGCACCGAGCAAGCGCACATGTAGTCCGAGCAGGGGAGCAGAACAGTGTCTTTGGCAGGGAACTCGACCTTCAAGCCGCAGGGACGGCGCATAGCCGTCGTGGGCAGCGGAGTGGCTGGCCTGACAGCCGCGTATGTCCTGAACCGGCACGACAACGTTACCCTTTTCGAGGCGGACAGCAGGTTGGGCGGCCACGCCCACACCCACAACGTCGCCCAGCCGGATGGTTCCGCCCTCGGCATCGATACCGGCTTTATCGTCCACAACGAGCGGACCTATCCCACCCTGCTGCGGCTGTTCGCCGAGCTGGGCGTGGAGACGCAGGACTCCGAAATGAGTATGTCCGTCCGCTGTGACGGCTGCGGCTTGGAGTACGCCGGGGCCCGTGGGGGCGGCCGCGGGATCATCGCCCGTCCGTCCAGCCTGCTGCGCGGACGCTACCTGCTGATGCTGCTGGAGGTCATGCGCTTCTACCGCAGGGCCCGCGCTCTGATTGAGTCGGTTCCCGCGTCCGACGCCGGCCCTGGTGCGGGCGGCGCGGAGCTGACCCTCGGTGACTTTCTGGCAAAGGAACGCTTCAGCAAGTACTTCATCTCCCATTTCATGACGCCGGTGGTCAGCGCCGTCTGGTCATGCGATCCCACCACGGCACTGTCCTATCCGGCGCGATACCTCTTCACGTTTTTGGGCCACCACGGCATGCTGGGTATCAAGGGTTCGCCGCAGTGGCGGACGGTCACCGGCGGTTCGGGGCAGTACGTGGAGAAGTTGGCCGCCACGCTCCCGGACATCAGGCTTAGCAGTCCGGTCACCGCTATCCGGCGCCACGCCCTCGGCGTGGAAGTGGACACCGATCACGGAGTCGAGGATTTTGAGGCCGTGGTCATTGCCACGCACCCGGCCCAGGTCCTGGGCTTCCTCGCGGACGCCACACCGGCCGAAAAGGAAGCCCTGGGGCAGATGCCGTACTCCGTGAACCACACCGTTTTCCACCGGGACCCGGCCGTCCTGCCCGCCGCGGACAATGCCAGGGCGTCCTGGAACTACCGTCTCCCGGACTGCGAAGCCCGCCCGGACAAGGTCCTGGTCAGCTACGACCTCACCCGGCTGCAGCGCCTGGAGCCGGCCGATGGCCTGCCGTACCTGGTGAGCCTGGGGGAGTCCGAGCTCATCGCGGAGGGCCGGGTGCTGGAACACTTGGTCTACGAGCACCCCCAGTACACCCCCGAATCACTGCGGGCACAGCAGCGCATTGCGGCCCTGAGTGATGACCGCATCGCCTACGCCGGCGCCTACCTGGGCTGGGGGTTCCATGAGGACGGCGCCCTGGCCGGTGTCCGTGCCGCCGCGAGCCTGGGACGCACCTGGAATACGCCCGGGGTGTCGACCGAGCCTGAACTGCTTTCTGCCTCGGAGGGCGCATGAGCTCAACCGCAGCCATCTACCGCACGTCCATTTCCCACGTGCGCCAGAGCCCGCTGAAGAATACGTTCACCTACCGGAGCTACAGCTGGTTTGTGGACGTGGACCGGCTCCCCGTTCTGCCCCGGCTCATGCGGCCGCTGGCTGTCTTCCGGGCCGCCGACCACCTGGGCGATCCCGACGCCACCATCCGCAGCAACGTGGAACGGTTCCTGCGGACGCAGGGGATGGAGCCCGACGGCGGCCCCATCCGGATGCTGACCAGCGCCCGGGTTTTCGGCCACGTCTTCAACCCCCTCACCCTCTTCTGGTGCTATCGGATGTCCGGGGAGCTGCACTGTGTCATCGCCGAGGTCCACAACACCTACGGCGAACGCCACTGCTACCTCCTGGAAACGGATCCTTTCGGCCGGGCCAGCGTGCCCAAGGCCTTCTACGTGTCTCCGTTCAACGACGTTGACGGGCAGTACCGGATGAAGCTGCCCGCACCGGAGCAACGGCTGTCCGTCGCTATCGTTCTGGAGCGGGAAGGTCAACGGCCCTTCGCCGCAACCATGGACGGGGACCGGCGCCCAGCCACCGTCAGGAACATCCTGGCAGCGGCAATTTCCGTCCCGGCCGCGCCGCTGCTGGTATCGGCGCTGATCCGGATTCAGGGCATCAAACTCTGGGCACGACGCCTGCCAGTCATCAAAAGACCACATCACCCCTCACAGGAGGCAGTCCAATGACCATGACCGATGAGAACGGAACAGCCGCGACTGCGGAGGTCTCCGCCGCGAAGTCAGCCGCACGGCACCCCGTGACGGAACGGACCGCTGCCGGGGTACCGGCGTCGCCGGCCACCATCGATCCGGACGTGTGGCCCGGTGTTGCCCATGCGCCGTCGGGCACTAAAGCGCTGGTGGCGGGCAAGGCCGCCGGCATGCTGTTCAAGGCGGCCGTACGCCGGCTGCCCCTGCGCGTTGCCTACCCGGACGGTTCATTGCTGGGGACCGGCGGCCCGGACGCGCCGGTGATGACCATGCTCAGGCCGGCAGCGTTCGAACTGCGGATCGGAGACAACGGCCTGATCGGGCTCGGCGAGTCCTTTATGGCGGGGGACTGGGAAGCATCAGACCTCGCCGGGGTGCTGGAGGTCTTCGCCGCGTCCGTGGACACGCTGATCCCCGCACCGCTGCAGAAGCTGCGGACCCTGTACCTGCCGCGGACGCCGCGGCAGGAACGCAATGAAGAGCACAACGCGCGCAGCAACATCTCGCGGCACTACGACCTCTCCAACGAACTCTTCTCCCACTTCCTGGACACCACCATGAGCTACTCCTCAGCGCTCTTCCCGCTGAGCGACGGTGCACTGGATTCGGTCCCGTGGGACGCGTTGGCGGAGGCACAGCAGGCCAAGATCGACAGGCTGCTGGACAAGGCCGGCGTCGGATCAGGCACCCGGCTGCTGGAGATCGGCACCGGCTGGGGTGAACTTGCCCTCCGGGCAGCAGCCCGGGGTGCCACTGTCTACAGCGTGACGCTCTCCAGTGAGCAGCGGGCGCTGGCGCAGGAACGGATTGCAGCCGCCGGCTACGCAGAGCAGGTGACAGTGGCGCTGCAGGACTACCGGGCGGTGGAGGGTGAGTTCGACTCCATTGTGTCCGTGGAAATGATCGAGGCGGTTGGCTATGAGTACTGGCCCATCTACTTCCAGACCATCGACCGCGTGCTGGCCCCGGGCGGGAAGGTGGCCATCCAGGCCATCACCATGCCGCACGGCCGTATGCTGGCCACGCGCAACGCGTACACGTGGGTGCACAAGTACATCTTCCCCGGCGGGTTCCTGCCGTCCGTGCGGGCCATCGAAAGCGTGACCCAGCAGCACACCACACTGCGGGTGCGGGAGCGGATGGGCTTGGGCGATCACTACGCCGCGACCCTCCGCCTCTGGGAGGAGCAGTTCATCGCGCGCTCGCAGGAGGTGGGCGAGCTGGGGTTCGACGCCGTTTTCCAACGGATGTGGCTGTTCTACCTCTGCTACTCGCGGGCGGGTTTCCAGTCCGGCTACCTGGACGTGCAGCAGATTGTCCTGGACCGCCGGGAGGCTCAGCTGTAGCTGGTAAGGTTCATCACGTCGCAGGGGTCCTGAAGGTTTCTTCAGGGCCCCTTTTGCGTGCCCGGCACTGGATGTAGTGGTCCGATTACCAGGCGCGACACGCCGTCCAGCGTGCGACACGCTGGGCGTTAATTGTGGCTAAGTACTCCACAGGGTGTGGATTTCGTCCGCAAAAATGGCGGGATTCCGGACATTTTGAGGGCGCTTGCCTGTGGATTAAAAGTGCATTAAATGACATACTTGTAATACATCATCTTGGGGTTCCGAAGAGCCGTCTGCACTACATGTAGTATCGACGTACAGCTTGGGCAGGACAAAGACGAGCGAAGATTTCGATAAAGGGGACAGGGACAATGACCGTTACGGTTTACACCAAACCTGCGTGTGTACAGTGCAACGCAACCTACCGTGCGCTGGACAAAAAGGGCATCACTTACCAGAGCGTTGACATCTCCCAGGACGCCGAGGCTCTCGAGCGCCTGAAGGCGCTGGGCTACATGCAGGCACCTGTTGTAGTCACGGACCAGGACCACTGGTCAGGCTTCCGCCCGGACAAGATCGAGGAACTGGCACTGTCTGCCGTTTCCTCCGTGGCCTAAGGCCCTACACTTTCGCCAGCCGGCAACTTTCAATCCGCACACATGAGGTGACTCCCGTGTCAGCACTGGCAGTAGCCAGGGCCCAGGTGGCCCCGTTGGCGCCTGTCACCACACAGAGCCAGCTCATCTACTTTTCCTCCACCTCCGAGAACACCAGCCGCTTTGTCGCGAAGCTCGGATGTGAGCTGGCACGGATCCCGCTCCATGCAAAGGATGCACCCCTTCTCGCCACCCGG
Source organism: Arthrobacter sp. 4R501 (assembly GCF_002929755.1). Lineage (NCBI taxonomy): Bacteria > Bacillati > Actinomycetota > Actinomycetes > Micrococcales > Micrococcaceae > Arthrobacter > Arthrobacter sp. 4R501. The sequence continues at coordinate 191,596 of NZ_PJIW01000003.1, read as the reverse complement.
CCTTACGTCCTGGTAGTGCCGACGTACGGGGGCACCGGGGGAGAGGGCTCCGTGCCCAAGCAGGTGATCCGCTTTCTGAACAACCCGCAGAACAGGCAACTGATCCGCGGGGTTATCGGTGCAGGCAACACAAACTTCGGGGACAACTACTGCATGGCCGCGGACATTATTGCCGCCAAGTGCAACGTCCCCCGGCTTTACAGATTTGAACTAATGGGCACGCCAGAAGACGTCGCCCGCGTACACAATGGATTGGACACGTTTTGGACACGACTGTCGCAGACACAGAAGTAACCAGGGCCGAAGGCCAGGGCACCGCCGCTGCCGAAAAGCGGAGTGCCGCCGTCGAAAAGCCCGAGATGCCGGCCGCCTATAAGGGGCTGGGTTATCACGAGCTCAACGCCATGCTGAACCTGTACGGCCCCAACGGAGAGATCCAGTTCGAGGCCGACCGCGAGGCTGCACACCAGTACTTCCTGCAGCACGTGAACAACAACACCGTCTTTTTCCATGACCTGGAAGAGAAGCTCGACTACCTGGTGAAGAACCAGTACTACGAGCGCGAAACCCTTGACCAGTACACGATGAACTTCATCCGCGAGCTCTACAACCGCGCGTACAAAAAGAAGTTCCGCTTCGAAACCTTCCTGGGCGCGTTCAAGTTCTACACGTCCTACACACTGAAGACGTTCGACGGCAACCGCTTCCTGGAGCGCTACGAGGACCGCGTCTGCATGGTGGCCCTGCACCTGGCCCGCGGCGACGAAAAGCTCGCCCTGCAGATGGTGGACGAGATCATCGAGGGCCGCTTCCAGCCGGCCACCCCCACGTTCCTGAACGCCGGCAAGAAGCAGCGCGGCGAGCTGGTCTCCTGCTTCCTGCTCCGCATCGAAGACAACATGGAGTCGATCGGCCGGTCCATCAACTCGGCGCTGCAGCTGTCCAAGCGCGGCGGCGGTGTGGCGTTCGCGCTGACCAACATCCGCGAAGTGGGCGCCCCGATCAAGCAGATCGAGAACCAGTCCTCCGGCGTCATCCCCGTGATGAAGCTCCTCGAGGACAGCTTCTCCTACGCCAACCAGCTCGGTGCCCGCCAGGGTGCCGGTGCGGTGTACCTGCACGCGCACCACCCGGACATCTACCGCTTCCTGGACACCAAGCGCGAGAACGCGGATGAGAAGATCCGCATCAAAACCCTCTCGCTGGGCGTTGTCATCCCGGACATCACGTTCGAGCTGGCCAAGAAGGACGAGGACATGTACCTGTTCTCCCCGTACGACGTCGAGCGCGTCTACGGCATGCCGTTCTCCGACGTCTCGGTCACCGAGAAGTACTACGAGATGGTGGACGATTCCCGGATCAAGAAGACCAAGATCAAGGCGCGCGAGTTCTTCCAGACCCTCGCCGAGATCCAGTTCGAATCCGGTTACCCGTACATCATGTTCGAGGACACCGTGAACCGGGAAAACCCGATCGACGGCAAGATCATCATGTCCAACCTGTGCTCGGAGATCCTCCAGGTTTCGCAGCCCACCACGTACCACGATGACCTGTCCTACGACCAGACCGGCAAGGACATCTCCTGCAACCTGGGTTCGCTGAACATCGCCAAGGCCATGGACAGCCCGGACTTCGGCCTGACCATCGAGACGGCCATCCGGTCCCTCTCGGCGGTCTCGGACATGTCCAACATCACCTCGGTGCCGTCCATCGCCCGCGGCAACGACCAGTCCCACGCCATCGGCCTGGGCCAGATGAACCTGCACGGCTACCTGGCCCGTGAGCGGGTCCACTACGGTTCCGAAGAGGGCCTGGACTTCACCAACATCTACTTCTACTCGGTGGTGTACCACGCGGTCCGCGCCTCCAACCTGCTGTCCATCCAGACCGGGCAGACCTTCGGCGGCTTCGAGAAGTCCAAGTACGCGTCGGGCGCGTTCTTCGACAAGTACACGGACCAGGAATGGGTCCCGCAGACCGAGAAGGTCGCGGAGCTGTTCAAGAACATCCACATCCCCACCCAGGAAGACTGGCGCGCGCTGAAGGCCTCCGTTATGGAGCACGGCATCTACAACCAGAACCTGCAGGCTGTCCCGCCGACGGGCTCGATCTCCTACATCAACAACTCCACCTCCTCGATCCACCCGGTGGCGTCTAAGATTGAGATCCGCAAGGAAGGCAAGCTGGGCCGCGTGTACTACCCGGCGCCGTACCTGACGAACGACAACCTGGAGTACTACCAGGACGCGTACGAGCTCGGCTACGAGAAGGTCATCGACACGTACGCCGCCGCGACGCAGCACGTGGACCAGGGCCTGTCCCTGACGCTGTTCTTCAAGGACACCGCCACCACGCGCGACATCAACCGGGCCCAGATCTACGCCTGGAAGAAGGGCATCAAGACCATCTACTACATCCGTCTCCGCCAGCTCGCGCTGGAGGGAACTGAGGTGGACAACTGTGTTTCTTGCATGCTGTAGTTGGAGCTTCAACTAAATCTGGACAGTACGACGGCGGGCGCCCGCCCGCCGTCGTACGCTTAACTTCAAAGAACAACCCAACTTTTAGGGGATGACATGACCGAGAAGGTCAAGCTGCTTAGCCACGTCGAAGCGATCAACTGGAACCGCATCCAGGACGACAAGGACGTAGACGTCTGGAACCGTCTGGTCAACAACTTCTGGCTGCCCGAGAAGATCCCGCTCTCGAATGACGTGCAGTCGTGGGCCACGCTGACCCCGGACGAGCAGCAGCTCACCATGCGCGTGTTCACGGGCCTGACCCTGCTGGACACCATCCAGGGCACCGTCGGCGCTGTGTCTTTGATTCCGGACGCGATCACCCCGCACGAGGAAGCCGTCTACACGAACATTGCGTTCATGGAGTCCGTGCACGCCAAGAGCTACTCCTCGATCTTCTCCACGCTGGCCTCCACCAAGGAGATCGACGAGGCATTCCGCTGGTCCACTGAGAACGTGAACCTTCAGAAGAAGGCCCAGATCGTCATGGACTACTACCAGGGCGACGATCCGCTGAAGCGCAAGGTGGCCTCCACGCTGCTGGAGTCCTTCCTGTTCTACTCGGGCTTCTACCTGCCGATGTACTGGTCCTCACGGGCCAAGCTGACGAACACGGCTGACCTGATCCGCCTGATCATCCGCGACGAAGCCGTCCACGGCTACTACATCGGCTACAAGTTCCAGAAGGGCCTGGAAGGTCTCTCCGAGGAGCGCAAGCAGGAGATCAAGGACTACACGTTCGAGCTGCTCTTCGAGCTCTACGAGAACGAAGTCCAGTACACGCACGACCTCTACGACTCCGTTGGCCTGGCCGAGGACGTCAAGAAGTTCCTGCACTACAACGCCAACAAAGCACTGATGAACCTGGGCTACGAGGCCATGTTCCCGGCTTCCGTCACCGACGTGAACCCGGCCATCCTCTCGGCACTGTCACCGAACGCCGACGAGAACCACGACTTCTTCTCCGGATCGGGTTCTTCGTATGTCATCGGCAAGGCCGTCAATACCGAGGATGATGACTGGGACTTCTAGTTCCTCCTTTGTTCGTACCCAACAAACCCGCCACAGCCCCGCACACATATTTGTGCGGGGCTGTTGCCTTTAAGTTGGACTTTTGTTCCCGACTGTGACATCGGAGGCGAGATGGTGCCGACGCACTTGGCGCAGCCGGGCTAGTTGGCGATACTGCCGCTCGGGCTTAGTTGCGAGACTCGCAACTAAGCCCGAGCGTGCTAGATGCTGCTGCGACGAAGACTCCCTATCAGGCGGCGTAGTGGGTGATGTTCAGGCTGTCTACGGTGACTGTGCCGCCGAGGGCGTAGATGGCGACGTCAGTGCTGGTGGGTGCCGGGAAGATCAGTTCCGTAATGGTGAGTTGGCCTTCCTGGGCGAAGACTTCAACGGAGCAGCGGTCCACGAAGATAGTGAGCCGGTAGGAACCGTCGATCGCGCTGATGGGGGCTGTGTCGATGGACGGGAAGGATTCATGGAAGCTGGTGTTCCCTGATGTCCGGCGGTCGACATGGAGGGTACCGTGTGCCGGCCGGATACCGACGCGGGTTCCGTGGGCGCCGTTCCCACGAACGATGATCCCGAATTCTTCGACGGTCCAGGGGATAAAGGTGACCTCGATGCGTTGGACGCTGCCTGATGCCCCGTCGAGCACGCGTGTGCAGTCGGAGAATTCCATCCGTTCAAGGCTGAATGACGGTCCGGCACTGGACACTGCGGCGAAATCTCCGGCGGCCTCTTGGATCAGCCGCGCTTTTCCGTCAATAGTGCGGAGGGATACTTCGCGGACCAGGGACATGGGGCTGCGCCAGGGCGAGGTGGGGATCTGGTTGGCGTATTCCCAGTTGTTCATCCAGGCGATCATAAGGCGGCGGTTGTCGGGGGCGTCGGTGAAGGAGACTGCGGCGTAGTAGTCCCGGCCCCAGTCCAGCCACTGGTATTCGCCCAGCCGGTCGGGGTCCTGGAGGCCTTCGGTCACGGTGGTGGCCGAGGTGAACGTGGTCCCGTCGAAGTCGCCGATGAAGTACTGCCCGGCAGAGCCGTTGTTCGGGCCACCGGGGTTGAGGTTTACGGTGAGGACCCACTGAAGGTTCTCCGGGTCCCCGTCGACGGGGAGGGGGAAGAGATCGGGGCATTCCCAGACGCCTCCGGTGGCATTGGCCGGGCCGAAGGTGCTCAGTAGTTCCCAGTTTTTCAGGTCCTCGGACTTGTACAGCACCACCTGGAAGTCCGTGGCTTCCACGGCGACCATGACCCAGTAGCTGCCGGCACCGCCGTCGTACTTCATGACCTTGGGGTCCCGGAACTCGGCGGATCCGCGGTTCAGGACGGGGTTGGTGGCGTGTTTGGTCCAGGTGTAGCCGCCGTCGCGGCTGTAGGCCAGGGACTGGGCCTGGATGCCGGCGTGTTCGGAGCCGGGTTTGAAGGCGCTGGTGTAGACGGCGACCAGGGGCGGAGCCGAGTCGGTGCCGAATCCGCTGGTGTTGTCCCGGTCGAAGACGATGCTTCCGGAGAAGATTTCTTCCTCCTCGTCGCAGGCGATGGCGACGGGGTGTTCGGTCCAGGTGGTCAGGTCCGGCGAGGTGGCGTGGCCCCAGGACATGTTGCCCCACACGTTGCCCAGCGGGTTGCTCTGGTAGTAGAGGTGGTAGACGCCTTCATGATGGATCAGGCCGTTGGGGTCATTGAGCCAGGTGTTCCGGGCTGAGTAATGCAAGGCCGGGCGGAAAGTGTCGGCTGTCGTGGCGGTCGCGGCAGTCATGAAGGTCATTCTCATTTCGTTGCAGGTTGGGACTCTTGCAAAATTGGGCCAAAAACCAGCAAGTGGATCTGGTGGCGGGTGGGCCGATGCGGAAGCGCCGGCCCACCCGTGCTTTGGAAGCTAGGAGTTCTTTTTGTAGCGGTCGTAGGCCTGCTGGTAGACCTCGATCATTTTGTCGACGCCGACGTTCTTGAGTTGGGAGACGTAGCCGTCCCATTCCTGCTCGATGCCGCCGGAGACGATCCACTTGGCGACGTTCTGCTTGACCAGTGAGGTGGTGTCGGTCTGGATGGTGCTGATCTGCTGCAGTTCTTCGTTGGAGAGGGCGACCGGTGGGTAGCCGTCGTTGCCGGCGAAGGGCTTGTAGAGTTCGTTGACGGTTTTCTGGCGTTCGGCGGCGCGTGGTTCGGGAGCGACGACGGTGGTGAAGTTATCGGCGGTATTGGCCTTCGGGCCGCCCGGGGCGACTTTCTGCCGGCGTTCGCCTTCGCTCGTCCCGGCCTGGGCTGGGATCTGGGTCAGGAGTCCGCTGGCGTCCTTTTGAAGGGTTTCACCGATGGGCCCCCAGTTGGCCTGGGCGGACTGGATGGGGTCATAGAGGTTGTCTGCCCAGCGCATGGTCGCGGCCGGGTATTTGTTGGTCCGGGTGATGGCGAAGGCGCCGCGGGCGATTTCCTGGTTGTTGGACTGGCTGGCGATCCGTTTGCCGTCCACGCCTTCGAGCACGGGGACCAGGGTGTAGTTGTTGGCACGGTCCGCGCCGACCATTTCGGGGACTTCCCACCAGACGAAGGAGCCAAGGTTTTCGGTGGCCGCCTTGCCCTTGGCCAGGTACGCCTTATCATCCTGGGAGAAGGACTCTGGATCGATCAGGCCTTCCTGGTACCACTCATGCAGGGTCTGAATGGCTTTTTTATAGCCGTCCTGCGTGGGGGTGAAGATGACTTTGTCGTCCTGGACGATGCGGTGGTCCATGTTGTCCGGCACTCCGCCGAGGGCGGCGATCAGGTCAACGATGTCCCCGCACCAGGAGCCGGGCATGAAGCTCAGCGGTATTGTTTTGCCGGTCCCGGAGGCGTCCTGGGTCTTGAAGGCCAGCAGCGCATCGTGGAACTCATCGATGGTCTTCGGCATCGGGATGTTCAGTTTTTTCAGCCACGACGTGTTGATGGCGAGTTCGTTGGGGAACTGGACCAGACCGAGTTCCTCGATCGATGGCAGGGAGTAGATGTGCCCGTCCGAGGAAGTGATGGCGGCCTTGATGTCTTGCCGGTCAGAGAGCAGCTTGGCGAGGTTGGGTGCGTTCTTCTCGATGAGCCCTTCGAGCGGGATGAGGGTGCCGCTGGCGGAGTAGGTGGCGATCTCGGCGTCGGTCAGTCCGGTGTTGAAGAAAGCATCGGGCAGGTCACCGCTGGCCAGGATGAGGTTCTTCTTTTCCTGGAAGACCGTTTCGGGCAGGTTTTCCCAGTTGATGTGGATGTTGGTGGCTTTTTCCCATTCCTTGACCACGGTCATGGTGTTGTAGTCCGGGGCCAGGGCGGCCTTGGTGCCGGAGAAGGTCAGGTCGAGTTGCTTGCTGACGATGGGGAAGCCTGTTTCCTGGAAGCCGAAGTCCGCGGAGGCGTCTTTGATCTCCGTGGTGCCTGAGCCGCCGCCGGAGCAGGCGGTGAACATCAATGTTCCGGCCAGGACGGCGCCGAGGGCGGCGTATTTACGGCTGAGTGACATGGTCATTCCTATTCTGAGGTGGGGGTAATGCATCTGAAGGTTACTGAGGTGCGGGGAGGAGCTATTTGACGGCGCCGATCATGGCGCCCTTGGTGAAGTGCTTCTGCATGAATGGCAGGGCAATCATCAGTGGCAGGCTCGAGACGACGATCATGGCGTACTTGGTGAGCTCTGCTATCCGTTGCGCGGCGGCATAGGATTCGATGTCCCCGCCGGTGGTTCCGGTGGAGGAGACGTCTGACTGGATGAGGATGTTGCGCAGGACGAGCTGCAGCGGGTACTTGGAGTCGTCGTTGAGGAAGATCAGGGCGTCAAAGAACGAGTTCCACTGAGCCACGACGTGGACCATGATCATGAGCATGATCAGCGGCTTGGACAGCGGGAGCACCATCTGGAAGAAGAACTTGAAATCAGTTGCCCCGTCCATCTGCGCGGCTTCACGCAGCTCGTTGGGGATGGTGTGTTCAAAGAAGGACCTGGCGATGATCAGGTTCCACACGCCAACCGCTCCCGGCAGGACCACTGCCCAGACGGTGTCCAGCATGCCCAGGTCGCGGACCACGAGGTACTTGGTGATGAGTCCGCCGTCGAAGAACATGGTGATCACGAACAGGAGCATCAGGATCTTCCGGCCGGGCATGTCCTTGCGGGACAGTGCGTAGGCGCCGCACAGGATGGTGCTGACGCTGACGGCGGTGCCGAGCACGGTATAGATGACCGTGTTGCCCAGACCGTTCCAGATCCGGCTGTCGGCAAAGATCCGTTCGTACCCTTCGGTGGTGACTCCGGAGGGGAAGAGCCAGACCTTGCCTTCGTACACGGCGTTCGGGTCGCTGATGGAGGCGATGACGATGAAGTACAGCGGGTACACCACGGCCAGGATGGACAGCAGCAGGACGGCGGTGGCGCCAATGTTAAAGGCACGGTCGCCGTATTTGTCGCGCAGGGTTCGCTTGGGACGGACCTGGCTGAGGGGCCGGCTCCGGTTCTCGGTAGTGCGGGGGTTGGTTGTCAGAGACATTTCGGCATCACCACAGGGTCGCTTGGTTGGCCCGGCGCGCAATCGTGTTGAAGACGAGCAGCAGCGCCAGGTTGAGGAGGGAGTTGAACAGGCCGATAGCGGCCGAGTAGCTGAACTGCGCCTGCTGCAGACCCGCGTGGTAGACGTAGGTCTGGATGATCTCCGAGGTCGAGATATTCAGGGGCGTCTGCATCAGCAGTGCCTTCTCGAAGCCGACGTTGAGCAGGTTGCCGATGGCCAGGATGAACAGGATCGTCACCACCGGCATGATGCCCGGGAGGTCAATGTGCCGGATGCGCTGGAGCTTGGAAGCGCCGTCCACCTTGGCCGCGTCGTGCAGTGCCGGGTCGATGGCGGCCAGTGCCGCGAGGTACACGATCATCGAGAATCCGGCGTTCTGCCAGACATCCGAGATGACATAGATGGGGCGGAACCACTCCGCCGAACCCATAAAGAAGATCGGCTCACCGCCGCCCAGCTGGATGGCGTTGTTCACCAGCCCAGACCTCGGGGACAGAACCACGAACATGATGCCCACCACCACCACGGTGGAGATGAAAGCGGGCGAATACAACACGGTCTGGGTGAACTTCTTGAATCTCTCGCTCTGGAGCTGGTTGACCAGCAAAGCCAGGATGATTGGAATCGGGAAGGCCACCAACAGGCCAAGGACGGCAATCCACAAGGTGTTACCGACCACCTGGCCGAACTGGTAGGAGTTCACGAACCTGATGAAGTGCGTCAGGCCCACCCAGGGGCTGTCCGTGAACCCGTCCACCGGGTTGTAGTTCTTGAACGCGATCTGCACGCCGTACATCGGCCAGTACTTGAAGACCAGGATGTAGACGATCGCGGGGGCTAGTAATACGTATAACTGCCAGGCACGGGAAATCCTCTTCATGCGGAGCGAAAGAGAAATTCTTCGTTGCGGCAACGGCGCCGCAGCAGGACGGCCGCGTCGGGCAGGGATGGTGCGGCTCATGGCATCTCCTTAGGGTGAGTCACGGAATTCCGTTCAATCAGAGGGCAGTCCATGAGCTCGACCCGGCCATCGGGTTCCGCGTCCTGGAGGATCAGGTCAACCGCGCGCCGGCCCATGGCGACGAACGGCAATTCAAAAGTGGTCAATCCCGGGCGAAGAAACGGCGCCAGAGTCGCCTGATTATCAAATCCCACGATCGACACGTCCCCGGGGATTGAGAGGTGCAGGTCCGAGACGGCCTGGTAGGCGCCCCAGGCGCCACGGTCGTTCGCGCAGAAAATCGCGGTGGGCGGGTTGCTGGAGGTCATAAGCTCCATCGTGTACTTGTAGCCATGCTCCTCACCGCCTTGACCGAAGCGGACCAGCGACGGATCAGCGTCCAGCCCCGCTTCCTCAAGTGCCGCACAGTAGCCCTCATAGCGGCCGACGGCGGCAGGAAGGCCGCTTTCAAGGGTTTCGATATTGATCATCCCCACCCTGGTGTGGCCCGCCTCGAGCAGTCGGCGCGTGGCCGCGTACCCGCCTTTGACCTCGTCCGGGGCGACGCTCGGGACGAGCCCGGCCCGGTCCTGCGAATTCAGCACCACGGACCTGACGCCCGCCAGGGCCTCCGGAACTTCCAGCCGCCGGTGATACATGGCGGCGTAGACCACGCCAGCGACTTTATAGGAGAGCATGGTGTCCAAGGATGCGGCCTCGAGCTGCTTATCACCACCGGTGTTTACCGAGAGCAGGAGGAGTCCGTCCTCCCACGCCCGCTGCTGCGCGCCTTCGATGATGGCGCCCGCAAAAGGGGTGGTGGCCACGGAATCGCCAATGAACCCGATCATGCCGGCCACACCTTCGCGAAGGACTTTAGCGTGGGCGTTAGTACGGTAGCCGAGCCGGTTCACGGCGTCCCGAACGCGCTTGCGTGTATCCTCGGAGAAACGCGATCCGGAGGCTGAATTCAGCACCAGCGACACTGTGGCCTGTGAAACGCCGGCAGCAGCAGCGACGTCGTGCATTGTCGGTCCTGACTTTGGCCGTGATCCAGCCATGATGGGCACCTCCTCGGGCCGGTTGCTTTCGTGGGTTATTCGTATAACTTCGTAAACTGTATCGCGCATCACATCAGCGGTCAACAGGGCGAGTCGAACCACATAAATCCTCCGTTTAGACCCGCTAGGGTGCGTCATTGAAAACCTCCGGGGGTCAGGGTTTCCCGCAAGGCGACGTCGCGCCAACAAGAGGCTCTGTGGGCTTGGTAAGGGGAGAAGCTAGGTCATTGGGTACTTCGGGCGTGCTGGCAGTGCCCGGCGTCCTTGCGAAACTAGGTCTCGCATTCAGTCCCAGACTCCTAACTACGGTCGCATCGTCGTAAAGCGACGTGCGGACCGGTATCGCCTTCGTCCGGGGCACAGTAAGCCATGAAGAACCCGCTGGCGTCCAACTTATCCGCGCTGCAGTCACCCACGTTTGCTTCGTCCACCTACCGGGACCCGAATCAAACCCTCAACGGGGCCGCGGCGGAGCGGGCCATACTGGCATTCTTCGGCGGCGGAAGCTACGTTTTCGGGCGGTGGCGGCATGGAATTTGGCGGGCTCATGCTCAATGTCGCAGGGGCGGGTGTGGGTCTCCTCGGCGCCGGTGTCACGGTGAAGATCCATGGAACCAAAGCACTAAGTCAGGCTGATGAGCACCGAAGAAATGTCGACGTCGCGATAGCGCCGCTCGATGTGCAGGACGAGCTCCACCGCGGGGTGCAGGAGTGGGCGCGGGATCAGGACGGGGTCCTCAGCCATCTGGTATCCCAGGCGACGAAGGCGATTGACGTTCTCGAGTCCGAGCCGTTCGACTCCACCAGGAAGCTTCACGCCATGCGGCTCCTTGTCGCCTTTACCTCGTCACGGCGGTGGGACAAATCATCAGCGTGCCAGCCGTCACGACAGCCTCGATGGGACTACTGAACAACTCACGTTTAGGTACCGCGATACAACCACGGAGGCCACGGATGACTGATCAGAAACGCGAGAAGCTCAAGACATATCGGGAGACCGGGGTCGCAAGGATCAAGACATCCGAGAACACCCTTCGGTACTACCTGGACCGGACTTACGAGGAGCGCCACGAGACGCATAAACGACTCTTCGAGAGTCTTGACGTGGCGGTTGCGGCCGGCCACGTGTCAGCCATGCAGGCAGTCCTCGGGGGCATAGTCGAAGTTGCCCGGACATCGCCACTGGCAGACATCGGCAACATCGTAGAAGGGACTCGAGCTCGCCCAGCTTGGCTCCGGTGACGTCCTGCGCCCGGCGCGGCGACTGTGAGTGAATCACGGGCGGCTTTCCTTCATCGCCGCTTCGAATGCCGGCAAGCTGCGTTCGATCATGTCCTCGTTGGCTGTCAGGGAGATCCGGAAGAAGCCAGGCGTCTCGAACAGCACGCCCGGCAACACGAAGACATCCCGGCGGGCAAGTGAGGTGGCGAACGCCTCGTCGTCCGAAATGGGGGACGTGACATACAGGTAGAACGTGCCCTCCGGCCGCCGGACGAGGTACCCCATGCCGCCGAGCACATCGACGAGACGGTCCCGGCGGCGCTGCAACTGGCCGACGTCAATGGTGAACTTCTCCAGTTCGGGAAGCGCGTGCTGCAGCAGGGCGTTCGGATACACCCAGCCCATCGCCACCTGCAGGCCGGTGATAGCCGGCTCCATCTCGTCCCGCTGCGGCATGGTGGGCGGCAACGCCAGGTAGCCGACGCGCTCGCCTGGGGAGAGATGGGTCTTGCCGTAGGAGTAGGCCAGGAGCGTGTGCGGGTAGAACTCCAGAGGGCTGTGGAATCGCAAGCCGTCGAAAACGATCCGGTTGTAGGCTTCGTCCGAGATGAGGTAAATCCGCCGTCCAATCCTCGCCGAGGCCGCCTCCATCAATTCGGCCAGCCGGACCAGCAATTCGGTGGGATAAATCCGCCCGGTGGGATTGTTAGGCGAGTTGACGATCACTACGCGGGTGCGTTCCGTGATGGCGGCCTCGATCGCGTCGAGGTCCAGGTCGAACGTGGTTGTGTTGATTTTCACCTTCACCGGTACGAGCCCGGCTTCAAGGATCAGCGGCTCGTAGAGGAACCAGGGCGGCAGGCTGTAAATGATCTCGTCGCCGGGATCGGCGACGGTCTTCAGCGCAAGGGCGATGGCGGCGAAGCCACCGGTGGTGAGGTAAATATCCTCCGTCCGGAAGGGCACATCCAGCAGCCGGTGAAGGGATTGAGCGGCCGCTGCCCGGCCGGCCTCGCCGTTGGTCTGGTAGGCGAACCACTGATCATTCTGAGGAGCCAGAGCGTCCCGCAGGGTATTCACATAGCGGTCGGCCGGCATCTGGTGTGGATTGCCGAAGGTGAAGTCGCAGCCCGGCACCTGCCCATGCCCGCGGGCACTGTACTCCCGGATGTAGGCGTTAACCCGCTGAAAGGAGGGGATCGACGCCAGCCGTGCAGCGCGATCAGATACCGCCGAGGTTGTCTGGGATGTGGCTGTCGGATCGTTCATGTCAGCGCTCCTGTGTAGGGCAGCCCGGTGGGGCGGCAGTCGGATGGGCGGCGCCCTGCCAAGCCAGCGGAGGCCGTAGTAAGAGCCATTGTTGGCTCGACGACGCATTGGAGTAAAGACTCCGCGATAATGACCCGGACCAGGGCGTGCCTCCGGTATCGGGTATTTACGTGGGTATAGGGTCTGGTGCTATGGCGCTGCGACTTGTTCAGGTGAATTTCAAGGCTCGGGATGACTCGGCGCTCGGCCGGTTTTGGGCGGAGGCGCTCGGCTGGGGTGTTTCCAGCGAGGGACCCGGAGTGACCAATGTTGAACCCGTGGGCTTCGCATGGCCGGACCCCACCGCCGTGTGCGTCGATGTCGTGACCGTCCCGGACCCCGAGACAGTGAAGTACCGCGCGCACCTCGATCTGGCCACCACGTCCTTGGCCCATCAGGCGGAGCTGGTGGCGCGCCTGGTGGAGCTCGGTGCGACGCCCGCGGATGTGGGCCAGGGTGATGTGCCGTGGACGGTCCTGGCAGACCCGGAGGGCAATGTGTTCTGTGTGCTGGAGCCGCGACCGATCTACCGGGACACCGGGCCGATCGCCACGGTGGTGGTCAACTGCGCGGATCCGCGGGCCCTGGCCCGGTTCTGGGGCGAGGCCACGGACTGGACCGTGCACGAGGTGAACGACGATCATGCGAGGCTGCGTTCGGCCAAGGGCGTCGGGCCGTATCTGGAACTACTTCGCACGTCCGGAGTGGAGACGGTGTGGAACCGTGTCCATCTCGACGTGATGCCGTACCCGGGTGATGATCAAGCGGCAGAAGTGGCCAGGCTGCGGGCTCTGGGCGCCACCGACGCCGACGTCGGCCAGGACGATGTGTCATGGGTGTGCCTCGCCGACCCGGAGGGCAACGAGTTCTGCGTCCTCACCCCGGGCTGACGCAGAGCCTTGCATCGTGATTCCGGCGCTCACGCTCATTCCGCTTGCCTGTCATGGACACGAAGTCGAAGGCGTATGGGTCCTTGAATGATTGCTGGGCAAGATCCGAGTCCGACGGCGGCAATGTCGCTTTGAAGTTCGTGATCTCCTTGCCGGAGCGTTCGTGGAGTTTTGCCTCGATATGGTGTGCCATTACGTTGCGAGACCAGCCATTCTCGACGGCGGCAGCAGGGTACCAGAGCCGTGTTTCGGGGTCGTTGAGCTTTTGGATCAGCGCGAGGTGGTGGTACCAAGGCAATAGTGCAAGCGGCGCTTGCACAATTGCCTTGGGAGGCCATGTTTCAGCGAAGGCCCGCATGTACTTCAGGTTTCGCGGCGAGAATCCGATTGCTTCGGGAAACTGCCGCTTGAGATCAGCTGAGAGCCGGTCGACGATTCGGGTTCCCCAGCCTTCTTGACCTGCGTCGTTCAGGTGGCCAGGTCGTAATGTCGGTGAGCCACGGCTGCAGCCGCCACACTGGCGGCCGCCAGGCGCCGCCTGCTGCCGCACCGCCGTCGGCCGCCTTTCACCGAACCGCAGGCGCCATTTCCGTCTGATGCGCGCACAATAATAGGGACAGGCGGGGCCTGGCCGGCCCTGGTTTTCCGGAGTCGAGGACGGTCACAGTGAGAGCGATTCAGGCCAAGGCCACGGTGCTGCTGATGGCGGCGCTCCTTTTGGGTGGTTGCGGCTCCGGCACCGGAAGTCCCGCGGCGTCCCCCGGGCCGGGGACAGCGACGACGGGAGCGGTCACTCCTGGAGCGCCTGTTATCACCATCAAGGACTTCGAGTATGGCGCGCCGCTGACCGTTGCGCCGGGCACAATTGTCACGGTCACCAACATGGATTCAGCGGGCCATACCGTCACCGCGGACCAGGGCCAGGCATTTGACGTGGATGTCCGCGGAAGCGGCGGGACGGCCACGTTCACGGCGCCCTCGGCACCCGGCTCCTACCCCTACTTCTGCACTTATCACCCCAATATGCGCGGGACGCTGATAATCAAATGAACATGGCGCTGAGGGTACTGACCGCACTGGCATTGTTCATCGATGCCGGGGTACATATATATCTGGCCCCCGGTTACCAGGCGGCCTCGCCTGGCGGAATCGGACAAGGCAACTTGTTCTATCTCGAATCGGCGGCGGCGGTGCTGGCGGCGCTGTGGGTTATGTTCCGCGGCGGCAGAGCCTCCTTTGCCCTGGCCCTGGTGGTGGCCCTGAGCGCATTCGTGGCCGTGGTGTTGTACCGGTATGTGGATATCCCGGCCTTCGGACCCTTCCCTGCCATGTATGAGCCCGTGTGGTTTTTTGAGAAGTCCCTCAGCGCCGTGGCTGAGGGAGCCGGAGCGCTCTTGGCCGCTGTGGGCCTGGTGCGTACCGCCCCCAAGCGCCGGTCCGCCAAGTAGCAGGGGATCAGGGCATCTGCGCGGGTGGGAGGCTCTTGGCGGCGGGTCCTTGGATGACGGTGCCGTCGGTGGAGAATCGAGAGCCGTGGCAGGGGCAGTCCCAGGTGGCGTCAGCGGTGTTGAAGCTGACGGTGCAGCCCAGGTGTGTACAGGTGGCGGAGACGGCGTGGACCTGCCCGTCGGCGTCTTTGTAGACGGCGGTCCTCTCGCCGTTGACTGTGATGACTGTCCCCTCTCCCGGCGACAGGTCCGAGTGGCGGGGCCGGCTGCGGAGTTTGCCGGCCAGGACAGCTGCCACGGTCTTGGTGTTCTCCTGCACGAACCGTCTCGCGCTGGTTGCCAGCGTAATCCGGTTGCTGTTGAACACCGAGGCCCAAGGGTTCTCCCGGCCGCTGAGGGTGTCAACGAGAATGAGCGCGGCCGCGGTTCCGTTGGTTAGGCCCCATTTGCGCAGGCCGGTGATCGCGTACACGTGTTTGGCGGTGGGGGACATGAGTCCGGCGTAGGGCAGCCCGTCGAGCGGGATGCCGTCCTGTGTTGACCATCGGTAGGCGATTTTGTCCACACCGAGGCGGTCGTGGGCGAAGGTGGCGAGTCTGCGGTAACGCGCGGCTGTGTCGCCGGGCTCGGACACGCGGTGGCCCTCGCCGCCGGTGAGCACGTAGCTTGTGCCGTTGACGCTGGTGGTCAGAATGGATCGCATCGGTTCGTCGGCGCTGATGAACGTGGCGTCCAGCGGTGGCGTGTCCACGCGGCCGGCGACGAGGTAGGAGCGGTGCGGATGAGACCGCAGGTAGAACAGGCCCTGGCCGCCCCAGGGCACATTCGTAGCGACGATGATGCCGCGGGCCCGGACGGTGCCGTGTTCGGTATCGACGACGGCCGGGGAACCATCGTGGACCTGCTGCGCCCGGGTCTGCTCATAGACGAAGCTGCCCTCACCGTTGACCGCGCGGGCGAGACCCTGGAGGTATTTCACGGCATGGATTTGCGCCTGCCCGTCGAATCGGACCGCACCCTCGACCGGGAAGGGCAGCGGCACGTCGGTGGTGAAAGCGGCGGGCAGGCCGAGGCGGGCGGCAAGGCTGGCTTCGGCGCGCACAAGGCTGAGCGCGTCGTCGGATTCGGCGTAGGTGTAGTTGGCGACGCGGCGGAAGTCACAGTCGATGGCTTCGGCGGCCACGAGTTGCGCGACGTGTTCGACTGCGGCCTGGTTGGCCTCCCCGTAGATACGCGCGGTGTCGTTGCCGTGTCGGCGCGCAAGTTCCGTGTAGGCAAGGCGGTGAAGGGAGGTGACCTTGCCGGTGGTGTGGCCGGTGACGCCGGTTCCGACGCGGGCGGTCTCAATGACCGCGACGGTCCGGCCGGTGCGTTTGAGCGCCAACGCTGCGGTCAGCCCGGCGATGCCGGCCCCGATGACCGCGACGTCCACCTCCAGATCCCCCGGTAGGACCGGATAATCGGTGGTTCCGGCGGTAGCGACCCAGAGGGAGCGGGGTTCACCTTCCGGCCGTCCACTGTTCGATGCGTCATTCACTGCGTCACCTCAGGATCACCCGGTACTGCTCGGCTGTGTTAAGGCTGCGTCAGCAGCAGCCGACGCCGAGGGACTGACGGCGACCGTCCCGAGGATTGTGCACCCCGGGGGACGGCCGCCGTCGTCGGTTTCCCACGAACCGTGGAGTTATGAGGTGCTTCCCTTCGTCTTCTCCATGGCATCCCTGCCCAGCCAGAGGCCCAGGCCGATCATGCCGAGGCCCAGAACCAGGTGCAGCCAGTTGTCAGCGGTGTTGAACGGGACGAAGTTGGCCGCCGCGTTCAGGTCGATGACCAGGCCGTAGATCCACAGGACCAGGTACACGATGCCGCCGCCGAGCAGGAACCAGCGGGCCATCGGGTTTGTCCGGGCCATAACGATCCCGGCCACACCGAACAGCAAATGCACGATGTTGTGCAGCACTGACACTTGGAAGACGCCAAGAAGCATGGCCCCGGACTCATGTCCCGCGAAGGTCATGGCGCCGTAATTGGTCGTGATTCCCGGGATGAACCCGAGGACTCCAACCAGCAGGAAAACTGCACCGATACCGATGGCGGTGTTGTGAAGTGTCAACCCCATCATGTGGTGTTGGGCAGGGTGTGACGCGGTAGTCATTTTGTCTCCCTTTCGCGCTGGTTGCCGGCTCTTCAGATGGAGAGCCGGCCTTGCGGCAAGGAGTCGCAGGAATCCTGCCGACGCCCACATCGTACTCCGGAAAACTGCCAGTGGGCAGGGGTAACAGTGCTTTGGGGGCCTCGCCCAGGGGTTGACCGCAGCGGCCATCTTTCCCAGACGTCGCCGTCGCTGACATGCTGGTAGGGTGACTTCGATCTTGACCGAACCACCCCGTACCGCGCTCACCTGGAAACTGGTGCCAGCGGTCCTGCTCTCCGTGTCCGGAGTGCTGCTATTCGGTGTCGAGAATGACCTCATGGGCTACGGCGTGCTTGCGTTGAGCCTCGTCACGGCCGCAGTCATCGACCGCGAATTCCTACGGCACCTCGCGCTGATTGCGGCGGGAATGGTGATCATCAGCCTGGTTCCGCTGAACGCTGATTTGAGCATCCCGCACATTACGCTCATGGGTGGTGCCCTCGCGTTGGCCGTGCTGGTGCCGTGGCTGGTGTCCCGTTTCGCCTACCGCGAGAGGATCATCAAGTTTCCGGTGAACACGGGCCGCAAATGGCCGTTGAGCGCAAAGCTGTACCTGATCGCTGTTGTGGCCCTCGGCTACCTCATCCTGCCGGTCTACCTGATCCGCACGGGGGTGTATCAGAACTGGCCGGACGCGTCCGATCCCACCATCTTCTGGCGCCTCTTTCTCGGCGTCAACGCGGTTGGAATTTGGGACGAACTGTTCTTCATCTGCACCACGTTCACGCTGCTCCGGCGGCACTTCCCGGACTGGCTCGCCAACATCCTGCAGGCCGTGGTCTTCTCGTCCTTTCTGTGGGAGATCGGCTACATGGCCTGGGGACCGCTCCTAACTTTCCCGTTCGCGCTGCTGCAGGGATACACCTTCAAGCTGACCAAGTCGTTCACCTATGTTGTGACGGTGCACTTAGTCTTCGACTTTGTGCTGTTCCTCGCACTCGTGCACGCGCACAACCGCGACTGGCTGCCGATCTTCTTGTATTGACGCCTGCTTGCGTGGAGCGGTCGTACCTTGGCCTATCCCGATGGACGTACTGGCTGCCGCAGCACAGTCCTTAGCTTCCCCGGAGCCACTCGCTTGGGGTCGTCCAGGTAGATCTCATGGTGGTTCCCGTTTGGAGCCAGGTCATGGGCAGGCAGGAACTTACTGTGCAGCCTGGCAAGGGTCGGCACCTCCCCGCTGTTCGGCCCCACGTGCATGATCTGGGCGCACAGGCCTTCGTGAAGGCTTTCGAGCCGCAGGCTGGACGGCGGCTCACCCATGCTTGCTTTCGCCTTATCCACGGCATCCTCAAACATCGCCGCCGTCAGCCAGCCCGGTTCAAAGACGATCATCATCCGCCAGTTCAGCTTGTCTCGGTTTCCGTGCATGAAGTCCTGGATATCGTCCGCCCACCAAAGGCCTTCCAGCGGTGGTTCTACGAAGTGCTTGCCCATTTGTTCTCTGGCGAAAGGCTTCATGGGGTCGATGACTGCATATAACCACTTGATGGCGTCTGCGAACGCAGGACTGTCTGGCCCGCCTCGCCCGTCGACCATAACGAATCGCATTTCTGGCACGTCCACCAGGACGAAATCGGTGACGGGTGGCAGGTACAACTCCTTCAGCCTGGCCCGCAGGTCTTCATCTTTCACATTGCCACCGTTCACGGCATCCCGGCCAGGCGCGCGCATGCGTCCCACAAGCGCTTCCGGGCTTCGGGGTCCGATCCCATTCCGGGTGTCGGGAGCTCCTTGCGCTTGGCCCATAGCTTTCCTGAGACTCCCGCTGTTTCGCGTGAGGTGGCGAGCCAGAGCGGTGTATCCGCCGCCTTTTCTGCCGGTGCTCCGAACGTGTTCGTGATCCAGCGGAATGGGCCCCCGACGTCCTGCAGCAGCGTCGTGTTCTTGACCAGTCCCGGATGGGCGGCATTGGCGACCACGCCTGAGCCGCGCAGACGCTCAGCGAACTCCTGCGTGAGCAGAACCCTGGCCAGCATTGTGGGCGGCGTCGAGCGAAGGTAGCTGTACTTGCCGCTTGCAGTCTGGAGGTCGTCGAAGTTCAGCCTTGCATTGCCATACCGGGACGCGATGTTGACGATACGGGAATTGCTGGGTGGTGCGGCTGCGTGGTGCGTGAGCGCGTCCAGCAGCAGGTTCGTCAGCAGGAAGTAGGCCATCACATTGGTGGCAAAGGTCACTTCGAGCCCATCGCGGGTTACCTGACGCTCCTTGCGGAACACGCCCGCTGCGTTGACCAGCACGTCGAGCCGGTCGTGGCGGGACAGGAACTCAGCCGCCGCCGCATGGATCGAGGACTGGTCTGAGAGGTCACCGAGCAGTGGTTCAAGTTTGGCGCCGGGAACCAGCCGGCGGATGCCCGCCATCGCCTCGCTCGCCCGGGTTGTTGAGCGCCCCGCCACGACCACCAGGGCACCCTCTCGTGCTAGGCCGGATGCGACAGCGCCTCCCAAGCCGCCAGCCGCGCCTGTCACCAGTGCCACGGTTCCGTCCATGGATGCCATCGCCCCCGCCTCCTGACGCGTTGCTATCTTGTCGTAACGATGAGGCCGCCGCGGAGCCGGGGATTTCCGGCGCTATTCCTCGACTAGTCAAAATCACAACACACGCGAACCGGATTGACCAGACAACTTGCTTACACCACCAGCCGCAGCGGCCTTTCGCCCAAGCGCACCGTGATTTCCTGGCCCCAGGATGCCGTCAGGCGGTCTGATTCCATGCCGTCGCCGAACACCACCAGCTGGTCGGATGCCACGGTGATCCGGAGTGTCTCGACAGCCTCGAGCACCCCCTCCGTCAGGGAGGCTCCGGTGATGGGGGAGGGCCAGGCCTCGCGGACGAACCACGCGAGCTGGGGGTCGGCTGGCGCCGGCAGGGCGCGTCCTCCGCGCTCGAGGGCGATGGAAGCGCACCAGCCCGTGGCCCCGGTGCCGGTGGAGATGATCAGCCCGGACGAGGACTGCCGTTCGGTCCGGCCGTCCGGGGTGGTGAGCTGGTAACGGGCCGACTGGTGCGAGGCATGCCCGATGAAGATTTCGTTGAGCGCCGAGAGTTCCTGCCCGTCGTCGAGGCGTGCTGTGACAGTGGCGAGCTCCTGGCTGTTCAGCCGTTCCGGCCCGGCCAGGGCAGCATCCCGGAGCAGCTTTGCTGCCCCGTTGGGCGTGTGCCGGACCAGGACGCCGGGATTCGCTCCGGGCTCCGGATCGACCCCAATGACCGGCTGGCCGTTGAGGTACTTGGCCGCGTTGGCCACCAGCCCGTCCTGGCCCACCACGGCGACGATGTCCTCCGCTGTGAGCAGGAAGCGGCTGAGGTCCGTGCGCTCCACCTCGGTGTGACGCCATTCGGCCGGGACTGCGGCCCGGACCGTCTCCAGCGCGACTGTGATCCTGTCATGTCGCCCCTGGACATCCTGGATGTTGCGTCCCCGCGTGCGGAGGAAGAATTCGGCTTGGCCGCGCGTGGCGTGCCGGTCCAGCAGTTCCTGGAGCTCGGTCCGTCGGTGGACGATGACAAGGCGTGGATTTGCCATGCCGGGATCCTACTTCCCGGCGTTGCCGGTGGTGCCTGCAGCTATGCGGCCTGCATCAGCCAAGGCCGTGCCGCCCACTGGCTCCCGGAGCAGCCCGGCCAGCGCCCCGCTCAGCAGGTCCGGGGTGATGGTAAGGTTCCCGATGTTGGGCAGCGAACCGGCTGCCTCGCGGAGGGCCAAGCCCAGAAGCGTGGCCTGGTCCACGTCCTGGTAGACCTCCATGGTGGCGGCCTCGCGTGCCGCAGCAGCCTCGCCCAGCAGCCGGATCTGGTTCGCTTCGGCGTCGGCGCTGATGCCCTGGCGTTCCGCTGAAGCGTGTGCGTCGATCAGTCCTGCGGCCGCCCTTTCCTCGGCCGCACGCCGTGCGTTGGCGCCTTCCTGGGCCACCAGGTGTTCGCGGCGGGTGGCCAGTTCGATCTGGCTCGCCATTTCGTTCTCGGAAATGGTCCGTTCACGTTCGACGGCGACGGCCCGGCGTTCGTAGACGGCGCGGTCTGCTTCGGCTTGGAGCTGTTCGCGGACCGGCGTCTGGAGGGCTCTCTCAACGTCCGACTCCGGCCGGACGGCCAGGACCTGCACGCCAAGGATCTCGATGCCGGTGGACAGGAGCCGGGCGTCCGAGCGCAGCGCGTCGGTAAGGACTGTGCGGAGCTGGCTGACAGCCCGCTCCAGGGCCTCGGCCAGCGTGGTGGTGGCGATCTGGTCGATGGCGTGGCTTTGGCACAGCTGGCCGATGATGGTGGCCACCTGGTCCCTGCCGGTCGCGGGACCCGCACCGGCCTGTTGGAGGCCGAAGTCGAGGCGACTGGAGACGGCCACGGGGTCGACGAAGCGGTAGGTCACGTTCGCCTGGATGCTTACGTCCTGGTGGTCCCGGGTGATGGCGTGGAAGAGAGTGGGCAGTTCCTGGTCATCGACGGGAACCTCGCTGAGCACGGAGACCGCGGGGCGGTACCAGAACGCCTGGCCCACTCCTTCATGGCGGACCGAGCCCTTCTGGAGGTGGACGACGTAGCCGGTGGGGCTGCCCAGGAAGTGGCTGATCCAGGGGTAGTTCTTGATGCTGGCCATGGGATTCTCCTCAACGGTTCTTGTCGTCACTTTGACGATAATCAAACGATAGGCGCCGCCGGAAGTTATTGTCAAGATGACGATAAGTTCCTAGGATGGGGACATGCCTGAATCCCACCCGGAGCACGCGCGCTTCCCGGTGACGGTCGACGTCGTCGCCCTCACCGTGGCCGACGACACCCTGAACGTCCTGCTCATCACCCGGCTCATTGAACCGTTCCGCGGAACGCTCGCCCTCCCGGGCGGTTTTGTCCTGGCTGGCGAGGACCTGTCGTCTGCTGCGGCCCGCGAACTTGCTGAAGAGACCGGCGTCGGGCACGTCCCCGGGTACCTGGAGCAGTTGGGGAGCTATGGCCCGAAGGGGCGCGATCCGCGCGGTGATGTGCTTACCGTGGCTCACCTGCTGCTCGCGCCCAACTTCCCGGTGCTGTCCGCCGGGAGCGACGCCGAGCATGCTGGCTGGTATCCGGTCAGCCAGGTCCTCAGAGGCGAAGTGCAGCTCGCCTTCGACCATGAGCGGATCCTCGCCGATGCCCTGGAACGGGCGAAATCAAAGCTCGAATACTCGCCGTTGGCGGCGGCCTTTTGCGGTGAGGAATTTACCGTGGCACAGCTCCGTGCTGTTTATGAGGCCGTCTGGGGTACACGCCTCGACCCCAGGAACTTCCACCGGAAGGCCACTGGAACACCTGGTTTTCTGGAGAGCACCGGGCGGATGACTGTGGGCGACGCCGGCCGCCCCGCGGCTCTCTTCAGGCTCGCCGAAACAGCCCGCCCGACAGCAGGTCAGCCCACGCATGCCGTGCTGAATCCGCCGCTCATGCGCCCGCGTGACTGACGACTCTTAGTGGCGAGGGAGCTTGGGATCCCGCCGTGGCTTGGGCTTCACCAGCCGCCCGACGGTACCAACTGCGGCGTTGCGGATTCCTGAGCCGGTATCCATCATGGCGAATTGGCCCATCAGGCGTGAGGCGAGCACCAGCCGCTGAGTCCGCGCCCGGCGTTCCTTATTGAACGCGGCAAGACCCGCCTCGACAGAGGAGGCCTGTGCCATGGCCCGCCCCAGTGCGGCCCCATCAACGATGGCCTCGCAGGCCCCGCGTCCAAGGAAGGGCGCCATTGCGTGGGCGGCGTCGCCCACCAGCGCAGTGTTCCCGGTGACGAACGAATGCAACTTCGGCGCCTCGAAGAGTCCGTGATGCAGGACTGCATTCTCTTCGATCCTGCCGATCAGGTCCCGCACCCCGCGGTGCCAGGTGCCGAAATGGTTCATTATGTGCGGCAGGTGTGGTCCGTCAAACGTCCGATCGGCGCGGATGCATGCATACCAGTTCGTCGCATCAGGACCTGCCGGCGTGATGCCGAACAGTGCCCCGGGGGCCCAAGTCTCGCCGTATTCGGCCCCGGCGCCCCTGACGGTGCCCGCCAGGCGACGGCTCCAAGGGAACGGGCGCGGAACCGGTCACCGAACATCCGCTGCCGGGTGCGGCTGAACGTGCCATCTGCACCGACCACCAGCGCTGCATCGTCAATCTGGCCCGGGTCGACGACCTGCGTGTTGAAGCTGACGTCGATGTCCCGGGCAAGCGCGGCGAGCAAGGCGGGCCGGGAGACCAGGTTCAGGTCGGCGCCCCCGGGGGCTGTCAGCAACGTCCGCCCGGCCTGCGTCCAGAGCCGGGTTCCTGCGCCGGCAGCATTGTGCGCCCAGCCATCAGTGCGGCGCGAGGCGTCAACACCGATATCATCGAGGGCCTTCATGGCAGCCGGCCACATGCCCAGCATGGTGCCCGACGTCGGCAGGGCCGCAGCCTGCTCCAAGACTGTCACTGACCAGCCGTGACGTTTCAGGGCCCGTGCCGTGCTCAGGCCGCTGATGCCCGCGCCGATGATGACCGCTGAATGTCCCACGCCTCAAGGCTACAGACTCCACCTAGCCGGTCATTGCTCCCGTTTGGGTGGACGGGAACGCTGGGATGACCGTTAGGCAGTGTGCGGTGCCCGTCCAGCTGGGCGTGGAACCACCCCAGCATCCCGGAGGTGTCCAAAATGGCTGCGCGAGCCCCCCTCATGAAACCGCCGAGATCACGCGGCACATCCAGGACCTTGTGTTGAATTCCGCGGAGCTCTCCGGGTTTCTTGAGAACCTGTCGGTGTTCTGCGCGGACGAGCTTGCGCGGTTTTCGGGGACGTGTCCTACGGAATCACAGTACTCCGGCCCTCAGGTGCCCCTGTCATGGGCGGCTCGGACGAACGCAGCCGAAGCCTCGAGGACGAGCAGACCAGAGACCGTGAAGGGCCGGAAGTTATTGCCTCGCTGGAGGTAGGAATCGTCTCGGTCACGGACCTGAGATCCGAGGAGCGCTGGCTCAGCTTCGTCGAAGCCGCCCGGTGCGAGAAGATGCTGTCGCTCCTGGCGTTGCGGCTGCATTTGGAGGGCCAGGCCAGCGCAGGAATGATCTTCTACAGCTCCAGGCCGCACGGATTCGGCCGGGACGCCATGGCAGCAGCCCATGCCTTGGCCGCCGAGGCGTCGAAGGGACTGCGCCTCGTCCTCCGGATCGTGTCACTGCAGGAGACTGAGGAGAACCTAAGGGCGGCCATGGCTTCGCGGACGCCGACAGATCTCGCGCTGGGTGTCATCATCGGCCAGGAACGGTGCAGCTACGATGTTGCGCTTGAGTGGCTCTTCCGTGCATCACGGACCCGCAACGTCAGTATCCGCGATTTGGCGGCAGAGATTGTCGCCTCCGCGGACGACCACTGACGTGTGATGTCACGCGCCGCCTGCCAGCGGACATAAGAAGCGCCCGGGGCTGAAGACCGTTTCCGCCTGACCGTTCGAAGGCGCCCTGCTCATCCTAGAGCGGGGCGCTTTCACGCAGGCAGCGGTCCTCTGGGTCGATGGCGCCCATGATGCGCTTGCCGATGCTCCCCAGCTGGCGCGACTGCGCCTTCGTGAGGGGATCAAACACGAGCGCCCGGACTGCTTCCACGTGCCCCGGAGCGGTTCGGGTGATCTTCGCCCAGCCCTCGTCGGTGAGTGTGGCCAGCGTGATGCGTCCGTCGGCAGGGTCCGTGGAGCGATGCACCCAGTCCCGCTTCTCCAGCCGGCTCACAACCTGGGACAGGCGGGGGAGCCCGGACTCGGTGAAACCTGCGAGGTCGCTCATCCGGCGTGTGCGGGCGGGAGCCTCGGACAGGCCGGCCAGGACCATGTACTCGAAGTGGTTTATGCCGGCGTCCTGCTGCAGCTGGGCATCCAGGGCGCCGGGCAGCTTCATCATGATGCCCACGAGGGTCAGCCACACCTCACGTTCATCGCTGCTCAGCCAGCGGGGTTCGACGGAATTTTCCATAGGGCAAGCCTAAGGCATTTACTTCAAGAATGAAGTTTTGTTTCCGCTAAATCACTTGCATCGTGAACTAATGACCAGTACCGTTTACTTCAACATTCAAGTACTTTCAGACTTCCTGAGGAGTCCAGATGACCGTCATGTCCGAGACCGTCGCGCGGCCATTCGAACAACCGGCCGCCGTCCGCAGCCAGGTCACCGTCCCGCTGCGCTTCCCTGATGGCTTCGCGGCCACAGCCGAGATCATGACTTTCCATGGGCTGGCCGACGGTAAGGAGCACCTGCTGCTCGCGCTCGGCGAATGGGAGCAGACGCTCCTGGACCAGGGCCCGGAAGGTACGGCCCCGCTGGTCCGACTGCACAGCGAGTGCCTCACCGGCGACGTGTTCGGCAGCGAGCGCTGCGACTGCGGACCCCAGTTGCGCGAGGCAGTCGAGGAGATTGCCGCCGTCGGGGGCTTCCTGCTGTACCTCCGGCAGGAAGGGCGCGGCATCGGCCTGTACTCCAAGCTCGACGCCTATGCCCTGCAGGACACCGGCTTGGATACCTACGAAGCCAACGTTGCCCTGGGTCGCGGCGAGGACGAGCGGGACTACAGCGCCGCCGCCCAGATGCTCGGAGCGCTTGGCGCCGGCCGGATCCGCCTCCTCACCAACAACCCGGACAAAGTAGGGCAGCTGACGGCCCTCGGCGTTGACGTCTCGGAGCAGGTCCCCACCGGCGTGCACCTCTCGGAGGCGAACCACCGCTACCTGGCCGCGAAGCGCAGCCATACAGCGCACACCATTGAGCTTCCTGAAGAGGTGCTCCCGGCCGTGATGCCGACCGCGGCGGCTGTGGCCGTTCCGACGCACGACGAGCTGCTAGCCCGGGTGGATGCCCTCGTTCCCCGGCTGCGGGAGCGTGCAGCGGAAGCCGAGGAGATCCGCCGCATTCCGGAAGCCACCATGGCTGAACTGGAGGCAGCAGGTGTGTTCCAGATGCTTGCGCCGAAGGCTGTGGGCGGCTTCGGCATGGGGCTGGAAACCTACGTGGAGGTGGTTCGCCGCCTTGCCCGGGGCTGTGTCTCCACGGCCTGGAGCGTCGGGCACCTGGTGGAACATGTCTGGATGCTGGCCCGCTGGCCACGGGAAGCCCAGGACGAAGTCTTCGCCAACGGGCCGGCCCCATTGGCCGCCGCCACCGGCGCCCCTCCAGGTACGGCAGAGAGGGCTCCCGGCGGGTTCATTATCTCGGGCCGCTGGAGCTTCGCCTCCGGCGTTATGCACTCCGACTGGGCGCTCCTGGCTGTGCAGCACGGCGAGATCCGCCTACAGTGCCTGGTCCCGGTGTCCGATCTTGACCTCCTGGACGTCTGGCACACGGCCGGCCTGCGAGGGACAGGAAGCAACGATCTCCGGACGGAGAATCTTTTTGTCCCCGCGCACCGCGCTCTGGAGTGGAACCTCCTGGCCGCCGCGGACAACCCCGGCAGCCGCATCCATCCGGATCCGAACATCCACATCCCCATGGCCACATTCCTGAACATGGTTGCCCCGGCAGCTGCTTTGGGGGCCGCTGAGCACGCCATCGAGGTGTTCCGGGACCTGATGATGGTGCGCAAGGTCAAGCAGACAACGCAGGCGCGGCAGGCGGATTCGCCGCTCGCGCAGGCCCGGTTCTCGCAGGCCTTCGGGCAGGTGGCGACTGCGCGGCTGCACTGGCAGGAAGCTGTCCGGGTGGTGGCCGCTTCCTACGGCCGGCGGCCGGTCGCTTTCACGGATGGGGAGCGGGCACAGTACCGGCTTTCCCTCGGTCTCAGCGGCGCGGCGTCGGCCGAGGCTGTCCGCCTCATCCTGACGGGCTCCGGCGGAAGTGTGCACCGGCTGACGCACCCGCTCCAGCGGATCCAGCGCGATGTCAATGTACTGCTCAACCACGCCTCGCTGACCATGGATCCGATCCTGGAACAGGCAGGCCGCGGACTTCTCGATCTCGGCCTGTCCATCCCGGCGGAGCAGTTCTGACCGGGCGCATGGGACCCTTGCAGGACCGCCGGCTTCGGAGAAGGATATGAGCCTCACTCGAGGAGGTCAACCATGCTCCAGCTTGGAAAGTTTGAACGCTACCTGATCGAGGAATTCTTCGACGACTACCGCGCCGGCGCAATGACGCACCGCACCTTTACCCGCCGGGTCGCATTCATCACGGGAAGCATGGCGGCGGCCTCTGCTGCGATGCTGCTCGTCGGATGCACCCCCGAGGAAGTACCACGCAGCACCGACCCCATGCCCACACCCACGCCATCATCGGCGACGGCGGGCACCGGCACCGCTTCTGCCGGTGCTGTTCCGCGGTCCAAGAGTCCGCTCTCCGTCCCGGAGGGCGCCGCGGGGCTTACGACGGCGACCGTCCGCTTCCCGGCCGACGGAACCGAGATCACTGGTTACCTCGCCCGGCCCGAATCCGGTGCAGCCGGCCCGGCCGTGCTGGTCTGCCACGAGAACCGCGGCCTGACCCGGCACATCCAGGACGTTGCCCGCCGCTTTGCCAAGGCCGGGTACGCGGCGTTGGCCCTTGACCTGCTGAGCAGGGAAGGCGGCACCGCCAGCCTTGACTCCGATGCCGTCTCGGGTGCACTGACCAGCGCCGGCCCCCAACGCCATGTTGCTGACTTCGCGGCGGCCTTTGACTACCTTCAGGGCCAGGACTTCGTGGACTCCGGACGCATCGCCATGAACGGGTACTGTTTCGGCGGCGGCATTACCTGGCAGGCGGCAACCGAGCTGGCCGGGCTGAAGGCCACCGCGGCGTTCTATGGTCCGGCGCCGGACCTGAACAAGGTGCCGGCCATCAAGGCCGCGGTGTTCGGGGTTTATGCCGAACGCGACGCCCGGATCACCGGCGCGATGCCGGGCCTCCGCGATGCCCTGGACGCCACCACGGTGACGCACCAGCTCACCGTCTACCCCGGCGTCGACCATGCCTTCCACAACGACACCGGCGAGCGCTACAACGAAACCCAGGCCACGGCTGCCTGGAACGACACCCTCGTCTGGTTCGGACAGCACGTCTGAGGGGTGACGCCAGCACGGCTGATCTGAGTAGCGCTATCTGACGTTTTGAGCCTCCAGAACGACAGATAGCGCTACTCAGTTGGGAGGGCGGGGCACTCAGTCGCGGCCGCGGGTAGTCTTGAAGCATGAGCACCGCAATCCCACTAACGCTCACCTTCGGCGGGCGTTTCGCCCGCGAACTCGGGGAGCTGGCGGTTCCCTGGCAGGCGGAGGAAGCACCTGACCCGCAGCTGCTGGTCCTGAACGAGCCGTTGGCCACCGAGCTGGGCTTCGACGCGTCCTGGCTGCGGACGCCCGAGGGGACGCGGCTGCTCATCGGCAACCAGATTCCTGACGGTGCCACACCGGTGGCCCAGGCCTATGCCGGTCACCAGTTCGGCGGCTACTCACCCCTGCTCGGCGACGGGCGGGCCCTCCTGCTGGGGGAGGTCGCGGACATCCACGGGCAGCTTCGGGACATCCACCTCAAGGGCTCCGGCCGGACACCGTTCGCCCGCGCGGGTGACGGTCTCGCCGTCGTCGGTCCCATGCTGCGCGAGTACATCGTCAGCGAAGCCATGCACGCCATGGCCATCCCCACCACGAGGTCCCTCGCCGTGGTGGCCACGGGCCGGCCCGTCCGCCGCGAAACCATGCTGCCCGGGGCCGTGCTCACCCGGGTGGCCAGCAGCCACCTGCGGGTCGGCAGCTTCCAGTTCGCCCGCGTCAACGGCGAGACGGACCTTCTGCGCCGTCTGGCGGATCATGCCATCAGCCGCCATTACCCGGACGCGGCGCTCGCCGACAAGCCCTATCTCGCGTTCTTCGAGGCGGTCATAGCCGCGCAGGCGTCCCTGGTGGCGCAATGGATGCTGGTGGGCTTCGTCCATGGCGTGATGAACACCGACAACATGGCCATCTCCGGCGAGACCATCGACTACGGTCCCTGTGCGTTTATGGATGCCTTCAACCCCGGCGCGGTCTACAGCTCCATCGACGCGGACGGACGCTACGCCTACGCCAACCAGCCGGTCATCGCCGAATGGAACCTCACCCGGCTCGCCGAAGCACTCCTGCCCCTGTTCCATGAAGACCAGGACCAGGCCGTGGCGCTCGCCGTTGAATCCCTCGGCAACTTCCGCGCTCTCTACAGCGCGGCCTGGTCAGCAGGCATGAAAGCCAAACTTGGGCTGCGACCGGACACGCACGACGACGTCGCGTCGCCCCTGGTGGACGGCGTGCTGGGCCTGCTTCAGGCAGGCCAGGTGGATTACACGTCCTTCTTCCGGAGCCTCGGCTCGGCAGCCCGCGGTACGCCGGAAACTGCGCGGTCCACGTTTGCGGACCCGGAAGCCTTCGACGCCTGGGCGGCACAGTGGCTGGCCCTGGCGCCGGACGCGGACCTGATGGAGCGGGTCAACCCCGTCTACATCCCCAGGAACCACCTGGTTGAAGAGGCCCTTGACACTGCTATCGCCGGCGACCTGGACCCATTCAACCGGTTGGTGGACGTCCTGGCCGATCCGTACACGCAGCGCCCCGGGCTGGAACGCTACGCCGGCCCCGCCCCTGAAGACTTCGGGAGCTATCGGACCTTCTGCGGGACCTGAGAGAACACCAGGGATGGACGACGGCGGCGCGGGGCTGGGTGCCGCCCGCCGCCGTCGAGCATGGTCGGATCACGCTACGCGGACGAAGGACGCTCCGGCGAGCCAGCTGATGGAGTGCACTTCGGTTTTGTAACCGTCCACCCCGCCACTGACAACCTGGCCGTTGCCGGCGTAGACGCCCACATGGCCGGCCGTGATGACCAGGTCCCCTGCGGCCGGTGTGCCCACCACCGGGCCGTACTGGAAGAACTGGCCGGGAGCCAGGTCACCCACGCTCTTACCCACCGAGCGCAGCGCCTTCTCCACCATGGCGGTGCAGTCCTGCTGGATGCCGAGCTGGGAGTTGGCGGAAGCCAGGATGGCCGCGCCGAGCGAGCCGGCCGGAGCCTGGGCCGCCGGTGCGGACGTTGAGGCCAGCCTTATGCCGGTGTTGGTGGGGGAAGCCGGCGCCGCCGCGGGAGCCGGTGCGGTGTAGCCGGCGCCGGGGATCCGGATCTGGTCGCCGGGGTAGATGATGCTGGTCAGCGAGAGTCCGTTGGCGGCAAGGACGTCGTTGAGCGGGACGCCGTTGGCGGCGGAAATCTGGCCCAGTGTGTCACCCGAAACGACTGTGTGGACGTTGGCCGCGGCGGTGGCTGCTGCAGCGGAAGTCGAAGCAACAGCGGCCGGAGCCGCTGCCGCCGCACTGGTCTGGACCTGAGTGTTGGCAGTCCCGGAGTTGTCCGGGCCGTGGACGCCGGCCTGAGCCGGGACGCCAATGCTGAACAGCAGGCCGGATGCAGCAACAGCCACCAGGGCCGGCCGGCCAAACGTCAGGGGGTGTGTTTTGGCCGCAGTGGACAGGCCAACTAGGACGGTAGAGCGGGCAGGAACCGCACGAAGGCGTGCGGCAGCGGAATTCTTGGACACGGTTGATCGCCTCTCCCATGCCTGCGGGGTGAGCTGTCGGGTTCGGGTCGGAGATACCCGGCCGGTAGCGCCGCCGCACGGGACGGAGCGATACCGACTTAACCCCCGAGGCTTCGAAAAGCCGTGGAAACGTGGGTCCCCCGTCCCTGCCAGCTGGAAAGCGACTGGATCCCGGTCAGCGGCAGGGCTCGGCATACTGGCGGGAATGTCCCGGCTTGAGCCGGGCCACCGTTTGACCATAACTTCCAGTTATCAGCAATGTCACATTCCGGTAACGGAATGTAGGCGTGAAATCCACCCGCGCTTCATCTCGGATTCCCTCCCTCCTCGGTAACGATGTTGCAGGTCAGGCCCCGTAATCCGTATATGCCCGGTAAGCTCACCAACTATGTCCCGGATTGTTCAAAAAATGCGGCTGCCCGCCCTCGCCGGCCTGCTGGCGGTCGCCCTGGTGGGGTCGGCTGCGCTGCTTCCCTCGCATGCCGCCGACGACGCGCCGCCCGGCGGGTATCCCTCGTGGCAAGACGTGCAGAACGCCAAGAAGAGCGAGGCCGGCAAAGCGGCAGAAGTCACCAGGATCAATGGGCTGCTGGGCGGACTCCAGGCTGAAGCAGAGGCGCTGGGCAATGCGGCCGTAACGTCCGCCGCGGAGTACGCCAAGGCCGAAGCGGCACTTCAGGCCGCCACTTCCACTGTGGACGCACTCACGGCCCAGACTGCACGCGCCGCGGCCGAACTGGGACAGTACAAGAAGGAAATCGGTGCTCTGGCGGCCCAGTCGTACAAGACCGGTGGAACCAACATGGGTTTCTTCGTTGCCCTCGACGCCGTGCAGAACAACAGCATCCACGGCCTGAATATCGTCCAGATCGTCAGCGATAAGACTGCGGCCCTGGTCAACAAATCTGCAGGCGCCGAACGCATTTCCCGTGCCCTGGCCGATCAGGAGCAGGCGGCCAGGGCCGAGCGCGAGCGCCTGTCCGGCGAGGCCAGAACCAAGCTCGACGCCGCCCAATCCGCCCAGCAGGCCATGTCCCGGCAGATCGCGGAGCAGCAGGAGCACGGCCAGGAACTGACCGCGCAGCTGGCCTCCCTCAAAGGCACCACGGCTGCCGTGGAGGGGGATTTCCGGCAGGGCCAGGTGGCCTTGGCCGCGTATGAAACGGCGCAGGCCGCCAAGCGGGCCGCGGCGCAGGAACAGGCACGCCAACAGGCGGAGGCGGCAGCCAAGGCGGCGGCCCTTGCCGCTGCGCAGAAACCGGCTCCGGCCCCACCTGCTGTACCGGGCGTGCCCGCCCCGCCTCCGGTGCCGAGCCCGACGCCGGTCCCGCCGCCCGTCGTCGTCGTGCCTTCCGTTCCGGGAGGCGCTGTCAACGACCCCGCGGGCGCCAAGAACTACGCAGCCGGGCAGCTCGGCGCCTACGGCTGGAGCCAGGACCAGTTTCCGTGCCTGGCGTCGCTGTGGACCAAGGAGTCCAACTGGCTGACCACTGCCACCAACCCGTACTCGGGCGCATACGGGATCGCCCAGTCGCTGCCGGCCAGCAAGTATGCCAGCGCCGGCAGCGACTGGCTCACGAGCTACCGGACCCAGGTCAATTGGGGACTGTCCTATATAGCGGACCGCTACGGGTCACCGTGCGGCGCGTGGAACCATTCCGTGGCCAATAACTGGTACTGACCTGCCGGGGGAGGGCAGCCGGGTCATGTTCCTGGGGCCTTGGCGAATTCCGCGGCGCTGAAGAATTCAATGCCGACGAAGGCTTCGTCGCCGTCCACCCAGGCGTCATGCCCGGGTGGAATGGTGTACGAATCGCCGGCGCTGATGCTGATCCGGTTGCCACCGGTGGTCTCGACGTTGAGGGCACCGGAAACGCAGTATCCGACGTGGTTGTTCTGGCAGGACTCGGTCTGGACCACCGGCTTGATGCAGTCCGACCAGCGCCAGCCGGGACTGAACGTCATCCGGCCGACCGTGTAGCCGCCCAGGTTGACGACATCCACTTCGGTTTTCTCCGGTCGGCGCTTCTCATCCGGTGTGTTGTGGGACTTGACTGCCAGTTCTGTGACGATGTTTGTAGGCATGACACGCAGACTTTCTCTGTTGGTTTTGTGTCAGGCAGCTTTCTGTCCCTGGCTGCCAGACCGCATCTGAGGCGCTTACGCTTGCCAGCATCCTCCCGCCGGCGGCGCTTGTCGAGACCCAAACCACTAGGCTTTTCCCATGCCCGATTTTGAACGGTTCCGGGTCCTGCTGGAAGAAGAGCGCGCCCGGAAACTCGAGCTGCTCCCCGCGCTCCGTGCGGACATCTCCTCGGCGAACGCCGCACGCCAGGATTCCAACGTGGATGACGAACACGACCCCGAGGGTTCCACCATTGCGTTCGAGCTGTCGCAGGCCTCGGCGCTCCTGAAGCAGAGCAGTGCGGGACTTGACCAGGTGGATGCGGCCCTAGCACGGATTGCGGCGGGCACCTACGGTACATGCGCCGTGTGCGGGGATCCCATTGCGGAGGGGCGGCTCGAAGCCCGTCCGTCGACGCCGTTCTGCATCCTCCACGCGGCCACCGGGAGGTGGCTGTGAACGGGCGCGTGCAGGACGCTGCCGGCTTCATCGATGCCACCCTGCAGAATGAGGGCGCCTGGTACCGGGCGGAGGACGTGGAGGCCCGGGTGGGCGGGGTCCTGGGTTCCTACGGATCGTCAGTGGGAGCCGTACGCGGCACCGTCCGCGACGCCAGCAGGAAGTTCAAGGATCTTGGCCACGATGAGGTGACCGCTTTGGCATCCCTACTCTGGGGCCGGCCCGGTCCCGGCAGGCGGCCGGTCTATGAGAGGCGGCTCGCCGCCGTGGTGCTGCTGCAGTCCCGGGTTGCCCTTCTTCGCCACTCTGACCTGACCCGGCTGGAGGGCTTCATCAGAACCGCGCAGACCGGTGAGCTGGTGGACCCCCTGATTGCCGACGTTGTGGTTCCGTTGCTGCAGGGACTGGGCGAAAGCGGCCGCCAGCGCGCCGACGTCGTCATCACCCGCTGGCATCAGGACCCCGACGATTCGCTTCGCCACGCTGCCCGG
This sequence comes from Arthrobacter sp. 4R501, assembly GCF_002929755.1. Classification (NCBI taxonomy): domain Bacteria; kingdom Bacillati; phylum Actinomycetota; class Actinomycetes; order Micrococcales; family Micrococcaceae; genus Arthrobacter; species Arthrobacter sp. 4R501. Next base: position 157,887 of record NZ_PJIW01000003.1, on the reverse strand, counting down.
CTCATCGCGTCTCAGGGACCCGACCTGCAGCGCATTTCCGGGAACCGCGACGCGGAACGCGGCTGACCCCTGTTCCCCGGTCCCCGTCAGTCGTACTCTGGGGCTTGGAGGTGATTGCCATGGAGGCAGCGCAGGGCGACAGGATTATCGTCCGGGGGAGGACCGTCGGATCTTCGGACCGGCACGGCGTGATCGTGGAAGTCCGTGGTCAGGAAGGTCATCCGCCCTACCTGGTCAGGTTCGACGACGGACACGAAACCGTTATGTACCCGGGCGGTGATTTCGCCATCGAACGCGGTCACGCGGGACATACCGGCTGACGCGCCGCGGGCGGCCGCGCGTCCGGGCCACCGGGCACCTGTCAGACTGGTGGAATGGATCACTCCTTGGCTGCCACGTCCCCTGACGCGAACCTCACGATTCCGCCGGTCCGGACCGGTCCGCGGGACCCCGGTGACGCCTGGGTGGAGGGCGGCGGCGGCAAGTTCTGGGGCAGGTTCGGTGCCGCCGGCGTGCTGGCTTATGACCCCGGCAAGGGCGTTCTCCTGCAGCACCGCGCGCTGTGGAGCCATAACGGTGGTACCTGGGGACTGCCCGGCGGAGCATTGCACCAGGGCGAGGACGCAGTCACCGGGGCCCTCCGCGAGGCGCACGAGGAAGCCGCGGTACCGGCCGCCTATGTGAGCGTCCTCTTCACGTCTGTGTTGGACTTGGGCTACTGGTCCTACACCACCGTTGTAGTGCTGGTGACCGCGCCTTTTGAGCCCGTAATCAGCGATCCGGAAAGCCTCGAACTCCAGTGGGTTCCGTTGGACGAGGTGGACGCGAAAGAGCTCCATCCCGGTTTCGCAAAATCGTGGCCGGACCTGCGGACGCGCATGCTGGAAGGGCGAGATTAGGGTTGCCTAAGTGCGGTGCGCCATAATGGTGTTCCGACCCCCTGCTGCGCGTGAGGAAGAACATGACCGCCCCGCTCTCCGTGTTGCTCAAACAGTCCACCAGTACGGCCCACGAAGAAGCTGAGTCGTCCCCGTTTATGGGCGACCTGCTCGAGGGCAGGCTGGACGCGGCCGCCGTCGCTGCCCTCACTGCCCGGCTGTACACGGTGTACGGTGCCATGGAATCAGTGGCGCGGTCCGAGTACGGTTCTGATCCGCAGCTGGCAGGGTGCATGGACCCCGCCTTGGAACGCATGGCTGCCCTCGAGGCGGACATGGCGTTCCATTACGGTCCCGGCTGGCAGGACCGGCTGGCGGACGGCCGGATTGTCACCGTCCCGGCCACCACGGCCTACGCCACCCTGATACGCGAACACCACAGTGCCGAGTTTATGCTTGCCAACCACTACGTCCGGCTGCTCGGGGACCTGTCCGGCGGGCAGATCATCCACCGCCTGGTCCAGCGGCACTACGGCATCCCGGACGACGGCCTTAACTTTTACCTCTTTCCCGCTATCGGGAAAATAAAGCAGTACAAGGACGGCTACCGGCTCCGGCTGGACGCCCTGGCGCTGGACAAGGACGGGACCGAGGCGGTGCTCGCGCACGCCGCCCACGCCTTCCGGCTTAACGGCAACATCTTCGCGGACCTTCAGCTCGCCGTCGGGGCCCGACCGCAGCCCGCGGCCTGACCCATGGACCAGTTCCTGGATCTGCCCTTCGGCGTGGCGGCGGCCAGCCTGTTCGCCATTGTTATGCTGCGGGTCAATGCAACGTACTGGATCGGCCGGGGAGCGGCAGCCGGCCTGGAACACACGCGGTTCGCGTCGTCCTGGAACGGCCGGCGTGCCGTCCACGCGAAGGAGCTGGTCCGCCGGTGGGGACCGTTCGCCGTGACGCTTTCGTTCCTGACCATCGGCCTGCAGACCGCCGTCAACCTCGCCGCCGGCGCTGCGAAGATGCCGTTGCGGCGCTACCTTCCCGCCGCCGTCGCCGGTTCCATCCTCTGGGCACTGCTCTACGCCACCGTCGGGCTCGCCGCCGTGGAGGCGTGGCTGGCGCTGGCTGCCGGCTCCCCGTGTGGGATTGTTGTGCTGGCCGCCGCAGCGGCCGGACTTATCGCCTGGCTGCTGGTACGGCGGCGGCGCCGGTCGCGGGGGAGCGCTGCCGACCGGGCAGAGGCAGGCACAGCGGATAGGGTGGGCTGAGCCACACAAGAACAAAGCGAAAGGGTCAATGTTGACTGCTGCACTCCCGGAACTGGCCGACGGCGATTTCTACTACCAGGCGCTCGGCGGCGGCCAATTCCGCTCCACCATCCACGCCCAGGGGGCCTGGAACGAGCACGAACAGCACATGGCGCCGGCGTCCGGACTGATGGCGGACAGACTGGAGCGCCACGAGCCGCGCGCCGACATGCGCATGGCCCGGCTGAGCTACGAGATCCTGGGCCTGATCCCGGGCGGCGGGTTCCACATCGAAACCACCACCCTCCGCCCGGGCCGGACCATCGAGCTCCTGCAGGCAGAACTGGTTGCCAACGGCCGGGTGGCCATCCGCGCCACCGCGTGGCGGATGATCACCAGCGACACGTCCGCGGTTGCCGCCGTCGAGGACGCCACCATTCCGGCGCCGGATGAATGCAAACCGCTCGACGGCCCTGCCATCTGGCCAGGCGGTTACATCCGGTCACTGGAGATGCGCGTGGCCGAGGGCCACCGGCCCGGCGCTGGCATCGTCTGGCTCCGCACCCAGCACCCCCTGACGGATAAAGCCGACAGCGGCGACCTGGCCCGCCTGATGGGCCTCGTTGACACAGCCAACGGGATCGCGGCCAGGGTCCCGCCGGGCAAGGACAGCTATGCGTTCCCCAACCTGGACCTGCAGATCCACATGTACCGCAGGCCCGAGGGCGAATGGCTTGGCCTGGACAACGCCGTCTCCTTCGGAACCGACGGGATTGGCCTCACGTCCACCGTCCTGCACGATCTTCAGGGCCCGTTCGGCCGTGCCGAACAGATCCTGACGCTTCGCCGGACCTGACGGCCTTGCCCGTGACTACCGGACCGCTGTGGCTACCCGACCTGCGTGACTATTCGGCGCCGGTAATGCTTTTGTAGCTGTGTACCGCATTGCGCAGGGTGGGGAAGAAATGGTCTTCTGTGAACCGTGCGCTCGCCCCGAACCGGATCAGGCGGTCCTTGATCGGTCCCTTCATTTCTGCGAAGACCAAGCTGATACCGTCCTGCGCCAGTTCATCGTCGAGCTGAATGAGCTCATCCAGCGCTGTCGTATCAAGGCCTGTGATCGGCTCGGCTGCCACAATGACCCACTTCACCGGCCAGGGCGCAGCGTCCACCAGGCCGTGGATGTGCTCGGCGAACACTTCCCCGTTGGCAAAGAACAACGGTGCATCGAAACGGGCAATCACCAGGCCCTCCACCCGCCGGCCTTCGGGATGCCGGTCCAGGTCATGGAAGCCCGGAACGTCCGCCACGCTGGCCAGCTCAGTGCGGTAGGGATCCCAGGCGCGCTGGACAAAGGCCAGAAGGGACAGTCCAATGGCCACGGCAATTCCCGGTAGGACCCCTACAAAGGCGACGCCGAGGAATGTAACCACCAGGAGGAGGGCCTCCAGCCGGCTCATCCTGATGAGGCGCACGAGCGTTCGCACGTCAACCAGCGAAAACGCCGCCACGATCACCACGGCGGCGAGCGTGGCGGTGGGAAGGAAAGCCGTCACCCCCGGTGCGGCGACCATAAAAAGGACCACGAGCAAGGCTGCCACCACACCGCTGAGCTGCGTCTTCGCCCCGGCGTCGAGCACAATCGGGGTGCGGGAGGAACTTCCGCTCACCGGAAAGCCGCCCAGCACCCCCGTTGCCACGTTGGCGATACCCAAGGCCCCCATTTCCTCATTGCCGTTGACCCTCGCTCCGCGGCGCGCTGCGAGGCTCTTGGACAAGGTGGAGGTGTCCGCAAAAGCAATCAGCGCGATGCCTGCTGCAGGGCCCACGAGCGACAGGACCTCGTCCATGCCGATGCCGCCCAGCGCGGGCGCCGGGAGCCCTTGCGGCAGCGCGCCCACCATGGGCAGCTGTCCGGCAAGGCCCAGAGCGGCCACAATGGCGATGGAACCTGCCACGGCAAACAGCACGCTGGGCACCTGCCACGGAAGAAAGCGCCCGGCAATAATGACAGCAAGGCTGCCTGCACCCACAGCTAGCGCGACGGGATTGATACCGCCGCTGAGGACGGCGTCCGCCAGGGACGTGAGGCGCTCAAAGAGGCCATCGGCCGAGACATCTATCCCCAGCAGCCGCGGAAGCTGACTGACGGTCACCGCCAACGCGATGCCGTTCAGGTATCCGACGCGAATGGGCCGGGACAGCAATCCCGTCACAAACCCCAACTTGAGGACCCTGCCCGCGATCAGGAAAAGGCCGATCAGGATGGCCAGCACGCCGGCCATGGTCACCGCCTTCTCCGGATCCTGCCCGGCCAGCGGAAGGATGGCGGCCGCGATCATGGGGGCCAGCGCCGAGTCCGGCCCCACAATGACAACCCGGGATGGCCCGAACACGGCATAGAAGATCATGGGCACCACGGAGGCGTACAGCCCGTTCACTGCAGGAAGCCCGCTGGCCTCGGCGTACGCCATCCCTGCCGGCACTAGGGCTGCACTCAAGACGGCACCGGCCACCAGGTCCGACTTCAGCCAAGACCGTTTGTAACCACGAGCTACACCGACGCCCGGCAGCGCTTTCTTGATCCAGTCGTGCGGCACTCGGGCCTCCAAATTGGTGAAAATCAGGACGCGGGGGGCTCCTGGAACGGCGTCGAATCCTGGCCGTATTCGGCGGTCACCAGGATCGGCAGGTGGTCGGAGGCGCCGCGGGGCAGGGTTTCCACATTCTCGATGTTCAGTCCCAGGGACGTGGCAAAGTCGAAGTGGCCCTTGAATACTTTGTAGCGGGTGTAGGTCCTGCGGTCGCTGAGGGAGAGTTCGTAGCCGGTGTTCTTCATGTGTTCGTTGAGGTTCTTGGTGAAGAAGGGGTAGTTGAAGTCACCCACCATCAGAGTCATAAGGCCGGTGCCCATACCCAGGAGTTCCGCGTGGGCCGCGTGGATCTGGTTGCGCCGCAGCGAGTTGGTGGCGGTCAGCGGAGCGGCGTGGAACGAGGCGATAACCAGTTCGTGGTCGGTCTCGTTGTCCCGCACGCGCGTGCCGATGAGGCGCTCATGGGCGGGCGCCAGGACCATGTCGTGCAGGGACTTTTTGAGCGCGAAGGTCTTGGTGCCGTGGGCCGTGAACCGGTCAGGCCGGTAGTAAATGGCCAGCCCAAGGCGGTTGCCCTTGGTGGAGTCGGCGAGCTGCAACGGACCCAGCGTGTCCGGCAAGTCCGAGGTGTCACACTCCTGGAGGCACAGGGCATCGACGCCGAAGTTCTGGGCAAGATCAACCAGTTCCCCACTGGCCTGGTGCTTGCGGAGGTTGTAGCTAATGACGCGTATCAGTGGATTACCTCTTCTGAGGAGTAGCGGGTGGACCCAGTTCCTGAGTTTAGCCACCCGATGGGGGACGGTGCAGCAATACACCGCTGGATGTCAGGTGGCGCGGAACACCAGCCAGCCGGCGAGGGTGGACAATCCGGTCAGGGCGGCACCCCACAGGATGTCCACAACAATGAGCTGCAGCGGCCACGTCTTGAGCGTGGCGGCATTCGTCAGGTCATACGTCGCGTAGGCAAAGGCGCCCAGAGCGGCCCCATAGCCGACGGCGGTCAGCCAGCTGCCGCCGTCGAGCGCCGGCTGCAGCGCAAAGAAGACAATCCCCGCTATGTACATGACATAGAAAGCCACGGCGTAACCTAAGTGTGGCTTGTCTGCGAGCAGGTCACCGATGTGGCTGCGGTAGAACGGGTTCATGAGCTTGAGCCAGACGGCGTCGATGACCGCGAACGCAGCCGCGACGACAAGGAATTGCAATATGACCATAAGGGAGCTTAGCAATATGCAGGACGCCGCAGCGGGACTCCGGACGCTCACCGTGGTGCGGCAGGATCATTCCCTCGGCGCCGCACGTGACCTGGAATTCGGCCTCGAACTGCTGACCCAGGCGAAGACCGGCAGGATCGGCCCCACGCTACGGCTGTACCGGCCCGCGCCGACTGTTGCCTTCGGTCAGCGGGATACCCGCCTGCCCGGCTTCGACGCGGCCGCCCGGGCCTGCCGCGAGCACGGATTTGAACCCCTGGTGCGGAAGGCGGGCGGACGCGCCGCCGCCTACCACGAGGGCACGCTGGTGGTGGACCATGTGATGCCCCATGCGGACGCCATTGCCGGTTCCAAGGGCCGGTTCAGCTTCTTTGGTGAGCTGCTGGCGCAGTCCCTGCGGGACGTCGGTGTGCAGGCAGAGGTTGGCGAAATTCCGGGGGAGTACTGCCCCGGGGAGTTCAGCGTTCACGGCACCCACCCGGCAGACCCGGCGCACCGGATCAAGCTCGTGGGCACAGCGCAGCGCGTGGTGAGCGGCGGGTGGCTGTTCAGTTCCGTGATCGTGGTGGAAAATTCCGCCCCCATCCGCAGCGTCCTGACGGACAGCTATGCAGCCCTGGGCCTGGATTGGGACCCGGCCACTGCCGGCGCGGCCAACGATCTGGTGCCTGGCCTCACGGTCCAGGATGTTGAGGACGCCGTTATTGCCGCGTACGCCGGCCACGCCTCCCTCCAGCATGCCGACTTCAGCAGCTATGCAGGTTTGGATACTCGGGAGGCGTAGCCCGCGCTTGCCGGGCCGGCTGGCCCGGTTTCAGGCCGGCCGGGGCCCCTTTAGTGGCCCCGGGCGATCCATTCGTCCAGGTGCGGGGCTTCGACTCCGATGGTGGTGCTGGCGCCGTGGCCGGTCCGGACCACCGTTTCGGCCGGGAGCGGCAGCAGCCACGTCCGGATCGACTCGATGATGGTGGGGAAGTCGCTGTAGGACCTGCCCGTGGCGCCGGGGCCGCCCTGGAACAGGGTGTCGCCGCTGAAGAGCGAGCCCTCGCCGTCGGGTCCGTCAGCCAGGTGGAAGGACACCGAGCCGGGCGAGTGACCGGGGGTGTGCAGGGCCGTCAGGCTGGCCCCCGCCACTTCAATGACGTCGCCGTGCTTGATGGCGACGTCGGGTTCCACATCCGGGTAGACGTTCCGCCAAAGCATCCAGTCTTCCCGGTGGAGGTGGATCGGTGCCTGGACGAGGTCCCAGAAGTCAGCTACTGAACGGATGTGGTCGTCGTGGCCGTGGGTCAGCAGGATCGCCTTGAGCTTCCGGCCACCGACGGCCGCGGCTACGGCCTTGGCATCGTGCGCGGGGTCGATCACCACGCATTCCTCCTCGTTGCCCACGATCCAGACGTTGTTGTCCACATCCCAGGTGCCGCCGTCGAGCGAGAACGTTCCGGACGTGACGAGACGATCGATCCGGACGCTCACAGTTCCACCACCGAACGCAGCACGGAACCGGAGTGCATCTTCTCGAACGCTTCCTCCACCTGGTCGATGGTGATCCGCTCGGTCACGAAGGCATCCAGGTCCAGCTTGCCCTGCTTGTAGAGGCTGATCAGCATGGGGAAGTCCCGGGACGGCAGGCAGTCGCCGTACCAGGAGGACTTCAGCGAGCCGCCGCGGCCGAAGACGTCCAGCAGGGGCAGCTCCAGGGTCATCTCCGGCGTCGGGACGCCCACCAGCACCACGGTGCCGGCGAGGTCGCGGGCGTAGAACGCCTGCTTGTACGTTTCGGGGCGCCCGACGGCGTCAATCACCACGTCAGCGCCGAAGCCGCCGGTGAGTTCCCGGATTTTCTCGACAGGGTCCGTTGCGGAGGAGTCCACGGTGTGGGTGGCGCCGAGGCCCTTGGCACGGTCCAGCTTTTTCGCGTCGATGTCGACGGCGATGATGGTGGTTGCGCCGGCGAGCGCGGCGCCGGCGATGGCGGCCACGCCCACACCGCCGCAGCCGATGACGGCGACCGTATCACCGCGCTTGACGCCCCCGGTGTTGATGGCGGCGCCCAGTCCGGCCATGACGCCGCAGCCGAGCAGGCCGATGGCGGCAGCATCGGCGTCGGGATCCACCTTGGTGCACTGGCCGGCGGCAACGAGGGTCTTTTCGATGAACGCGCCGATGCCCAGGGCGGCGGAGAGTTCGGTGCCGTCCTCAAGCGTCATCTTCTGGGTGGCGTTGTGGGTGTTGAAGCAGTACTGTGCCTGGCCGCGGTTGCACGCACGGCAGTTGCCGCAGACGGCCCGCCAGTTCAGCACCACGCGGTCGCCCGGGGCGACGTTCGTGACGTCCGGGCCCACGGCGCTGACCACTCCGGTGGCCTCATGGCCCAGGAGGAAGGGGAAGTCATCGCTGATGCCGCCCAGTTTGTAGTGCAGGTCGGTGTGGCAGACGCCGCTGGTGAGGATGTCCACCAGAGCCTCGCCCGGGCCCGGTTCCGGGACCAGGATGGTCTCCAGAGTGACCGGGGCCCCTTTGGAGCGGGCTACGACACCTTTGACTTTATGGACCACGAAAGGCTCCCTCATGCAGATAGACAGAACGGGACCAACACGGATGTTGGTCCCGTTCTGTCTACCACACGAGCTGGCGTGGTCAGGCTGCGAGGCGGCTCTTTACCTCGGCAGCGGAAGGGTTGGTGGCGGCGGTGCCGTCCGGGAAGAGCACGGTGGGGACGGTGCGGTTGCCGCCGTTGAGCTTCTCCACGAGGTCGGCTGTGCCCTCCACTTCTTCGATGTTGATTTCCGTGTAGCCGATGCCCTGCGCGTCCAGCTGCTTCTTCAGCCGGTTGCAGTAGCCGCACCAGGTGGTGGAAAACATGGTGATGGTGCCGTTCTCGGGGGTAAAGTCCACGGAGCTCTCCTGAAATCGTTGAGGGGGTTCGTTCCCGTCAACGGTAACCCGAGGCGGGCTATTCCCTGAGCCGGCCCGGCGGATGCGGCGCCGGATGACAGTAGATAACGCTGATGGCATGCTGGAGCCATGTGTGGACGCTATGTGATGGCACGGGCCGTGGGCGATTTGCTGGCCGACTTTGATGCCCAGCTGGAGGAGGAGGTGCACCTTCCCCCGTCCTGGAACGTGGCGCCAACCGACGCTGTCCCGATCGTCCTGGAACGGCTGATCGACGACGGCCCCGTGAGGCAGCTGCATGTGGCCCGCTGGGGCCTGGTGCCGTCCTGGGCGAAGGATCCGGGCATCGGCCCCAAGATGATCAACGCGCGGAGCGAGACGGTGCTGGAGAAGCCGGCCTTCCGCAAGGCCGTGAAGTCACGGCGCTGCGCTGTCCCGGCGGACGGGTACTACGAATGGAAGCAGGGCACCGGCAAAGCCAAGCAGCCCTACTACGTTCATCCAGGCAAAGGCAGCGGGCTGGTGTTCGCGGGCCTGTATGAGTGGTGGAAGGATCCGTCCAAGGCCGAGAGCGATCCCGGACGGTGGATGCTCTCCACATCCATCCTGACGGCAGACACCCCGCCGCCCGGTGCCGAGTCCACAATTTTCGGCAAGCTCACCGCCCTGCACGACCGCGTGCCGCTGCCCATGGACCGGGCCACCATGGCGTCGTGGATCGACCCGCAGATCGATGACGCCGCCTTCCTCGTGGACCTGGTCCGGGCCCACGTGAAGGAAGTCGCGGCCGACTGGCTTGTGGATTCGGTCGGCACCGAGGTGGGCAACGTACGCAACAACTCCCCGGAACTGATCCGGCCGGTGGAAGCCTTGTTCTAAACCGGCACTCGGGCGACATGCCCCTAAACGGTGACCTTGCCGGCGTCGTCCACTGTCCACGTGGGGTTGTAGGCAACTTCCCAGCGGAAACCGTCCGGATCGGCGAAATAGCCGCTGTACCCGCCCCAGGGCTGGGTGACCGGCGCGGCGACGATAGTGGCCCCGGCCGATGCCGCTTCCGCCATGACCCGGTCCACCGCCTCGGTGCTGGGCAGGTTGTGGCTGAGCGTAATGCAGGGGACCGGGCCGGGGGCACCTACCCCGGCCTCGGCGTGCATCTGCGCGGCGTCCCACAGGGAAAGGATGAGGCCGTGGTTGACCTGGATAAACACCACATCACCGGGAAACTCGCGGTGGACAGGCCAGCCGAGGCCCTCCGCGTAGAACCGGCGGGAGGCGTCAACACTGCGAACGCCTAGTGAGATGAAGTCGACTCTGGGCTGCATGCTTCGATACTGTCAGAAGATGGCAACAATTCAAGGAAACGATAGGGACGCTTTGGCCGACAAAGAACAGCTCGCAGCTGTTCGGATTGCGGTAGACGAAGTTGACGAGCAGATTGTCACCCTCATTGCTCGGCGTGAACGCCTGATCCGGATCGCCGGAACCCTGAAGGGGGACGACGCTGAAGTCCGCGCCCCCGGCCGGGTGGAACGGGTGATCGAGCATGTCCGGGCCGCCGCGGAAAAGAAGGACATTGATCCGGACATCGTGGAATCAACCTACCGGGCCATGATCTCGGGGTTCATCGAACTCGAAATGAAGGTCCACAAAGAAAGCAGCTGACGCTGCCGCAGGTGCTGTCCGGACACGGTTCCGGCAGCACCTGCCCCGGTGTTCCTTAGAGCGCTTCGTCGACTTAGAGCGCTTCGTCGACGGCGACGCCCGACTGGAACTCCCTGCCGTCAGCCTCGCTGAAGGCCGACATGATGTGGCCCTTGCCCAGGCCATGGACGGCCGCGACGGGGAAGTTGCCGGTGATGGTGCTGCCCGAGTGCGTCACGCCGCCAAGATCATAGTTTTCCTCGGCGCTCTGGTCATGGCTGAACGAGTAGAAGGCAATGGCCTCCCCGTTCATGAACTCAATGCCCAAGCGTCTTTGCGATGAGTAATCAGGGCTCGCCGCCACCAGTCCCACTACGTACGCACCTGCCCCCGGTATGTTGCCGTCGATATCAAAGGTTGCCACGAGCTTTTCGTCCTGGGCCTTGATGCTTACGTGCTTGAGGAGTGCGTCATTGGTGCTCATGCCACAATCCTGCCTCCCTGCTGCCCGTCCGTCCACCCCTGTCTAGGTTTTGTCGGAGCGTCGTCGTAGACTCAAGGTATTCGAACATGTATTCGAATACCTTGCTTTTGCATCAGCATTTTGCAGCAGCTCCGTTCAGTTCCGGGAGGCGACCATGGGTATGTTCAGCGAGTCCGTGGACGTTGTCTGCACCCCCGCCGGCCAGCCGCTGAACCTCCAGTGGGCCGGACGGCACTACACGGTGTGCGCCGAGCCCGTCCGGTGGTATGAACGCCGGCAGTGGTGGGCCGAGGAACGCCGTGCGCCGCTCGGCAGCGGGCCGGGGCTGGTGGACCACGAAATCTGGCGCGTCCAAGTGCAGGCGGACCCGCGGGGTGCCGGCCCCCGGGATGCAGGAGAGCCGCTCACCCTGGACCTGAGCCGGCATACCGGCAGCGGCCGCTGGAGGCTCCTGCGGATCCACGACGCCCTCCGGCCACAAACAGCATGAGCTTCTCCCACCTTCACGTTTCCACGGCCTTCAGCGCACACTATGGCGTTGCCTGGCCCGACGAACTGGCCCAGGTTGCCGCCGCGGACGGCGCAACCGCGCTCGCCTGCACGGACCGGGACGGCCTCTACGGCACCATCAAACACCTCAAAGCCTGCATGGAAGCTGGCATCGACCCCATCGTGGGGGTGGACCTTGCGGTTTTCGACGACGACGGCGACCACCGCACCCAGCTCGCCGGCAGGGTAGTGGTGCTCGCCCGCGGCCACAACAACGGGGCGGGCTACCGCGCACTGTGCCGGCTGGTGTCCGATGCCCATGCCCGCACCTCCGGCAAAGCCGGGGGAGCGGTGCCCGTGGCGGTCACCCGCGCCGAACTCGCCTCCCGCACGCTCGACCCCAAAACCCTGAAACCGGTCCTGACGGTCCTGATCGGCCCGGATTCCGACGTCGGACGGGCCATGAGCGGCCGCCGCTACCTCCGTCCGCGCACCCTTTTCAAAAGCTGGCTGGACGCCATGCCCCCAAGAACCCTGGTGGCGGAAGTCGTTTCCCAGCTCACTGCCCCCGGAGCGCCCCTGAGCACCGCCCACGCAGTACGAATGCTCAAACTCGCGGAAGAACACCACGTACCGGCCGTGCTCACCAACGCCGTCCGCTACTGCGCAGAGGACGGCGCCGCCACAGCTGACGTGCTCGACTCCGCCCGGACGCTGAAGTCACTCCCCGAACTCGCGGCCGAACCGCTGCTCCAGCCCAACGGGCAGGCCTGGCTCAAATCCTCAGCGCAGATGCTTCAGCTCGGCAAGGAAATCATCCGCGCCGCAGGGTATGGCGCAGCGGACCTCAAACAGCTGATGGCACAGACCGAGGCGCTCGCCGACTTCTGCCGGATTGACCCGGTGACTGACATGGGCTGGAAGCAGCCGGTGGTCCCCGAGGCATCGGTCATAGGCATCAGCCAGGACCCGCACGATGAACTGGTGCAGCGCTGTGAGGCCGGGATCAGCAGGCGGTTCCCCGGAATATCAGGCTCAGCCCACAAGGACATGCGCTCGCGGCTGGAGCACGAGCTGGGAATCATCAGGAACCTCGGGTTTTCCTCCTATTTCCTCACGGTCGCGGAGGTCTCCCGGATGATCATGGACATGGGGGTCAGGGCAGCCGCCCGTGGTTCCGGGGCCTCCAGCCTGGTCAACTACCTGATTGATGTCAGCCAGGTGGACCCCCTGCAACACGACCTGATCTTCGAACGCTTCCTGTCCCGGGACCGGGCCACGCTGCCGGACATCGACATCGACGTCGAAAGCGCCGAACGGCACAACGTGTACCGGCGGATCTTTGACCGCTTCGGTTCCGAGCGCGTCACGCTGATGAGCATGCAGAACGGGTACCGCGCACGCGGTGCAGTCCGCGACGCCGGGATGGCCCTGGGGATGGACGATGACGACGTCGGTGAGATCGCCAAGCAGCTGTGGCGTTTTTCGGCCCGGAAATTCCGTGAGGCACTGGTTGAGAAACCTGAGCTGCGGGAGTTCGCCGGCCGGGTGGAACAACGGGACTTCGCCGAAAACCAGCAGCTTGACCTGCTGGTGGACCTCACGGAACGGCTGGACCGCCTGCCCCGCCATATCTCCATGCATCCCTGCGGGGTGATCCTGGGCGATGCCACGCTGCTTGACCGGACCCCGGTGCAGCCCAGCGGGCTGGGGCTGCCCATGAGCCAGTTCGATAAACACGACATGGATCCCATGGGCATGCTCAAGCTTGATGTCCTGGGGGTCAGGATGCAGAGCGCCATGGCGTTTGCCGTCCGGGAAGTCATCCGGATCCATCCTTCCAAAGCGGAAGTGGTGGCGGCAGGGGCCCACCCTGCAGGTCCTGACGGGACCGGGCCGGACTACATCGCCGAGAACGGCCACATCGACCTCAACGCCGTGCCGCTGGATGATGAACCAACCTACGAACTGATCCGCAGCACCCACACCCTGGGCTGCTTCCAGATCGAGTCACCCGGCCAGCGTGAACTGATCGGCAAGCTGGCGCCGCGTGAGTTCAATGACCTCATCATCGACATTTCGCTGTTCCGGCCCGGCCCCATGAAATCGGACATGGTGCGGCCCTTCCTGGAGCACCGGCACGGCTTCGCACCGGAGGTCTACCCGCACCCCGACCTGAAACCCGTGCTGCAGGAAACCCATGGCGTCACTGTCTTCCATGAACAGATCCTGAAAACCTTCCACGTGATGACCGGCTGCGGCCTGGCGCGCGCGGATGAGTTCCGCCGGGCGCTCGGCAACGAGGTCCACGAGCTGAAAGTGGAAGAGTTCTTCCGCAGGGAAGCCCGGATCAAGGGGTACACCCCGGAAGTGGTGGACAAGGTCTGGGGGACCCTGAAAGCCTTTGGCAGCTTCGGCTTCTGCAAGGCGCACGGTGCGGCATTTGCCGTTCCCACCTACCAGTCCGCGTGGCTCAAGACGCACCACCCCGAGGCTTTCCTGGCCGGGCTGTGGGAACACGATCCCGGCATGTACCCCAAACGGCTGCTGGTTGCCGAGGCCCGCAGGCTGGGCATCCCCATCCTGCCGCTGGACATCAACCACAGCCATGCCGAGTACCGGGTGGAACGGGTGACGGACGGGCCGGACGCCGGCAAGCTGGGGATCAGGCTGAGCCTTAACGGCATCTATGGCCTGTCCGGGACCGAGCTCAAGCGGATTGTCGCCGGCCAGCCCTACGACTCCCTGGCTGACCTCCGTGCCCGGTCCAGGCTGAGCAAGCCAAGCATCAAAAGGCTCGCCCAGCTGGGAGCCTTTGACTCCCTGCACCGTGAATCGGGAGGCGCCGCCAACCGCGCGGACCTCGTCCAGCACCTGCAGCAGCTCCAGGCCGCGGGCGGTACCCGGAAGGGCCTCGACATCATGGACGGGCAGCTGTCCCTGCCGCTGGGGGATGTGGAGTTGCGGAACGTCAAGCCCGGGCTTCCCGCGCCCACCCTAGTGGAAAACGTCCGGGCAGAACTGGACCTGATGGCCATTGATGTCAGCGGGCACCTGATGGACAGCCACCGGCCCATGCTGGATCGGCTGGGGGTCACCACTGCAGACAAACTGTTGAGCCTGCGCAACGGCACCGAGGTGCTGGTGGCCGGGGTGCGCATCGCCACCCAGACACCGCCCATGCGCGGCGGCCGGCGGGTGGTGTTCATCAGCATCGACGACGGCACCGGCTGCGTCGACTCCGTGTTCTTCCATGAAGCCCAGGAACAGGCGGGGCTGCTGCTGTTCGGCACCAGGCTTCTGCTGATCCGGGGCACCACCCGGCGGACAGGTCCCCGGGGAATCAGCCTGAGCGCCAGCATGGCCTGGGACCTGAGCCGGGTGGAATCCCTGCCGTTCGCGGCGGATCGGGTGGAGAGCACCGATGTGCCGCATCCTTTGGACGGGATCAGCCGAAGCCTGGCGATTACCGGAATGGGCGGCTGAGCGGCCGCGGGTCCCGTTGGTCGGCCTCCCGGGAAACCGATAGCATTGACGATGGCTGGCTGTGGTCCCCGTACGCCGCAAGCTATGAAGCCTAAAACTTTGAATAGGAGACACCCGTGTCAGATGCCCAGCAGATCACCCTCATCGTCGATGGCGAAGAGACCAAGGTGACTACCGGGACAACCGGTGCGGAACTCTTCTTTGAGCGCCGCGACGTTGTTGTTGCCCGCGTCAACGGCGAGCTGAAGGACCTGGACCAGGAGCTGCCCGAGGGCGCCGAGATCGAGGGCGTCACCATCGATTCCCCGGACGGCCTGGACGTCCTCCGCCACTCCACCGCCCACGTCATGGCCCAGGCCGTGCAGCAGCTGCGCCCGGACGCCAAGCTGGGCATCGGCCCGTACATCACCGACGGCTTCTACTTCGACTTCGACGTCGCTGAACCGTTCACCCCCGAGGACCTCAAGACCCTCGAGAAGATGATGCTCAAGATCGTCAACCAGAACCAGAAGTTCGTCCGCCGCGTGGTCAGCGAGGACGAGGCCCGCGAGGCCATGAAGAACGAGCCCTACAAGCTCGAACTCCTGGGCAAGAAGAACAACGCCGCCGAAGCCGGCGAGGGCGTCAACGTCGAGGTCGGCGCCGGCGACATCACCATCTACAACAATGTCGAGCGCAAAGAGGGCACCACGGTCTGGTGCGACCTCTGCCGCGGCCCGCACCTGCCCAACACCAAGCTCATCTCCAACGCCTTCGCCCTGACCCGGTCCTCCTCCGCGTACTGGCTGGGCAACCAGAAGAACCAGCAGCTGCAGCGCATCTACGGCACCGCCTGGCCCACCAAGGACGCGCTCAAGGCTTACCAGGAGCGCATCGCCGAGGCCGAGCGGCGCGACCACCGCAAGCTCGGCGTCGAACTTGACCTGTTCTCCTTCCCTGACGAGCTGGGCTCCGGCCTGCCGGTGTTCCACCCCAAGGGCGGCATTATCCGCAAGGAGATGGAGGACTACTCCCGCCAGCGCCACGTCGACGCCGGCTATGAGTTCGTCTACACGCCCCACATCACCAAGGGCCACCTGTACGAAGTCTCGGGCCACCTGGACTGGTACAAGGAAGGCATGTTCCCGGCCATGCATGTGGACGCGGAACTTAACGACGACGGCACCGTTCGCAAGCCCGGCCAGGACTACTACCTGAAGCCGATGAACTGCCCCATGCACAACCTGATCTTCCGCTCGCGTGGACGGTCCTACCGCGAACTGCCCCTGCGTCTCTTCGAATTCGGTTCGGTCTACCGGTACGAAAAGTCCGGCGTGGTACACGGCCTGACCCGGGTCCGTGGCATGACACAGGACGACGCCCACATCTACTGCACCCGCGAGCAGATGAAGGACGAACTCACCAAGACCCTGAAGTTCGTGCTCGACCTGCTGAAGGACTACGGCCTGAACGACTTCTACCTGGAGCTGTCCACCAAGGACCCGGAGAAGTACGTCGGCGAAGACGCAGCCTGGGAAGAAGCCACCCGGACACTCGCCGAAGTGGCTGAGGAATCCGGCCTGGAACTCGTCGCGGATCCGGGCGGCGCGGCCTTCTACGGCCCGAAGATCTCCGTCCAGACCAAGGATGCACTCGGGCGAACCTGGCAGATGTCCACCATCCAGTTGGACTTCAACCTCCCGGAACGCTTCGAGCTGGAATTCCAGGCAGCCGACGGCACGCGCCAGCGTCCTGTGATGATCCACCGTGCGCTCTTCGGTTCCATCGAGCGGTTCATGGGTGTCCTCACCGAGCACTACGCCGGCGCGTTCCCCGCGTGGCTTTCCCCCGTGCAGGTGGTGGGCATCCCGGTAGCCGAAACGTTCAACGAATACATGTTCGACGTCGTTGACCAGCTCAAGGCGGCGGGCATCCGCGCAGAGGTGGACACGTCCTCAGACAGGTTCCCCAAGAAGATCCGCACCGCCAGCAAGGACAAGATCCCGTTTGTCCTGATCGCCGGCGGCGACGACGCCGAGGCGGGCGCGGTGTCCTTCCGTTTCCGTGACGGGAGCCAGGACAACGGCGTGCCGGTGGCCGAGGCCGTCAAGCGAATCACGGAAGCCGTCCGTAACCGGACCAGCTAGCGGAAACGGATAAGAACACGGTGCAGGAGAACACAGGCGCAGGCTATCCAGGGGATGCCGGCGTGACAGATGACTTTGAGCTCGCGGGCGTGCCGGATGCTTTCCAGCGCCTGTGGACTCCGCACCGGATGGCCTACATCAAGGGCGGCCAGCACCAGTTCAAGAACGAGAACGACTGTCCCTTCTGCGTGGGTCCGGGCCGGACTGACGAGGAAGCCCTGATCGTCTACCGGGGCAAGACCTGTTACGTGGTCCTCAACCTGTTTCCCTACAATCCGGGGCACCTCCTGGTCTGCCCGTACCGGCATGTCCCGGACTACACGGACCTCACGGTGGAAGAGACCGCGGAATTTGCGGAGATCACCCAGACGGCCATGCGGGTCCTGCGCAAGGTGGCGAACCCGGGCGGGTTCAACCTCGGCATGAACCAGGGCGTAGTGGGCGGGGCAGGAATCGCCGCGCACCTGCACCAGCACATCGTGCCGCGCTGGGGCGGGGACGGCAACTTCTTCCCCATCATTGCCCAGACCAAGGCCATCACGCAGACCCTGGATGAAGTCCGCCAACAGGTTGCAGAGGCCTGGCCCGGGGAGACGGATGCTGAATAGGCATGCGCGCGGGTTTTTCACCGCGCTTTTCACTCCGCTTGCGCGCTGGCTCCTGAAAATCGGTGTTTCCCCTGATGCTGTGACGGTCATCGGAACCGCCGGGGTGGTGGTGGGTGCGTTGGTCTTCTACCCCCTCGGCCAGCTCTGGTGGGGGACCCTGTTCATTACCGCGTTCATTTTCTCGGACGTGCTTGACGGCATTATGGCCCGGCTGCGGGACACCGGCGGCCGCTGGGGAAACTTCCTGGATTCCACCCTGGACAGGATCGCCGACGGCGCGCTGTTCGCGGGTGTGGCCATCTGGTTCTTCACCGGGGGCGACCATTACGCCATCGCCGTCGCCGCCATGCTGTGCCTCGTTTTGGGCATGGTGGTCTCGTATGCGCGGTCCAAGGCCGAATCCCTTGGCTTCACGGCGAATGTGGGCATCGCCGAGCGCGCCGAGAGACTGGTTTCGGTGCTCGTGGTCACCGGATTTACCGGCCTGGGATTGCCCCCGGTGGTTCTTCTGGTGACGCTTGGACTCCTGGCCCTGGCCAGCCTCATCACGATCATCCAGCGCGTAGCCACCGTCCACCGCCAGGCCTTTGCGGAGTCCGCAGCTTCGGATTAAGCCTGATTAAGCCCGCCGCCTGCCGTGGGACTAGTATTGTGACTGCCCGGTCAATGGATCCGGCAACCCGGTGCGTGTACCTTCGGTTTCTTGCCGCCCTCACGCCCGGCGAAGATCATCTATCTACCCATAGGGGTTTTTGTGTCTACACCTGATGTAAGCAGCGAAGCCGGTTCGTCCGCGAACAGCGTCACGGGCAGCAACCGCGTCAAGCGCGGCATGGCTGAGATGCTCAAGGGCGGCGTCATCATGGACGTCGTCAACGTTGAACAGGCCCGCATCGCCGAAGACGCCGGTGCCGTTGCAGTGATGGCGCTGGAACGCGTACCGGCTGATATCCGTGCCCAGGGCGGCGTGTCCCGGATGTCGGACCCGGACATGATCGACAAGATCATCGCAGCCGTGTCCGTCCCGGTCATGGCCAAGGCCCGGATCGGCCACTTCGTAGAGGCCCAGGTCCTGCAGTCGTTAGGCGTGGACTACATTGACGAGTCCGAGGTCCTGACCCCGGCCGACTACGTCCACCACATCGACAAGTGGAACTTCAAGGTTCCCTTCGTCTGTGGCGCCACGAACCTTGGTGAGGCGCTGCGCCGCATCAACGAAGGCGCGGCCATGATCCGTTCCAAGGGTGAGGCCGGCACCGGCGACGTCTCCAACGCCACCGGCCACATGCGCCAGATCCGCGCCGAGATCGCCAAGCTTTCCGCCTTGGCCGAGGACGAGCTTTACGTCGCGGCCAAGGAGCTGCAGGCCCCGTACGAACTGGTCAAGGAAGTTGCCGCCGCCGGCAAGCTCCCCGTGGTGCTGTTCACCGCGGGCGGCATCGCCACCCCGGCCGACGCTGCGATGATGATGCAGCTCGGCGCCGACGGCGTGTTCGTCGGTTCGGGCATCTTCAAGTCCGGCAACCCGGCCCAGCGTGCCGCTGCCGTGGTCAAGGCCACCACGTTCTTCGATGACCCCGACGTTATCGCCAAGGCCTCCCGCGGCCTCGGCGAGGCCATGGTGGGCATCAACGTCGACGAGATCCCGCAGCCGCACCGCCTCTCCGAGCGCGGCTGGTAACAGCTCCAAAGCAGTACGACGGCGGCGGGTCACTTTTCGAAGGTGGCCCGCCGCCGTCGTCCGCTAAACCCATCTGACTCGCAGTTAACGTCGCGAAATTCGCTTTTCACGACGTTAAGTGCCAGTCAGTTGGGGGAGTGGTGCGTTAGTCGAGGCCGCGGCGTTTCAGCAGGGGCTCCAGCGTTGCGTCGCGTCCGCGGAGCGTGCGGAAGGATTCCAGCGGGTCCCTGCTGTTGCCGCGCGAGAGCAGCTCCTGGCGGAAGCGTTCACCGTTGTCGCGTGTTAGGCCGCCGTTCTCGGTGAACCAGTCCACGGTTTCGGCATCCAGCACCTCACTCCAGATGTACGAGTAGTAGCCGGCCGCATAGCCAGCTCCAGCGAAGATGTGCTGGAAATAGCCGGTGCGGTAACGCGGCGGGATCAGGGCATGGGCCACGCCCGCGGCCGCGAGGGACTTCGCCTCAAACGCCAGGACGTCGTCGGGGATTTCGGTTTCGTCCAGCACATGCCAGGCCAGGTCCAGCAGCGCGGCACCGAGGTATTCTGTGGTCCCGAAGCCTTCGCCCCAGAGCCGTGAGTCGTTCAGCTTGTCCACCACCTGCTGCGGAAGCGGTTCGCCGGTGGCGTGGTGCCGGGCATAATTGGCAAGCACCTCCGGCCACAGGATCCACATCTCGTTGACCTGCGACGGGTATTCCACAAAGTCACGGGGGACAGCAGTCCCGGCGAACCGTGGATACGTCACGTTCGACAACAAGCCGTGGAGTGCGTGTCCGAACTCGTGGAACGTGGTGCGTAGCTCGTCCAGCGTCAGGAGTGTGGGCTCGCCCGCCGGCGGCTTGGAGATGTTGAGGTTGTTGATCACCACGGGCCGGGTGCCCAGCAGGCCCGACTGGTCCACCAGCGAGTTCATCCAGGCGCCGCCCCGCTTGGATTCGCGGGTGTAGTAGTCGCCCAGGAACAATCCCAGTCCGCTGCCGTCCTGGTCCCGGACTTCCCAGGCGCGGACGTCCGGGTGGTAGCCTGCGAGGTCCTTGCGTTCGTGGAACGTGATGCCGAAGAGGGATGTGGCGGCGAAGAAGACGCCGTCCCGGAGCACGCGTTCCAGCTCGAAATAGGGGCGGAGTGCCTGCTCGTCCACGGCGTACTTTTCCCGCCGCACCTTGGCTGAGTAAAACGCCCAGTCCCAGGCCTCCAGCGGATGCCCTGCCGCCTCGGTCAGGGCAGCAGCCTCGGCGTCGGCATTGCGCACAGCCGCCGGGGCCAGCCTGGTCAGCATGGACTGGACCGCGTCGAAGTCGCGGGCTGTCTGGCGGTCCACCACGAGTTCGGCATAGTTGGCGAAACCCAGAAGGGCTGCCTTTTCAGCGCGCAGGCGTGCCGTCGACCTGGCCAGTTCCAGGACGTCCAGGCTGCCGCCGTCACTGCCCCGGCCGGTGGAAGCTTCAAACAGCCGACGGCGGACGTTCCGGTTTTCGAGGGCAGCCAGGGCAGGCTGGTTGCTGGGCTGGATCAGCGTCAGCAGGAATTTTCCGTCGTGGCCAACGGCGCGGGCCGCCTCAGCGGCGCTGGCGACATCGTCTGCCGGCAAGCCGGCCAGTTCGGCTGCTGTGTCCAGCAGCAAGGCAGAAGATTTCATGGCCTCCTTGACCCGCTGGCCAAACTCCGTGCCCAGTTTGGACAGCTCTGCGTTGATTTCCTTCAGCCGTTCCTGGCCCGGCTTTTCGAGCTGGATCCCGGACTGGCGGAATTCCTTCACGTACTCCTCCACGAGCCGGACGGACTCACCGTCATGCCCGGAGGTGTCAATCGCCGCGAACCTGTCGAACAGCGCCCGGTTGAGGTAGATCTCGTCCTGATGCGCCGAAATGCGGGGTGAGAGTTCGGTTTCCAGGTCACGGATTTCGTCTGTTGCGTCGGCTGAGGCAAGGGTGAAGAAGGAGTCGGCCGCCCGCTGGAGCAGTTGGCCGGACTCCTCCATGGCCAGGGCCGTGTTCTCGAAGTCCGCCGGCGCCGGGTTGTCCACGATCGCCTGGATTTCCACCAGATGTTCCGCCAGGCCAGCGTCGATGGCACCGGCGTAATCGGATGGTTTGATCCGGGCAAAAGGCGGCAGCTTATAGGGGAGGGCGCTGGCGCTGAGGAGGGGATTCGTCATCACGCTAACCTTTCATACTGGCGCATGCTTCTCAACGCGCGGCTTTGCCGAATTTGCGCGGCGGCCAGACCTACAATGACGCCTATGGGGAAAAGGTTGGGCGCTGCGTCGGTGCGCGCTGTTGCTGTTCGTTCCGCTGCTGCGGTGTCCGCCGGCTTCCTGGCCGCTGCCCTGCTGGCAGGATGCGGCCTGGTCGCCGAACAGACTGTTCCGTCCTCCGGTGCAGCCGCGACTACCGGCGCCGGGACAAGGCAGCCAAGCCCGACGGCGACCCCCACCCCGACGCCCACTCCCACCCCCGGCGCGGGGCCCGCCTGCCCCACGCTGCGGTGCACGTCCGTCATCGTGACCGGCGACATGCTGGTCCACACCCAACTCTGGCAACAGGCCCGCGACGATGCTGCCGCAGCAGGCAAACCAAGGCTGGACTTCACCCCGCTCCTCGAAGGCCAACGAAAGTACATCCACGCCAGCGACCTCGCTGTCTGCCACCAGGAAACGCCCGTGGCCGGGCCCGATGGCCCGTTCTCCGCGTACCCGTCATTCAACGTCCCGCCGCAGATCATCACAGCCGCTAAGGCGGTGGGGTACCAGGCTTGCACCACCGCGAGCAACCACACGATCGACCGAAGCACGGACGGAGTACTGCGTACCCTGGACGCCCTGGATGCGGCGGGGCTGAAGCACACCGGTTCCTACCGCACCCAGACCGAGTCGCAGGGAATCCTGATCCTGCAGACCAACGCCGCCAAGATTGCCATCATCCAGGGAACCTACGGGCTCAACGGCCAATACCCTGAATACGACTGGCAGGTGGACATGCTGGATGCGCCCACCATGATCGCCAAGGCCGTGAAGGCAAGGGCGCTCGGCGCGGACATCGTGCTCGGTGCCATGCACGCCGGCGACGAGTATGCCAGTGAAGCCAACGCCCAGCAGCAGGAGGTGGCCCACGCCCTGGTGGACAGCGGCCAGTTCACCATGATCTACGGCCACCACACCCACTCGGTGCTGCCCATCGAAAACTACAAGGGAACCTGGATCGTCTACGGCCTGGGCAACGGAGTCACCGAACTATCGCCCTGGTACGTGGTGAACAACGAGGGATTGCTGGTGCGGGCACAGTTCAGCCAGGACGCAGCCGGGAAGTGGACGGCGTCGGACCTGGCCTGGGCCCCCTCGGTGATTGTCCGCGATCCGTACCGCTGGTGCTCGGTGGCAACCGATGCACCGCAGGGCGTCTGTGCAACTCCCGAGGCCGACGCCGCCACCAGGGTGAGGACCGCCACGGTGGTCGACTCGATGGGCGCGGCCGCTGCCGGCGCGCACGAACTGCTGATCACTAAGGATCCCTGAGACAGTTCGACGGGGAAATCGTCCGCGCAGCGCTACTCAGCGCGTACGGCGCGTTGCGTGCTCCCTGGCCAGCACCGCGTAGCGGTCGTCCGGGGCGCCGGCCGTGAAGGTGCCGTATTTGCGCTCGGCAGCGGTCCTGATGAGGAAGTCGGCGATGGCAGGGTTCTTGGGCAGCAGCGAACCGTGTAAGTAGCTGGCCACGACATTCTTGTAGCGTGCGCCCTCGTGACCGTCGCTGCTGTTGTTGCCGGTTCCCTTCGCGGTGGTCCCCAACGGCCGGACGCCCGCACCCAGCGTGGTCTGCCCGCTGTGGTTCTCGTATCCCAGCACCTCGCCGAACTCTTCGGTGGCCACCCGTACGTTTCCGATCAGGCGCTCGTCCGTGCCGTGTGTCTCCACGTCCAGGACACCGATGCCCGGTATGACCGAGCCTAAACGGGTCTTGAAGAAGCGCCCGAACAGCTGGTACAGCCCGCAGATCACCAGCATGGGTGCGCCGTCCTCGGCCAGCTTCGTGAGGACGCCGGCCTGCGACTGCAGGTCGTCCTTGATGACCAGCTGTCCGCTGTCCTGGCCGCCGCCCCCGACAACCAGGTCAACATCGGCGGGAAATTCGTCGCCGACGTTGTACTCCAACAGCTCCGGGGTGTAGCCGTGCCAGCTGATCCGCTGCTTGAGGACCAGGGCGTTGCCCCAGTCGCCGTAGATGTTCATGTCCCGCGGGTAGAGCTGCAGGACCCGGATGGTCCCCTTGGAATTCTGTTCGACGCCGTCCGGCCCGATGCCGGTTGATTCAGCGGTCATGAGACCACCTCCACTGTGGTGATTTTGGACAGCTCGCGGCGGATGGCCAGCATGGCTGTGTAGGTGCAGAAGATCCGCTTCGGTTTGCCCTTGGCGTCCCGGATGAACGCGGCGAGTGCGGGCGCGATCTCCGGCTGGACCCCGCCGATCCGGACGTCGTCATACTGTAGCCGCAGCGCCATGTCGTAGGCGCGGGAACCTGTCAGCTGGTTCACGCCGCCGTCGCGGAGCGAATCGAATTCCACGTCCCAGAGCCAGGACATGTCCCGGCCGTCGGCGTAGTTGTCGTTGATGGCGATCATGGTGGCGTAACCGCCTGCGGGGAAGGACTTCAGTCCCAGCCGGAAACCGCTGGGGTTCTTCACCAGGACGAGGTCCAGGGGCTGGCCGTCCACCGTGAGGCTTTCGCCGCGGCCGAACGCCGGCTCCACCTGGGACAGCGCCGTGAGCAGGGTGGAGTGGTCGGCTGTGGCGGCACCGCCGCCACAGATGCTGCGGGCCAGGGTCAGCGCCGCAGCCGCGTTAAAGATGTTGTAGACGCCGCGGAGCTTCATCGCGGTGGTGACCGTGGCGCCGTCGTACTCAAAATCGGCGGTGTCCGGCCCCACTTTGCGGAGTACGACGTCGGCCGCTGGCTTGTGGGGGAGCGCTGCGGGGGCGGGGCTGCCGGGCGCTGCCCGCATGTCGTCGTCGTTGGGGAACGTGCTGAGGAGCGAATCGTCCAGGCCGAAGTACTGGACGTCCTGGCCGGTGAGGGTTTCCGCGATGCGGGCCACCCGCGGATCCTCCCGGTTGAGGACCACTGTTCCGGTGGTTTTGTCGGCGATGTGCTGCAGCAGCTGGGCCGTTTTGTCGATCTCGCCGAACCGGTCCAATTGGTCACGCAGGACGTTGAGCAGGAGGCTGTACCGCGGCGGAACACGGTTCACAAAATGCGTGGCGTGGGCTTCGTCGAGCTCCAGCACGGCGACGTCGGCCCTGAGCCTGCCGCGCCAGTCCACTTCGCCCAGCAGGGCCGCCGCCACGCCGCGGGTGAAATTGCTGCCGGTGCGGTTGGTGAAGACCTTCAGGCCCTGGCTTTCCAGGAGTTCCACCACCATCTTGGTGGTGGTGGTTTTGCCGTTGGTTCCGCTCACCACGGCGACGCCATGGGGGAGCGTGGAGAGCGTCCGCTGCATAAAGCCGGGATCGATTTTTTCGACCACCAGCCCGGGCAGCGCGGACCCTCCGCCCCTGAGCCGGGACACCCGGCGGACCAGCTTGCCGAGCGGAACACTGATGTAAAGCATGCTCTGTAATATATCCCAGCAACGGCATAGAACCCTTCCCGGAAGCGCTTCCGGCGCCGCCCCGGGACCAGCGCACATTATGCTGATTGGATGACAAACCCCCTTTCGGCTGCTTCTGCACGCGTGGGCTCGGGCCTCCGGATCGGCGTCCTGGCACTTCAGGGCGACTTCCGCGAACACCTCCGGGCCGTGGAAGCCGCGGGTGCCGCCGGCGTCGGAATCCGCCGCCCCTCCGAACTGGACGGCCTGGACGGCCTCATCATTCCCGGCGGAGAATCCACGGCCATCGACAAGCTGGCCCGCGCCTTTGAGCTGGCCGGACCGTTGAAGGACCGGATCCGCGACGGACTGCCGGTCTACGGTTCCTGTGCCGGCATGATCCTCCTCGCCGACGAGATCGCCGATCCCGCCACAGACCTGGCCGGCCACCCGCAACAGACCTTCGGTGGCCTGGACATCACTGTGCGGCGCAACGCCTTTGGCCGGCAGCGCGAGTCCTTCGAAACGGACCTGGATTTCAAGGGCCTGGACTTCAGCGCCACGGAATCCGGTGTCGCTCCGGTACACGCAGTGTTTATCCGCGGCCCCTGGGTGGAACGCGTCGGCGACGGCGTGGAGATACTGGCACAGGTGGAGCCCGCAGACCCTGAGCACGCGTCCCACGCGGCGACTCTGCCGGGGACAGCTAGAATTGTTGCAGTGCGTTCCGGCCACCTGCTGGCCACCTCCTTCCACCCGGAAGTGACTGGGGAGAAACGCGTACATGAACTTTTTATCCGCATGATCAGAGGAGACGCGTAAAGCATGTCTGGACACTCCAAATGGGCGACTACCAAGCACAAGAAGGCCATCCTCGATAGCCGCCGTGCAAAATCGTTCGCCAAACTGATCAAGAACATCGAAGTCGCCGCGCGTATGGGCGGACCGGACCTCGCCGGCAACCCGGGCCTGGAACTCGCCGTCACCAAAGCCAAGAAGACCTCCGTTCCGGCCGACAACATCGACCGTGCCATCAAGCGTGGCGCCGGCCTCACCGGCGAAGTGGTCGACTACACCGAGATTATGTACGAATGCCGCGGCCCGCAGGGTTCGGCGCTGCTGATCGAGTGCCTCACGGACAACAAGAACCGTGCCGCCTCCGAGGTCCGCCTGGCCATCTCCCGCAACGGCGGCACCATCGCCGATCCCGGTTCGGTCAGCTACCTGTTCAGCCGCAAGGGCGTTGTCTCGCTGCCGAAGAACGGCCTGAGCGAGGACGACGTCCTGATGGCCGTCCTCGACGCCGGAGCCGAGGAAGTCAAGGACAACGGGGAAAGCTTCGAGATCCACTCCGAGCCGACCGACCTCCAGGCCATCCGCGACGCCCTCAAGGAAGCCGGAATCGAGTACGAGACCGACGAAGCCGAGTTTGTGCCGTCCATGCAGGTGCCGCTGGACCTCGATGCCGCCAAGAAGTTCATGAAGCTCGTGGACGCCCTGGAAGAGCTCGACGACGTCCAGAACGTGTACAGCAACGCCGATCTCAGCGACGAAGTCCAGGCCGCCCTGGAAGCGGAGTGACCTTCCGCTTTGTGGCCTAAGGCGGATGTCCCAGGGTGACCCTGCGCGTATTGGGCGTTGACCCGGGCCTCACCCGGTGCGGCATCGGCGTGGTCGACGTCGAGCGGAACAGGCGCGCCACAATGGTGGCAGTCGGGGTGGTGGGTACCTCTCCCGAGGAGACCCTGGACCAGCGCCTGCTGGTTATTGCCTTGGCCATCGACGAGTGGCTGGACCGCTACGAACCCCAGGTGCTCGCCGTCGAACGCGTTTTTTCCCAGCTCAACGTCAGCACGGTGATGGGCGTGGCGCAGGCCTCCGGCGTCGTGATTGCCGCTGCCGCCCGGCGCGGCATCCCGGTGGCTCTGCACACGCCGTCGGAAGTGAAGGCAGCAGTGACCGGCAGCGGGACCTCCAACAAGGAAGCCGTGACCAAACTCGTTACAAAAATCCTCAGGCTGGACGCGCCGCCGCGGCCGGCGGACGCTGCGGATGCCCTGGCACTTGCCATCACCCACGCCTGGCGCGCGGGCAGCGGAGCCGCGGTGGCCACCACCGGCCCCGGCAGCCTGTCGCTTACGCCGGCCCAGCGCGCGTGGGCCGATGCCGAGGCGAAAGCGCGCCGCGCACGCTGAATGTCCGGGGCGCTTGCTAGGGTATTCGTAGATATGTTCGGATAGCCGGTCCTACCCCCAAGAGCCCGGCAGTACACCAGGAGCCCGGCTTTGATCAGTTTCCTTCGCGGAACCGTAGCGCACGTTGGCCTTTCCGCTGCCGTGATCGACCTCAACGGGGCGGGCATGAGCGTCAACGCCACGCCGCAGACCCTCAGCCGCCTCCGCACCGGCGAGGAAGGCAAACTCTTCACGTCGCTGATCGTGCGCGAGGATTCCCTCACCCTGTTCGGTTTTGCCACCGACGACGAACGCGAGGTCTTCGATGTCCTGCTCAGCGTCAGCGGCGTAGGTCCGCGGCTCGCGCTGGCGGTGCTCGCCGTGCACGAGCCTGAAGCGATCAGGGTTGCCGCGCACACGAGTGACAGCAAGACGTTCACCAAGGTGCCAGGCATCGGCCCCAAGGTGGCCGGCCGGATTGTGCTGGAACTGGCCGGCAAGCTGGTGCCCCACGGAACGGCAGGTGCCGCCGGCGTGTCCACTCCAGCCGAAGCGGCCTGGAAGCCCCAAGTGGTGGCGGCGATGACCAGCCTCGGGTGGTCGGAAAAGGATGCCGGTGCCAGTATCGAGAAGGCCCTTGCAGACGATCCCGAGGTGGAATTCCGTGGCAATGTGGCCGAGATCCTGCGGACCACGCTGCGCTGGCTGGGCCAGGACGGCGCGCGGGCCGGTAACCGCGTAGGCAGCCGTGGCTGAGCCTTCTGTGGTGGCAGCAGGGGAGGAACCCGAGGAACGGGCGATCGAAGCCGCCCTCCGGCCGAAGAACCTCGATGACTTCGTAGGCCAGCACCGGGTCCGCAGGCAACTCTCGCTGGTCCTGCAGGCCTCGCGGATGCGGGGGCGCAGCGCGGACCACGTGCTGTTTTCCGGCCCTCCAGGCCTGGGCAAAACAACCCTGGCCATGATCGTGGCCGCTGAAATGAACGCGCCACTGCGGATCAGCAGCGGTCCGGCCATCCAGCATGCCGGCGACCTCGCCGCCATCCTTTCCTCCCTTTCCGAAGGGGAGGTCCTCTTCCTGGACGAGATCCACCGGATGTCCAGGCCGGCAGAGGAAATGCTGTACATGGCCATGGAAGACTTCCGTGTGGACATTGTGGTGGGCAAGGGCGCCGGGGCCACCGCCATTCCGCTGGAACTGCCGCCCTTCACCCTGGTGGGTGCCACCACGCGCGCCGGTCTGCTGCCAGGACCGCTCCGGGACAGGTTCGGGTTCACCGGGCATTTGGAGTTCTACAGTGTGGCCGAGCTCGAACTGGTGCTCAGGCGCTCTGCCGGCCTGCTGGACCTCAAGGTCAACTCTGCGGGCTTCAGCGAAATTGCCGGCCGGTCCCGTGGTACGCCGCGTATAGCCAACCGCCTGCTCCGCCGGGTCCGGGACTGGGCACTCGTGCATGGGATTGAGCAGATTGATGCCCGCGCCGCTTCCGCCGCCCTGGACATGTATGAAGTGGACAAGCGAGGCCTGGACCGGCTGGACCGGGCAGTCCTGGAGGCACTCATCACGAAGTTCGGCGGGGGACCCGTGGGACTTTCCACCCTGGCCATTGCGGTGGGGGAGGAGACCGAGACCGTGGAAACGGTGGCGGAACCGTTCCTGGTGCGCGAAGGCCTGCTGGGCCGGACGCCCAGGGGTCGCATCGCCATGGCTCCGGCCTGGACCCACTTGGGCTTCGCCATACCGGCCGGAGTTTTCGGGCAGGAGCCGCTTGATCTGTTCGAACCGGACTCGGAAAACGCCGAGTCCACGCCTGAATGGGCACCGAACGGGCAATAGCACTGTCGTCCCAGCTTTTCCCTTTAGACTGGTATGACACCCGGCACGTTCGGGTCTGTGTTCCCGCGGCGGCTCCGAGGAGCCGTTGCCTTGCCGGCACATTTTCTGCAGCGGGGAACGACGCGGACGCTGCCAAACACCCGATACGCCAGTACAGAACGGAATCTTCCCTGTGGATCCAATGAACATCGTCTTGTTCGCAATGCTCGGAATCTTTAT
The DNA here is from genome assembly GCF_002929755.1 of Arthrobacter sp. 4R501. Classification (NCBI taxonomy): domain Bacteria; kingdom Bacillati; phylum Actinomycetota; class Actinomycetes; order Micrococcales; family Micrococcaceae; genus Arthrobacter; species Arthrobacter sp. 4R501. Next base: position 128,719 of record NZ_PJIW01000003.1, on the reverse strand, counting down.
CTTCATGATGTTCCGCCGCAACAAGAAGACCAAGGAGCAGCAGGCAACGCTGCAGTCCCAGTTCGAGCCTGGTGTTGAGGTCATGACAAGCTTCGGACTCTTTGGCCGGATTGTCTCCATGGACGACGCCGAGAACAAGGTTGTCCTCGAACTCTCGCCCGGGAACCTGGCCACCGTCCACCGCCAGTCAGTGACCAAGATCGTGGAGCCTGTCGAAGCCGAGACTCCGGTCGTCCCGGATGACGCCTCCGCCCTGACCACTGAAGAAGCGGGCACCCCGACGGCTTCCGCCGAAACCCCGGACGAGACCCTGAAGCGCCTCAACGACGAGGGCAAGAAGGACAGCTAGTCCTCGCCGCACGGCAGCCCGCGTTACAACACCTCTACGGCTGGGGACAACCGCCGGTGGGACTGATAGCTCCCGCCGGTGGTTCCTCCGTAAATAAGAGAAAGATCGACAATGGCACGAACTGGCCCTAACAACTCAGGTCTGAGGGTACTGGTGTGGCTCGGCGTAGTCCTCGCCGTGCTGACCGCCGTCCTGGCCGGCGGCACCCTTGCCGGACAGGCAAGCTGGGCACCCAAGCTGGCGCTGGACCTCGAGGGTGGCACCCAGATGATCCTGGCGCCCAAGGTTGAGGGCGGTTCGGACATCAATGAAGAGCAGCTCAACCAGGCCGTAGCCATCATCCGCCAGCGCGTGGATGGTTCAGGTGTTGCCGAAGCGGAAATCAGCACGCAGTCCGGCCGCAACGTCGTGGTCAGCCTTCCGGGGACACCCACGAAGGAAACCCGGGACCTGATCCAGGCCTCCGCGGACATGAACTTCCGTCCGGTATTGCTGAACGGAGACGGCGCGCCCGTCCCCACGGAATCCCTCACCCCCGAAGACCAGCTTCCGAAGCCCACGGCAGAACCCGCCAATGGCAGCGATATCAACTGGATCACCGCGGACATCTACCGGCAGTTCGAAACCATGGACTGCAACAATCCTGCGCCGGAGAGCCCGGAAGCCTCCGATCCCGCCAAACCCCTGGTTACCTGCGAACCGGCAACGGAGACCACGCCGGCCATCAAGTACATCCTGGGTCCGGTGGAGGTCAAGGGCGGCAACATTGTCACGTCCTCCTTCCAGCTCCAGCAGGGTGCGCAGGGCGCTGTGACCAACGACTGGGCCGTCAACATCCAGTTCGACGACGAAGGCACCGCCAAGTTCAAGACAGTCACCGAACGCCTGAACCAGTTCTACGTGGCAGCAGGCGGCGAGACCGGCAACGACCCCAAGTCCCAGTTCGCCATCGTTCTGGACGACCAGGTCATTTCCGCGCCGCGGTCCTTGGCAGTCATCACCGACGGACGTCCGCAGATCACCGGCGGCTTCACCGAACAGACCGCCAAGGTCCTTTCCGACCAGCTACGCTTCGGCGCGCTCCCCATCAGCTTCGAGATCCAAAGCGACCAGCAGATCTCCGCCACCTTGGGTGGCGAACAGCTGCGCATGGGCCTCCTCGCAGGCATCATCGGCTTGCTCCTGGTGGTGGTCTACTCACTATTCCAGTACCGGGCCTTGGGCCTGGTGACCATTGCATCGCTGGTGGTGGCCGGTGCGCTCACTTATCTGGCCATTGCCCTCCTGGGCTGGACTGAAAACTACCGGCTTTCCCTGGCCGGCGTGGCCGGCCTCATCGTCGCCATCGGCCAGACCGCTGACTCGTTCATCGTCTACTTTGAACGCATCCGCGATGAACTCCGCGAAGGCCGTGGATTGGTCTCCGCCGTGGAGAACGGCTGGAAGCGGGCCAAGCGCACTGTGCTGGCCTCCAAGGCCGTGAACCTGCTGGCCGCGCTGGTGCTTTACTTTGTTGCCGTCGGCAACGTCCGCGGGTTCGCATTCACGCTGGGTCTGACGGCCATTGCCGACCTCATCGTGGTCTTTATGTTCACGCACCCCACCCTGCAGGTCCTGGCGCGCACCAAGTTCTTCGGGGAGGGCCACCGGCTCTCCGGCCTTGACCCCAAGCGGCTCGGTGTTTTGCCGCTCTACCGTGGCGCCGGTCGCCTGCGCACGCCTGAGGCCAAGCCCTCCGTGGTCCGCGCCAAAAACACCGGGGCGGTCGCCGAGGCTGAACGACGCATGACCATCGCAGAACGCCGCCTCGCGGAAAAGCAGGAGCAGCTCACCAGCTCCTCCAAGAGCGCAGCCAAGGAGAACCAGTAATGTCCAGCAGCTTCGCCAATTTCGGCAACGAGCTCTACACCGGGAAGCGCTCCTACAACTTCGTCAGTGCCAAGAAACTGTGGTTCATCATCGCGGCGGTGGCGGTCGCACTGTCAATCCTCATCCCGGTTGCCAAGGGCGGCTTCAACCTTGGCATCGAATTCCGCGGCGGATCGGAGTTCACCGTCTCCAACGTGCAGAGCACCGACTCGGCCCTTGGCGAAAAGGTTGTTGAAGACGTTGTGGCCGGCAGCGTTCCCCGTGTGGCCAATGTCGCCGGTACCACCATGCGCATCCAGACGGACAAGCTCACGGACGACGAGACCCTCAGGATCAAGGAAGGCCTCACCTCGGCCTACGGCGTCACCAACAACGAAGTGACCTCAACCTTTATCGGACCCACCTGGGGTGCGGATGTCACGAAGCAGGCCCTGATCGGCCTGATCGTCTTTGTGGCGCTGGCCGCAGTGCTGATGGCGCTGTACTTCAGGACGTGGAAGATGTCGCTGTCCGCGATGGCTGGAATGCTGGTGACGATGTTCATCACCGCAGGCGTGTATGCCCTCAGCGATTTCGAGGTAACGCCGTCTGCCATCATCGGGTTCCTGACGGTGCTCAGCTACTCGCTGTATGACACGGTGGTGGTCTTCGACAAGATCCGTGAAAACACTGCTGATATGGATGCGTCCACCCGCCGCACTTTCGGTGAGGAAGTCAACCTCGCGGTCAACCAGACCCTGGTGCGTTCCATCAACACCATGATGGTGGCCATCCTGCCGGTCGGCGCCATCCTGTTCATCGGTGCCGGCCTGCTGGGGGCAGGCACGCTGCGCGACCTGTCCCTGGCACTGTTCGTCGGAATCCTGATCGGCACGGCGGCGACCATATTTATCGCTGCCCCGATGTATGCCTGGCTGCGCCAGAACGAACCTGACCTGGTGAAGCAGGCGAAACGCGTTGAACACCGCAGGTCCGCGAACAACTCCCGGACCGAAGAATCGGCTGAGCCCGCAGGGGCCTGACCTTTCGCACCACAGCGGGCCGGGCGGCGTCGGAATACCGACGTCGCCCGGCCCGTTTCGCATTTAGGCGCCGGTTACATAAGTGAACTGGCGGGGGAATAGACTGGGGTAATTAAACAGTCGTGAGGGGTGCTTCATTGGAAGAACGTTCGGCATCGGTGCCAACGGCAGGCGGGGATAACAGTCCGGGACACGGAGTTCAGACCGGACTGACCGCTTCCGCACACCCGGCGCCGGTTGTTCCCGTGGACAAATCGGGCGCCCGCCCTACATTTCCCGGACGCCGCGAACGTACTCGCTCCCGCCTGGCCCGGCTGACCGGCCGCGGCACGGCAACCTATTCGCCCATTCTTGAGCCGCTGCTGCGTACCGTCCGTGCGAACAACCCCAAAGAAGATTTTGATCTTATTCAGCGCGCCTTCGAGGTGGCTGAGCAGAGCCACCGTGGGCAGAAGCGCAAGAGCGGTGATCCGTACATCACCCACCCCGTGGCCGTAGCCACCATCCTCGCTGAGCTGGGCCTCAGCGGAACCACCCTCGCCGCGGCGCTGCTGCACGACACGGTCGAGGACACCCCTTACACCCTGGCGGACCTCAAAAGGGACTTCGGTCCAGAGGTTGCCATGCTGGTGGACGGCGTCACCAAGCTGGATAAAGTCAGCTTTGGTGAAGCCGCGCAGTCGGAGACCGTCCGCAAGATGGTTGTGGCCATGGCCAAGGACATCCGGGTCCTGATGATTAAGCTCGCGGACAGGCTCCACAACGCCCGGACCTGGCGGTTTGTCTCCGCGGAGTCATCGGCCCGAAAAGCCCGCGAAACCCTGGAAATATTCGCGCCCCTGGCCCACCGCCTGGGCATGAACACCATCAAATGGGAGTTGGAGGACCTGTCCTTCGCGGCCCTCTATCCAAAGGTCTATGAGGAAATCGTCCGGATGGTGGGCGACCGCACCCCGGAACGGGAGAAAAGCCTCGGCGTCATCCGGGACCAGATCACTGAGGATCTCCGTACTGCCCGGATCAAGGCCACTATCACCGGCAGGCCGAAGCACTATTACTCGATTTACCAGAAGATGGTCGTCCGGGACAAGGATTTCGACGACATCAACGACCTCATGGGCGTCCGTGTACTCGTCGATTCGGTCCGGGACTGTTACGCCGCCCTGGGCACCATGCATTCGCGCTGGAACCCGCTGCCGGGGCGGTTCAAAGACTACATTGCCATGCCCAAGTTCAATATGTACCAGTCGCTGCACACCACGGTGATCGGACCCGGCGGCAAGCCCGTGGAGATCCAGATCAGGACCCACGAAATGCACCGCCGTGCTGAGTACGGTGTGGCCGCCCACTGGAAGTACAAGGATCAGCCCAGCCGTACGGCTGTCGGGCCGGGCAGCCCCCGCGACGGTGACATGGGCTGGCTGAGGTCCCTGGTGGACTGGCAGCAGGAAACGTCCGATCCCGGGGAGTTCCTGGACTCGCTGCGGTTTGAGATCAATGCCCGCGAAGTTTTTGTCTTTACCCCCAAGGGTGAGGTCATGGCACTGCCCGCCGGATCGACTCCGGTGGATTTTGCCTACGCCGTCCACACCGAGGTGGGACACCGCACCATCGGCGCACGGGTCAACGGCAAGCTGGTCCCGCTCAACAGCGAGCTAAACCACGGTGACTGGGTGGAGATCTTCACCTCGAAGGCCGAAGGTGCCGGGCCCAGCCAGGACTGGCAGCATTTCGTCAAGAGCGCGCGTGCGCGGAACAAGATCCGCCAGTGGTTCAGCAAGGAACGCCGCGAGGAGGCGATCGACCGTGGCAAGGAACTCCTGACCCGGGCCATGCGCAAGCAGAACCTGCCCCTGCAGCGCCTGATGACGCACGAGGCCCTCGCGGCGGTAGCCGCCGAGTTCAAGTACCTTGACATCTCGGGCCTCTACGCCGGCGTTGGCGACGGCCATACGTCAGCGCAGTCGGTCATGGAGAAACTCGTTGAAAGCCTGGGCGGCAACGAGAGCACTGACGACGACATCACTGAAGTCAGCATCCCCACGCAGGTGGCCAAAACCAAGTTCTCCGATTCCGGCGTGGTGGTGCGCGGCGTTGGCGATGTCTGGGTGAAGCTCGCGCGCTGTTGCACGCCCGTTCCGCCGGATCCGATTCTCGGCTTTGTCACCCGCGGCTCCGGGGTTTCGGTGCACCGCACGGACTGCACCAATATTTCGGATCTCCGTGACCAGCCCGACAGGATTGTCGAGGTGGACTGGGCACCCACTCAGTCAAGTGTTTTCCTGGTGGAGATCCAGGTTGAGGCGCTGGACCGGAAGTCCCTGCTCTCGGACGTCACGCGTGTCCTGTCCGAGAACCACGTCAACATTCTGGCGGCCAGCGTGAACACCTCCACCGACAGGGTGGCCATCTCCAGGTTCGCCTTCGAGATGGGCGACCCCAAGTACCTCAGCCACGTTCTCAGTGCCGTGCGGCGCATCGACGGCGTGTTCGACGTCTACCGGACCACCGGTAACAAGCGCCGGAGCTAGCAAGGCCAGCTTTTCCAGTGCGGCCCGTTTGTGGGGGACCCGCGGGCTGGCCTCAATGGCCAGAATCAGCAGGCGCAGCCGCACGTCCCGCTCCGGACGGGCCAGCAACCCCGCCAGTGCTGGCAGGGCCCGGTGGGCGTCGACATGCAGGGCGATGTCGACGGCGGTGCGGAGTGGACTCGACACCATCAGCCCGCCCATGCTGACAACGTCGAACGGACCAAGCCGGACTTCATGGAGTGTGCAGCCCCTTGTGTTGCGGAGGCTCGAAATCCGCCGCTTCGCATCCACAAGCAAGGCCAGCCGGTCCGGTTCAGCCGCACAGCCGTAGATCCAGGCCGCCGTCATCCGCCCGGCCACCACGCGTTGCCTGACGGCCGCCGGAACCGCGTTGGCCACCGTTCTGGCCCGCATCTGGGGTGACGCGGGAGCATCCGGCAACGTGAAGCCGTGCTGGTGGAACCGCGCCAGGACACCGTCGGCTGCCAGCGACTGGAGTTCGGGCCACGCGAAAGGCTTGCCCGGCGAATACAGGTCCGGGTATTGGGGTGGTGGGGAGGTGGCCATCCCCCCATCCTGCCGCGTCTTCCCTTAACGCGCACAGGCCCGGTCCCGGTTATGTGGATAACCGGGACCGGACCTATGCTGCTGGGACAAGACTCCTGCGACAGACGCCTGATGAAGGCGTCCTACAAACTACTTGCTAGGAAAGCTCGCTGGCCGAGCGCTGGATCTGGTCCAACCAGGCCTGCCTCGCCTCGAGGGCTTCGCGGGCCCCCTTGATCTTGCGCTGGTCGCCGGCTTTCTCGGCCTTGGCGAGATCGTCCTGCAGGCCGGAAATGGCTGCTTCCAGCTGCGACAGGGCGCTGTTGGTGCGGGCCTTCGTCTCGGGGTTGGAGCGCTGCCAGTTTTCCTCTTCGGCGTTGCGGACAGCGTCCTCCACCTTGCGGAGGTCGGCTTCGATGCGGCCCATGTCGGCGCGGGGCACCTTACCGGCTTCTTCCCAGCGGTCCCGGACAGACTGGAGCGCCTTCTTGGCCGCGGCCAGGTCCTTGATCGGCAGAATGCTGTTCGCTTCGACGAGGAGCGCTTCCTTCACCGTGAGGTTGGCGGCGTATTCCTGGTCGATCTCCTCGTTGGCTGCCTGCCGGTGCGTGAAGAACACGTCCTGGGCGGCACGGAAACGGGCCCAGAGGGCGTCGTCGTCCTTGCGGCTGGCGCGCGGTGAGGCCTTCCATTCATCCATGAGCCGGCGGTATTCGCCGGCGGCGAAGCCCCAGTCGGTGGATGAGGACAGGGCCTCGGCTTCGGCGATGAGCTTCTCCTTGGCCGATTTTGCGGCCGAGTTGGTGCTGTCCAGCTGGGAGAAGTAGGCGCGGCGGTGACGGTCGAAGACGGTGCGGGCGGCACGGAACCGCTTCCACAAGGCGTCCTCGTTGCTGCGGCCAAGCCGGATGCCGCCCTTCTGAGCTGTCTTCCAGCTTTCAAAAAGATCGTTCATCCGGGCGCTGGAGGTCTTCCATTGGATCTGTGCGGGATCCTGCCCCGAGATCTCTTCGGCTTCGGCCACGATGGCCTCGCGGGCCGCGAGCTCGGCGGAGCGAACGGCGTCGTGTTCTGCCTTCTCTGCCTTTTCGAGTTCTGTGATCTGCACGGAAACAGCGTCGAGCCGTGCTTCGGTGGAACGGAGGTCTCCCACCATGTTCCGCTCCGCCAGCTGCTCGCGCAGGTGCGTGACGGTCTTTTGCATATCTGTGCTGGGCGCCTTGGAGCTGATGCGCTGCTCCAGGAGCAGGACCTGCGCAACAATGTCGTCATGCTTCCGCGCGAAGTAGGCAAGGGCTTCGTCATTGCTGACGCCGGGGTACTGGCCCACCGGGTGCTCGCCGCCGTCGATCGTCAGGAATACGTGGCCGTCGCCCTCGACACGGCCCCACTTTGCAGCTTCCGCCAGCGAAGTCGCGGAGGCGACGGGTGCCGGTGCTGCCACAGGTGCGGCTGCTGCCGGCTTGGGCCGGGCAGCGAAGGCTGCCGGTGACGGGGCGGGTCGAGGTGCAGGCACCGGAGCCGGGGCTTCGTCGGCCGCGCTCTCTTCTTCAGCCGCGCTCTCTTCAACCGGGGCGGCCGGGACCTCGGTACGTTCCACCGGGGCCGCTGCGGCCTCGGCATCTTCGGCCTGGACGGCCTCGCCCTCGGGATCCACGACCGCTTCAGCCGCGGTTTCGTCAACCGTGGCCTGTTCGGCGGTTGCCTGGACAGCGTCTGCCTGGTCAGCCACGGGGGCCGTTACCTCGGTCAGGTCTGCTGCTGTTTCGTCGGATTTCTGACTGTCTGTCACCGCTAAAAGTCTTTCGCTTGGAGGGAAATACTCACGTACTGCACCGCGGCCGTAAAGGCCCGGCTTCCTACTTCAGAGAAACCGAGTCTATCGTGACTGGTTGCACAGGTGCGCCGTCTGATGCGCTGGAGCCGGGCTTGATTCCCGCGGCAGCAATGGCATTGACTGCTTCCATTCCAGATGTCACCTTGCCCACCACCGTATAGCCCCCGGCAGAGTCGGCGGGAATCACCGTGTCTTTGTAGACCACAAAGAACTGCTTGCCATTACCGTAGGCGTTGTCGCCGGACCGGGCGATGGCAATCGTGCCCGCAGGGTACATGTTGTCTACCGGGGTGTTTTCGAGGGGACCCCAGGTGTACTCGGGGTCGGCAGCAGCGGTGGCGCCACCGCACTGCAGGAGTCCGAAGGTTTCGCCCGTGGTCAGCCGGTGGCACGCGCTGCCGTTGTAGAAGCCCTCGTCCGTCAGTGCTTTGAAGACCGCGGCAGCCTGGGGTGCCTTGGTACCGTCGATTTCGACGCCGAGCACGTTCCCGTTCAGTGCCAGTTCACCAGTGAACACCTTTCCGGCGGCAGTGTCCGGGGCCGGGATGTTCGCGCCGTTCGTGGCGGGCGCGGAAGGCGTGGGGGAGTCGCTTGGGCTGGTCAGGCCGGCCTCCGCGGCGGCGAATTCCTGTTCAGTGGGATTGCCGGCAAAGACAGTGAACTGAAGCACGACGGCGAGCAGGACGGCGGCGGTTCCGGCGCAGGCAGCGATGAGGTTGTCGCGCTTGCGGCGTTTCTCCTGGTCCCGCCGCAGCTCGCGCTTTGCCTCCATCTGCTGGATGCGCCGTTTGGCTTCGCGGGCGCTGCGTGAACTGGCCGCCAATGGTCCTCCTTGTATCGGGCCGCGTCCGGTAGGAACTGAATCCGGAGGCGGTTGTCTGCCGGCAGCGTTGCGGTGCCGGCCGCCGTATTAGAGATGCCGGCGGATGACGCATAAACTGACTGCCGCACATAGTTTATGCATGAGTTGCCAGACTGCCGCCGTTCCCCGCCCGTTTCGGGCGGAATGCCGGGCAAAGTCCCAGGCACCCTTCATCAAGAGGAGAACATCCACCATGGCACGCACAGCCTCCCTGTCCGGATTCCCCGAGTGGCTTCCCGAGGAGCGGCTGGTGGAGCTGCACGTGCTGGACACCCTGCGCAAGGTTTTTGAGCTGCACGGCTTCGCGTCCATCGAGACCCGCGCCGTGGAAACCGTGGGCCAGCTGCTGCGCAAGGGTGAGATTGATAAGGAGGTCTACGGCCTCAGCCGCCTTCAGGACGACGACGCCGACACCTCCGACGCGGGCAAGGCCGGCAAAGCCGACCCCAACGCCCTCGCTCTCCACTTCGACCTCACGGTGCCTTTTGCGCGGTACGTCGTCGAGAACGCCGGGTACCTCGCGTTCCCGTTCCGGCGCTACCAGATCCAGAAAGTCTGGCGCGGGGAGCGCCCCCAGGAAGGCCGGGCCCGCGAATTCACGCAGGCAGACATCGATGTGGTGGGCGACGGCGAGCTGCCGTTCCGCTATGACGTGGAGATTGCCCTGGTCATTGCCGAAGCCTTGAGCGCACTGCCGATTCCGGACTTCCGCCTCCGGATCAACAACCGCAAGCTTGCCGAAGGCTTCTACCGCGGCATCGGCCTGGATGACACCGCCGGCGTGCTCCGCAGCATCGACAAGCTGGAAAAGATCGGCGCAGCCAAGGTCGCAGAGCTGCTCAAGACCGAACTGGGTGCTACTGATGACCAGGCGCAGGCCGCCCTGAAGCTGGCAGGAATCCGTACCGAGGACACCTCGTTTGTGGCCCAGGTCCGTGCGCTCGGCGTGACGAACGACCTCCTTGAGGAGGGTTTGAATGAACTCGAACAGGTGATCGAGGCCGCCGTGCAGCGCGCGCCGGGCAAGGTTGTTGCCGACCTCAGTATCGCCCGCGGCCTGGATTACTACACCGGCACGGTGGTGGAGACGGTCCTGGTGGGCCACGAACAGCTCGGTTCCATCTGCTCCGGCGGCCGCTACGACGCGTTGGCGAGCAAGGGCAACCGCAAGTTCCCCGGCGTCGGCCTCTCCATCGGTGTGACGCGGCTGGTGTCGCGCATCCTGAGCCAGGACCTGGCCAAGGCCTCCCGTTCGGTGCCCACCGCCGTGCTGGTGGCTCTCACCACTGACGAGAGTTGGGGTGCCGCGCAGGATGTTGCCGCCCAGCTCCGCAGCCGGGGCATCGCCACCGAAGTCGCTGCCAAGGCCGAGAAGTTCGGGAAGCAGATCAAATTCGCGGACCGCCGCGGGATCCCGTTCGTCTGGTTCACCGACGACGACGGCAATCACCAGGTCAAGGACATCCGGTCCGGCGAGCAGGCGGATGCCGATCCCGCAACCTGGACGCCGCCGTCGGAAGACCTTAACGTCCTGGTCACAACAGCCCAGGTGACGGCGGCAGCAGCCCAGCCGGCCTGACCGGCTCGGTCTGGCGCCGGCTAGCGGCGCAGCCGAAGCACCACGAACCGGCCAGCCGCTCCGGCGGCCAGGACTGCGGCCATCCCCAGTACTGAAGCGGGCGGCAGTGTGAAAGCCAGCAGCAGGCAACTGATGAAGCCGGCCACATTGAGCCACCTCGGGCCGTGTGCCGGGTGCTCCTCCAGGGTGTACGCCGCGGCGTTCGTCACCGCGTAGTAGATGAGCACACCGAAGCTGGAGAAACCCACCACCGTCATCACGTCAGTGGTCAGGATCAGGAAGATCACGACGGCGGCCACCGCCAGTTCCGCCACGAACGGCACCGTGTGCTTGCCGCCCACGCGGGCCAGGGCCGCAGGCAGATCGCGTTCGCGCGCCATAGCCAAAGTTGTGCGCCCCACGCCGGTGATGAGCGCAAGCAGCGCACCCAGGCTCGCCGCTGCGGCGCCGGCCTGGACCAGCGGCGCACCGGCGGCGAGCTGGGAATTGAGCACAGCGTCCAACAGTGGGGCGGTGGTGGCGGCCAGCCGGCCTTCCGCCAAGTGGTTTTGCAGCAGCTGCGCCAACGCCAGGTAGATGACGAAGGCGCCGGCGAGGGCCGCCAGTATCGCACGCGGAATGGTCTTGGCCGGGTCCTTGACTTCCTCTCCGAGGGTGGCGATGCGCGCGTAGCCTGCGAAGGCGAAGAACATCAGGCCGGCGGCCGGCAGCACGCCACCAAAGCCGGCGGCAGCTCCGCCGTCGGACGCTCCTCCAGCCGAAAACCCGACAGGATGCGGCCCCACGATCGCGGCCGCGGCGACAAACACCAGGGTGGCCAGGACAACGCACAGCAGGATTCTGGTCAGGAGCGCTGTGCGGGTAATGCCAAAGAGGTTCACAGCGGTCAGCGCAACCACCGCAGCGATGGCAACCGGCACCGCGTAGCCCGGTGACACGTAGTGGCCGAACGTCAGGGCCATGGCGGCGCAGGAGGCCGTTTTGCCGCTGACAAATCCCCAGCCGGCCAGGAAACCGGGCCATTCCCCCAGGCGTTTCCGGCCGTACACGTACGTTCCCCCGCTGGCCGGATACCGTGCAGCCAGTTCTGCGGAGGCCACCGCGTTGCAGTAGGCCACGGCACCCGCGATCAGGACAGACAGGACCAGGAAGTTTCCGGCCAGGCCCGCGGCCGGGGCGAAGACCACAAAAACGCCGGCCCCGAGCATCGAGCCGAGGCCGATGGACGTGGCGTCAAACACGCCCAGTCTCCGTTGAAGCTGCTGGTGCTCGGACATGGGGGAGGCGGGCCTTTCCAGCGGGTAAACTCAGACGGGATTGTTCCCGGAACGATCCTATGCAGTTTTTATCTTTTGTTTTCCTGCTGTCGTCTTCAGAAAGGCGTGCTGTGCTGCGCACACATGACCTCGGATCCCTTCGCTCCGAGCACATTGGACAAACCGTAACCCTGGCTGGCTGGGTGGGCCGCCGTCGTGATCACGGTGGTGTTGCATTCGTGGATCTGCGCGATGCGTCCGGCGTGGCCCAGGTTGTGGTCCGTGAGGAAGAGGTCTTCCACGGCCTGCGCAACGAGTACGTCCTGCAGATCACCGGCACCGTCTCCAAGCGCCCCGAGGGCAACGAGAACCCCGCCCTGGCCACCGGCGCCATCGAGGTCATGGCCGACAAGGTGGTTATCCTCAACACCTCCGATCCGCTGCCGTTCCAGATCGATGAGCACGTGGAGGTCGGTGAGGAAGCCCGCCTGAAGCACCGCTACCTTGACCTTCGCCGCCCCGGCCCCGCCCGCAACCTCCGGCTGCGTTCCGAAGCCAACCGGATTGCCCGCGAACTGCTCCACCAGGACGGTTTTGTCGAGATCGAGACTCCCACGCTCACGCGTTCGACGCCGGAAGGCGCCCGCGACTTCGTAGTCCCCGCACGCCTGGCGCCGGGTTCCTGGTACGCGCTGCCGCAGTCCCCGCAGCTTTTCAAGCAGCTCCTGCAGGTGGGCGGTTTCGAGAAGTACTACCAGATCGCGCGCTGCTACCGCGATGAGGACTTCCGCGCCGACCGCCAGCCCGAGTTTACCCAGCTGGACATCGAAGCCAGCTTCGTGGACCAGGACGACATCATTGCCTTGGGCGAAAACATCGTCAAAGCGCTGTGGAAGCTGATCGACGTCGAGATCCCGACGCCCATCCAGCGCATCACCTACGCGGACGCGATGGCGCGCTATGGCTCGGACAAGCCCGATCTGCGTTTCGGCGTGGAGTTGACGGAGCTCACGGAATTCTTCAAGGACACCGGCTTCGGCGTCTTCAAGGCTCCGTATGTCGGCGCCGTGGTGATGCCCGGCGGCGCTTCCCAGCCGCGACGCACCCTGGACGGCTGGCAGGAATTCGCCAAGCAGCGCGGCCACAAGGGCCTGGCATACGTCCTCTTCAAGGAAGACGGCGAACTGGCTGGCCCTGTTGCCAAGAACCTGAACGAAACCGAGCGTGCAGGCCTCGCCGACGCCGTGGGCGCCAAGCCGGGCGACTGCATCTTCTTCGCCGCAGGTGAGAAGTCAGCGGCCCGTGCCCTCCTGGGTGCTGCCCGCGTGGAGATCGGCCACCGCACCGGCCTGATCGATCCCAGCGCCTGGGCCTTCTGCTGGGTGGTTGACGCCCCGATGTTCGAACCGGCCGCCGCAGCGGTGGCGTCCGGCGATGTGGCTGTTGGCGCCGGAAAGTGGACGGCCGTCCACCACGCGTTCACCTCGCCCAAGCCCGAGTTCATGGACACGTTCGACAAGGACCCGGAATCGGCTCTTTCCTACGCCTACGACATCGTCTGCAACGGCAACGAAATCGGCGGCGGCTCCATCCGTATCCACGAGCGTGACGTGCAGGAACGCGTATTCGAACTGATGGGGCTGGACAAGGCAGACGCCCAGACCAAGTTTGGCTTCCTGCTCGAAGGCTTCAAGTTCGGGGCACCTCCCCACGGCGGCATCGCGTTCGGCTGGGACCGTGTGGTGGCACTGCTGGCGGGTGTTGAGTCCATCCGCGACGTCATCGCCTTCCCGAAGACAGGCAACGGCTACGACCCCCTGACACAGGCTCCCGCGCCGATCACGGCGCAGCAGCGCAAGGAAGCCGGCGTGGACTTCAAGCCCCAGACGAAACCGGAAGAGCCCAAAAAGGCCGAGTAATCTGAACACCGCAGTCGAGAGGCTCCCCGGGAAACCGGGGGGCCTTTCGCATTGGAAGAGTGGTACGCCATGATAGTTTCACGTCCTGCACCAGCCCTGGCCCTGCCTGGGCTTGAGGCGCTGATGGATGCCGCCTGGCCGGCGCCGGACCGCGAGGAATCCGACGGCTGGGTGCTTCGCGCAGCCTCCGGCGTGACCCAGCGCGCCAATTCGGTGTGGCCGCGCGGGCCGGAGGGCGATATGCACCGGCAGCACGAGGCCTTGAGTGCGGCGCGGCTCTGGTACCGCGGCCGGCGCCTTCCGCTGATTTTCCAGGTCTTCGATGATCCCCGCTCCACCGGACTGAATGCCATCCTCGACGGGGAAGGCTTCACCCGCCAATCCGAAACGCTGGTGATGTGCCGGAGTAACGGCGCCCAGGTGGCGGACCCGCAGAGTATGAACCAACCTGCTGTGCTTCAAACTGCGGCGGCCCAACCCGGCGTCGAGATCTCCACGGTCCCCAGCGATGAGTGGCTGGAGCTGTGGTGGAGCGTGGATGGCCGCGGCGGCCCGGCCGAGCGGGAGACCGCACGCAGCATCCTGGCAGGCTGCCCGTCGCTCTATGCCCTGGTGCGGTCCGACGACGGCGTGCCAGCCGCCGTCGGCCGGCTCGCTCTCCCTCCCGCCGGGGAAGCAGGAAGCGGTTGGGGCGGGCTGTACAGCATGGCCACTCGCCCGGACGCCCGGCGGCGCGGCCATGCCCTGCGGATCATGCAGGCACTCCTGCAGGAAGGCGCCGCCCGCAACTTGGCTGGCTACTGGCTGCTGGTCACCGCAGCGAACTCCGGGGCCCGGCAGCTCTACGCCCAGGCAGGATTCAAGGAGGCCGGCCGCTACCTCTACCGGCAGGAACGGCCCAAGCGGCACCTGACCGGCTGTTGACGGTGTGTGCGGCCGCTGCAATGCACGGGCGCATCCACGGCAGGGGTTCATCAAGGGATCAGGCACATCATGGCTCCGGTACATCAACGCTTATCCCAAGGGGTTTGCGCCCGTCCGGCGGCCCGGTGACGCCGGAGATCAGCAACTTTTCGCACGCGATCCCGGTTGCGTAAACACTCAGGTCCTCCTGTTTGCGGGCGGTGTGGTCCAGCGCTGAATGTCACCATTGATGCCCATTGGCCGATCCTTCATTGGACGGCGAAGCGAGTGGAGTTGAGCTGCCATCATCAGCGTCCCCTGAGGTCCCCTGAGATATGCATGAACGATTCGTCGAACCAGACATCGTCATGCTCAGCGGACCTTGCCCTTGGTCACGGTGATCGTGATGCGTGAGGTGACCGCGTCGGGGCTGACGCCGTTTGTGGCGGTCACCTTAAACGTTGCCTTGCCAGCCTTGGTCGGAGTCCCGGAAAGGACCCCCGTGCTGGAGTCCAGGCTCAGCCCTGCGGGCAGTGCACCGGAGGACACGCAGAAGGTCGGGGCCGGGTCACCCGTGGTGGTGAACGTGTAGCTGTAGGCGGCACGCGTGGTCGTTTTGGTCGGTGGTGTGTCCGCGGTGAACACCGGGGGTGCCGAGTTCACATCGATGACCGACACCGTGTTGGAACCGTAGTTGGTGACGTAGGCTGTCGACCCGTCTGGGGTGAACGCAACACCGGTCGGATTCGACCCGGCCGGGATCGTGGAGGTCACCGTGCCCGACACCACAGAAATGACCGACACCGAGTCGGAACCGTCGTTGGTGACGTATGCTGTCGACCCGTCCGGGGTGAACGCAACACCGTACGGATGCGACCCGACCGTGATCGTGGAGGTCACCGTGCCCGACGCCACATCGATGACCGACACCGTTCTGAAACCGTTGTCGGTGACGTAGGCTGCAGACCCGTCCGGGGTGAACGCAATACCGACCGGTTCCGACCCAACCGTGATCGTGGAGGTCACGGTGCCCGACGCCACAGTGATGACCGACACCGTGTCGGAAGCGGTGTTGGTGACGTAGGCTGTCGACCCGTCCGGGGTGAACGCAACACTGTTCGGACCCGGCCCGACCGGGATCGTGGAGGTCACGGTGCCCGACGCCACATCGATAACCGACACCGAGTCGGACTGCGTGACGTAGGCCCTCGACCCGTCCGGGGTGAACGCAACACCGACCGGATTCGACCCGAGCGGGATCGTGGAGGTCACCGTGCCCGACGCCACATCGATGACCGACACCGTGTCGGAAGCGTTGTTGGTGACGTATGCTGTCGACCCGTCCGGGGTGAACGCAACACCGCCCGGATTCGACCCGGCCGGGATCGTGGAGGTCACCGTGCCCGACGCCACATCGATGACCGACACCGTGTCCGAGCCGGTGTTGATGACGTAGGCTGTCGACCCGTCCGGGGTGAACGCAACACCTGCCGGAAGCGACCCGACCGGGATCGTGGAGGTCACCGTGCCTGCAGCGGTTGCGGGGATATTGCCGACCAGCATGAGCGCCGCCAGGATCATGCTGATGACCGCACGCCGCCGGAACAGGAGGGAAGCGGATGTACCCCGGCGGAACCGGGGATTGCCGGCGCCTGGTCCTTTCTTGCTCGGGGCGGAACGCCGCCCCCGGTGTCGCCGGGACAATCCTGTTATGAACCGCATCAGGTCCTCCTGCATGTGGAAAGCGAAGTCTGTTGTGTCGCGTTCGTGCCGATATAACGGCTCAATCCGGAGTTTATAGACCAGGCAAACCTCCGGTACCCGGTAGTCGGTACCTGTCTTTTGGGCTGGCACTACCTTTTTCCTTGGGTCCGAAAGAGGACCAGAGCCGACGCGGACAGGGACAGTCCGAGGCTCCGGTTGGACCAGGAGCTGCTGTGTCCGAAGAGACTGCGCTGCGGGGTCGTTTTTCGCCCCGAGCATTTCATCAGCTCGGCAGAACGAGGACCAGAAGTCCCGTTACCCGAACCCTCCCCACACCATCGGCAGTTCGATGATTTGGCCCGTCAGGAAGAAGGACCAGCCCACCATGAACATGGCATCGGTCCCGAAGGTCAACAGATCGGTGACCGCATGGACCTCACGCGTGAGTGCATCCGGCGTCACTAAGCAGGAGAACTAGGAAGCCCCCTTTCGACAACTTCGAGCGTTCCGGGGCACCGGCCACGACCGAGGAGTACGTGACGCACCGGGATGCCACGATGGATTTCATCGCGGGACGGAAGCGTCGGATGGCCGAGTGGGTCACGGAGTACCACCCCGAGATTGAGTTGCCCTTGGTGGCGACCTCGGCCTTGCAGCTGAGTTCGTCGAGCAGGCCGCGGGTCTTGGCCGAGTCGTGGCCGGTGGATAACTAGGGCGGCGCGTCCGCCACCTGTATCCGGACGGCGCAGGCATCCGCGGCGGCCTTCCGCAGCACCGAGCCGTTGGGATCAGGCACATCCAGGAAGTCCAGCCGGGGGACTGCGGCATACAGCTTCATGGCAGGGTGGTCCAGGACCAGCCCCGCAAGGGTCCGGTCCCCGCCCGGAGCAACATATTCGAGAGGCTGGCCGCCGAAGGCCGCCGCGGCGTGGGCCGCCACTTTCTCCACCAGCTCATCAGCCTGGTTGGCCCGGCGCCGTGCGAACCGCTGCTGCGACTGGCCGCCGGCCGCGGTGCGGGACTGCACGTAGCGGGACCCTGCCTTGGATGCGAGCAGGATGCCTTCCCGAGCAACGCCCACCGCATAGCCGCCGCGCCGCACAAGCACCAGGCCGGCCGTCCGTGGCTGGGCGGCGACGGAGGCCAGGCGCTCCAGCGGACCAGCACCGCGCCCCGGCCGTCCGTCAGGTGGCCACGGAGCCTGGAGCAGTGCAGTGGTGCCGTCGGCCGCCAGCAGCCGCACGCCGTCGTCGTCATCGCTGATCCGGAAGCCGCCGTGCGAGGCACCGAAGCGGTCCGCCCAGCCGGCCAGGCGTCCGCCGGACACAAACGCGGTCCTGACGGACCCCGGCCGGCCGGCGCCGGGGGTACTGCGTGCGCTCATGGCGGGATCCCTTAGGTGGCGGACGAAAATGGAGGGCGGAAGTGGGGCAGTGAACTAATGAGTAGCCTATCTATGTGGATGATCTCTTCGCCCAAGGGCATGGCAATGACGACGACGACACTGACGAACCGTCGTCGTCCGGCCGTACCGCCGCGCCCCGCAGTCCCTTGGCGGTGCGGATGCGGCCACGCACCCTGGATGACGTGGTGGGCCAGCAGCACCTGCTGGGTCAGGGATCGCCGTTGCGGCAGCTGGCCGCCGGCACCGACGCCCTGGGTCCCGCAGGCCCCAGCTCGCTGATCCTCTGGGGACCGCCCGGGACCGGAAAAACCACGCTGGCGCACGTGATCGCCAAGGGCAAGGGGCGGAAGTTCGTGGAGCTGTCCGCCATCACAGCAGGCGTC
The DNA here is from genome assembly GCF_002929755.1 of Arthrobacter sp. 4R501. Lineage (NCBI taxonomy): Bacteria > Bacillati > Actinomycetota > Actinomycetes > Micrococcales > Micrococcaceae > Arthrobacter > Arthrobacter sp. 4R501. Next base: position 110,554 of record NZ_PJIW01000003.1, on the reverse strand, counting down.
AAGGACGTCCGGCGGGTTATGGACGAAGCCCTGACAGCACGGGACCTGTACAAGACCACCACTGTTCTTTTCCTCGACGAGATCCACCGCTTCAACAAGGCCCAGCAGGATGCCCTGCTGCCCGGCGTCGAGAACCGCTGGGTGGTGCTCGTAGCAGCAACCACCGAAAACCCGTCCTTTTCGGTGGTCTCGCCCCTGCTGTCCCGCTCCCTCCTGCTCACCCTGAAACCGCTGACGGAGGCGGACATCGAAGGGCTGCTGCAGCGCGCCGTGGCGGACGAACGCGGCCTGAACGGGAAAGTGGAGCTCAGCGCCGAGGCCCTGGCGCACCTCGTCCGGCTCGCGGGCGGCGACGCCCGGCGCGCCCTGACGGCCCTTGAAGCCGCAGCAGGCGTGGCCTTCGGCGATGCGGACGACGCCGCTGCCGACTCGTTGGTCACCGTGGAGCTCAAGCACACCGAACGCGCCCTGGACGTGGCTGCCGTGCGCTACGACCGCGCGGGGGACCAGCACTACGACGTCGCCAGCGCCTTCATCAAATCGGTCCGCGGCTCCGACGTCGACGCCGCCCTGCACTACCTGGCCAGAATGCTGGAGGCAGGGGAGGACCCGAGGTTCATCGCCCGGCGAATCGTGATTTCCGCGGCGGAGGACGTGGGAATGGCGGACCCCACAGCGCTGCAGACGGCGGTCGCCGCCGCCCAGGCAGTCCAGCTGATCGGCATGCCCGAGGGGCGGATCGTCCTGGCTGAGGCCGTGGTGCATCTGGCCACCGCGCCGAAATCCAATGCCGCGTACATGGGAATCAACAAGGCCGTCGCGGATGTCCGTGCCGGCCTGGGCAACGGGATCCCGGCGCACCTGCGTGATGCGCACTACCCCGGCTCCAAGCAGCTGGGCCACGGGCTCGGCTACAAGTACGCCCACGATGCCCCCCATTCCGTGGCCAGCCAGCAGTACCCGCCGGATGATTTGGTGGGTCGGGACTACTACGAGCCCACCGCCAACGGCGCGGAACGGGACATCGCCGTGCGCCTCGAACGCCTGCGCAAGATCATCCGCGGCAACTGACCGGCGTCGGCGGTGGAGTGGCCCGGGCAGTGACGCCACGGGAGTGACCGGGGGGAGCGGCGGCCGGAGCGGCCGGCGGAGTGTGGGAACGCAGCCGAATCCTGCTAAGATTGTTCGTTGTCTGGCAAGGCGCGGACGCAATCTCCCCATCCTTCAGTATTTCTGCTGTTTCGTTGGGGTAGCCCTGTGCCCAGTAGCAAAAGGCAGCGGTTGGCCGATGCTCTCCATTATGGAGGCCAGTAACACTGACACACCGCAGATATTGGAAGGACACAAGTGGCTAACAACACTCGTGCTCGCCGTACAGCACGCCTCTCGCGTGCACTCGGCATTGCTCTGACCCCCAAGGCCGCCAAGTACATGGAGCGCCGCCCGTACGGCCCCGGTGAGCATGGCCGTGCCCGCAAGAAGCAGGACTCCGACTACGCCGTACGTCTGCGCGAAAAGCAGCGTCTGCGCGCCCAGTACGGCATCCGCGAAGCCCAGATGACCCGCGCCTTCGAAGAAGCCCGCCGCACCAAGGGCCTGACCGGTGAAAACCTGATCGAACTGCTCGAAATGCGTCTCGACGCCCTCGTGCTGCGTGCCGGCTTCGCCCGCACCATCGCCCAGGCCCGCCAGCTCGTTGTGCACCGCCACATCATGGTTGACGGCATCCGCGTTGACCGCCCGTCCTTCCGCGTCAGCGAAGGCCAGCTTGTCCACGTCCACACCCGCAGCGAAACCATGGTTCCGCTCCAGGTTGCAGCAGCCGGCGCACACCGCGACGTCCTGCCCCAGGTTCCGGCCTACCTGGACGTCAAGCTTGACGCCCTGCAGGCCCGCCTGGTCCGTCGCCCGAAGCGCTCCGAGGTTCCCGTAACCTGCGAAGAGCAGCTCGTCGTCGAATTCTACGCACGCTAAATCCCAGCAGCGTATCCAAAGAAGCCCGTGGCAAGCGCCACGGGCTTCTTTGTATGTAAGGTACTTGGGGGACATCTGCGGAACGCATCAAGGCAGCGTGCGCGGAGGTAAAAGATCCACGTCAGTTTCAAGGAGATGAACGTCTATGTCTGGTGGCGATATTGCCGGCCTGATCGCAGCCGGGGTGTTCGCGCTCCTGGTGCTTCTGCTCGCCGTGCCCATCCTGAAGCTCGGCAGTGTGCTGGAGGAAGTTCGGACCTCCATCCGCTCTATCAGCGATGGCGCCACGCCCCTGATGGACGAAGTCACCGCGACCGTCTCCACCACCAACCAGCAGCTGAAGAAAGTGGATGGCATCGCCTCCAACGTTTCGGATGCGTCGGCAAACCTTTCCGCACTGTCCTCACTCATTGCAGCGACCGTCGGTTCACCGCTGATCAAGGTTGCAGCCTTCAGCTACGGCGTGCGTTCAGCACTGGCCAACCGCAAGAAGCCCGCACCCGGCCGCCGCAGCCGCTAAGCCACCGGAGAACTGAAATGAAACGATTTGTCTGGATGGGAATCGGCGTGGCCATCGGTGTCATTGCGTTCCGCAAGATCAGCGAAGCCCAGTCCAACCTGGGGCCCGAGGGCCTGAACCGCGCGGTGGGCCGGCTGGCTGACGGCGTATACGATTTCGCCGATGCCGTGCGTGCCGGAATGCAGGAGCGCGAGACCGACCTTCGGGCCGCCCTCGGGGTCGACTCCCAGGCCGTCCCATCGCGGGATGCTGCCCGCCGCTGAACGCGCGGGAAAAACGCGCGAGAATTAAACCAGCAGCCGCCGCTTGCCGGCACTGCCGTCTGAATCAATAAGTCATGCGTGGCACAACGCGTGAACCGAGAAGGGTATGTAATCAGCTCATGAAGTCGCAGGAGATCACAAAGCGCTGGGTGGACTTTTTTGTCAGCAAAGGACACACCGCGGTTCCCTCCGCCTCGCTGGTCTCCAGCGACCCCTCCCTCCTGTTCACCGTGGCCGGCATGGTTCCGTTCATCCCTTACCTGACTGCCCGCGAGGAAGCCCCCTTCGCCCGGGCCACCAGCGTCCAGAAGTGCATCCGCACCGGTGACATCGAGGAAGTGGGCAAGACCGCCCGCCACGGCACCTTCTTCCAGATGTGCGGCAACTTCTCCTTCGGTGACTACTTCAAGGAAGACGCCATCAAGTACGCCTGGGAGCTGCTCACCAAAAGCGTGGACGACGGCGGATACGGACTTCCGCCGGAACTGCTGTGGGTGACGGTCTACGAAGAGGACGACGAAGCCAAGGAGCTGTGGCTCACTAACACTGGCGTCCCGTCCGAGCGCATCCAGCGCATGGGCAAGGCCGACAACTACTGGCACACCGGCCAGCCGGGCCCCGCAGGCCCCTGCTCGGAGATCTACTACGACCGGGGCCCTGCCTACGGCGTCGAGGGCGGTCCCATCGCCGACGAAAACCGCTACGTTGAAATCTGGAACCTGGTGTTTATGCAGTACCAGATCGACAACGTCCGCTCCAAGGACGACTTCGACGTCGTCGGCGAGCTGCCCAAAAAGAACATCGATACCGGCCTCGGCATGGAGCGCCTCGCGATGATCCTGCAGGGCGTCGAAAACATGTACGAGACCGACCAGGTCCGGCCTGTGATCGACAGAGCTGCCGAGCTGTCGGGCCGGGAGTACACCTCGGCCGAAACACCTGAGGATCCGCACCACACGGACGACGTCCGCATGCGCGTTGTCGGTGACCACATCCGCTCGGCCCTTATGCTGATCGCCGACGGCGTGACCCCGTCCAACGAGGGCCGCGGCTACGTCCTGCGCCGCCTGATCCGCCGCGCGGTGCGTTCCATGCGCCTGCTCGGCGTCGAAAAGGCCTGCCTGCCGGACCTGCTCCCCGCCTCACGCGATGCCATGAAGGGCGTCTACCCCATCGTGGCGACGGACTTTGACCGCATCAGCCGGATCGCCTACGCCGAGGAGCGGGCCTTCCTGCGCACCATCGCTTCAGGTACCGCCCGCCTCGAAGACGCCGTCACGGAGTCCAAGGCCGCCGGCACGCCGCTGTCCGGTGCAGATGCCTTCGCCCTGCACGACACCTACGGCTTCCCGATCGACCTCACTCTGGAGATGGCGGAAGAAGCCGGACTCAAGGTCGACGAGCCGGAATTCCGCCGCCTGATGCTCGAACAGCGCCAGCGTGCCCAGGCGGACGCCAAGGGCAAGAAGGGTGGCCACGCCGATCTCAGCGCCTTCCAGGAGCTGCTGGCCCAGGGCGAGACTGTCTTCACCGGATACACCGACCTGGATGGCGAGTCCCGGGTCCGGGGCATCCTCAGCCGCGGACAGAACGTGGGGCATGCTGCCACCGGCGACGAGATTGAACTCGTCCTGGCGGAGACCCCGTTCTACGCTGAGGCGGGCGGCCAGTCGGCTGACACCGGCCTCATCACCGGTGACGGTTTCGTGGTCGAGGTCCTGGACGTCCAACGCCCCATCAAGGGACTGAGCGTCCACAAGGCAATCGTCCGCGAAGGCGAGATCGGCTCCGACTCACTGGTCCGCGCAGCCGTGGACCGCGAGCGGCGCCACGCCGCTGAGCAGGCCCACACCGGCACGCACATCGTCCATGCCGCCCTGCACCAGATCCTCGGCCCCGAAGCCACCCAGCGCGGTTCCTACAACAAGGCCGGTTACCTGCGCTTCGACTTCGCCTGGGGCGAAGGCCTCAGTACCGCCACGCGTTCGGAAATCGAGGAAGTCTCCAACCTCGCCATCCGCAACAACTTCCGCGTGGACACGAAGATCATGGGCCTAGCGGAGGCCAAGGCGCTGGGCGCCATGGCGCTCTTCGGCGAAAACTACGGTAGCGAAGTCCGTGTTGTGGAGATCGACGGCGCATGGTCCCGGGAACTCTGCGGCGGCACGCACGTACCCAACACGTCCCTGATCGGCAGCCTGTCGCTGCTCGGCGAGCAGTCGGTCGGTTCAGGAAACCGCCGTGTGGAGGCGTTCGTGGGCATGGATGCCTTCCGCCACCTGGCCGCCGAGCGCGCCCTGGTGACTGAACTGACCGAGATGCTCAAAGTGCCTTCCGGTCAGCTCGCCGACAGAATCGCCAGCACGCTGAACAAGCTCAAGGCCACGGAGAAGGAACTCGACCGCCTGCGCAAGGAACAGATCGCCGCGGCCGCCGGAAACCTCGTGGGCACAGCCCGGGACGCAGCCGGCGTCCAGGTCATCGCACACGACGCCGGCCAGATCGGCGGCGCTGACGACATCCGCAACCTTGCCCTCGACCTGCGCAACCGCCTCGGTTCGGCAGCATCCACCGTGGCAGTGGCCGGTGTCAGCAATGACCGGCCCATGATCCTGGTGGCCACCAACGAGGCAGCCCGGGAAGCCGGCGTGAAGGCCGGGGCCCTGGTCCGGCTCGCGGCCGGAATCCTCGGCGGCGGCGGCGGCGGCAAGGACGACGTCGCCCAAGGTGGCGGCACGGACGCCGCCAAGGTCGCACCGGCGCTGGCCGCCGTTGTGGACGCCATCTCCCGGCGCTAGGGAACCCGTGACAGAATCCGCTGGCGCCGTCTACCCCCAGGGCATCAAACTGGGGGTAGACGTCGGCACCGTCCGCGTGGGCGTGGCCCTCTGCGACCGGGACGAAATCCTGGCAACTCCGCACAAGACCCTGGACCGCAACGTCAAGAAGAATTCCGACGTGCGTGTCATCGCGTCCCTCGCTGGGGAACTGGGCGCCGTCCAGGTCTTCGTGGGGCTGCCACGCACCATGAAGGGCGAGGAACACGCCTCTGCCAGGATGGCCACCGACTACGCCGGACTCCTGGTCGCGGAGTTCGTTGCCCGGGGAATGGATGTTCCGGTCAACCTCGTCGACGAGCGCCTGAGCAGTGTTACGGCGCACCGTAACCTGCACGAAGCTGGCATGAGCAGCCGGAACCACCGTAAAGTGGTGGATCAGGTCGCGGCGGCAGGCATCCTCCAGCACGCCATCGACATGCAAAAAGCCAGGGGAACGGACGTTGGCAGCCGCGTGACTGCGCCGCCCCGTCCATCCGGAGCAGGTTCGGCAGTCCAGCCCGAGCATGCGGCCCCGGAAGGCACGACCCGATCTCAGAACACGGAAGGCTACAGTGAGCCCGTCCAGTAACGACGACGCCCCAGGCGCCACGAGCAACGATGGCGCCAGGCCGCTGACCCGAAAAGAGCTCCGCGCCCTGGAGAAGCACACGGGAGGCAGCGATGTGGTTCCCGAGCAGGCCTACGAAACGGGGCAGGATGCGCCCGCACCTGCCACGGCTCCTGTTCCCGAAGCTGCCCCCGCTCCGGTCCAGTCGGCCGAACCGGTTCAGGCGCCTGAACCGGAGTCGGAGCCGCAGCCGGCCGTCCCCACAGCCCCGGAAACGCCGCCTTCCACCCAGGACGCCGGTCCGGCCGCAGACCACCAGCCGGACGAAGCCCAGGTTCAGGAATACCACCCCGACGACCAGCACTTTTATCAAGCGCACGACGCCGGGCACCTCCACCCTAACGAAGCGCACGACGCCGGGCACCACTATTCGGACAAAGAACACCACGAAGCAGGCCACCATGATGATCACCATGCCGATGACCACTACGCTGATGATCACCACCCCGACACCGGCCTGTTCGCCGGCGCAGCCACGCTTCCCGTAGTGGCAAAGCCCTCTAAGAAGGTGCGGCGCCGGCGCCGCCTCCTGGCGCTGTTCCTGACTCTTGTGGTCTTCGTGGCAGCGATCGCCGTGGGCGCGCAGTTCCTGAAGCCCTTGCTGGGAAACGATAAGGCGGCCGACTACCCCGGCCCCGGCACGGGCGAAGTCATAGTTTCGGTCCAGCCAGGAGAAGGTACGCGCTCCGTGGCCACCAAACTGGAAAGCGGGAAAGTCGTGGCCAACGCTGACACTTTCCTGCAGGCATTTGCGACTTCCGGCGGAACATTGTCGCCGGGGGACTACACGTTCAAGATGGAAATGAAGAACTCCGACGCCGTCAGCGTCCTGCTCGGCACCGACAAGAGCAAGGTCATCTACTTCGCCTTGAGCGCCGGTCTCAGGGTCGGCGAGTCGCTTCAGGCCATCTCCGAAGGCTCCGGTGTGTCGCTGCAGCAACTGAAGGAGCTCAGCAACGCTCCCACGCAGTTTGGGCTCCCGGCCAACGCCAAAAACCTTGAGGGTTTCCTTGCCCCGGGGGAATATCGTTTCCCGCTTGGCACACCGGCCAAGGACATCCTCCAGTCGCTGGTGAAAGTAACCACGGACGAACTGGTGGCACAGGGCATCTCCGATCCGGCGAAGCAGTATGAAGCTGTGATCGTGGCGAGCATTGTCCAGGCCGAAGGCGGACAGGCTGAGTACGGCGACGTTGCCGGGGCCATCTACAACCGCCTCAAGCCGAATGACCAGACCTCCGGATATTTGCAGGTGGATTCTGCTGTGACGTACGGGCTGGGCACCAAGAGCTTCAACTTCACCGATGAAGAGCGCCAGGACAAATCCAACCTGTACAACACCTACGCCAACCCGGGCCTGCCGCCGGGCCCCATCGGCTCCCCGGGCAAGACCGCCATCGATGCGGCGGCGAAGCCCAAAACCAACGACTACCTGTACTGGGTAACCATCAACCTGGACACGAAGGAGACTAAGTTCTCCAAGACGCTCGACGAACACAACGTCTATGTCAACCAGTACAACACCTGGTGCCAGGCCAACGTGGGCCGCTGCACATGAGTCTCCGGGCCGCCGTCCTGGGCCATCCGATCAGCCACTCCAAGTCCCCGGCCCTGCACCTGGCGGCCTACGGCAAACTCGGGATGGACATCGCCTACACGGCCCTGGACCTAACTGAGCAGGCTCTGCCCGCCTTTATGGAACAGGTCAGGACGCAGCGGGGCTGGCGTGGACTCTCAGTCACCATGCCCCTGAAATCAGGCATGTTTGCCGAAGTGGACGAAGTCCGCGGCGTGGCACGGACACTGGGCGTGGTCAACACCGTCGCCTTCGAGGAAGTCCTCGGCTCCGTCAGGCGCATCGGCTACAACACCGACGTCGCCGGCATCGTCAACGCTGTCCTTAACGCCGGAGTGGCGGCCAGCCCCGCCGCCGTGGTGCTCGGCGGAGGCGGTACAGCCGCAGCGGCTGTGGCCGCGCTGAAGGATCTGGGCACGCAGCACGCCCAGGTGTTCGTCCGGGATATCTCCCGGGCCGACGAAGCACGCGCCGCCGCGGCCGGAGTAGGCCTTTCCATAGCCGTCCGGCCGCTGACCGAAGCCGCCGTTCCGACCGCAAGTGCCGACGTCGTAATTTCCACGCTCCCGCCGCGCGTAGCGGACGGGCTGGCGGCGGAGATCGCCGCGTTGGGAACCGGAACACCCGGTGTCCTCCTGGACGTGGCCTATGATCCGTGGCCCAGCCAGATTGCGTCGGCGTGGCAGTCCGGCGGCGGTGCGGTGGTGCCCGGGCTCGAAATGTTGTTGTACCAGGCGGTGGAACAGGTACGCCTGTTCACCGGTCGCGGTGAGGACGTTAATGCGTCTGTCATAGATGTGATGTGCGACTCAGTCGGACTTCCCCGACGGGCGTTCTGACCGCCATACGTGGCAGGATGGAAATTATGTTGCGTTGGTTGACTGCCGGTGAATCCCATGGTCCGGCCCTAGTGGGAATTATTGAAGGCGTCCCCGCCGGTGTTGAACTCACCACCGGGCAGATCGCCGATTCATTGGCACGCCGCCGCCTTGGCTACGGCCGGGGCGCCCGGATGAAGTTCGAGCAGGACGTCGTGACCATTCTCGGCGGCGTCCGCCACGGCCTGACCCAGGGCGGTCCGGTGGCCGTCCAGGTCGCCAACACCGAATGGCCCAAGTGGGAGCAGATCATGGCTGCCGATCCGGTGGATCCGGAAATCCTGGCCGACCAGGCCCGCAACGCACCCCTGACCCGGCCCCGTCCGGGCCACGCAGACTTCACCGGGATGCAGAAGTACGGGTTCACCGAGGCCCGCCCTGTCCTGGAACGCGCCAGCGCCCGGGAGACCGCCACGCGGGTTGCCATGGGCACCGTGGCGTCCCAGTTCCTCAAGGCGCTCGGTATCGAACTGGTCAGCCACACCGTCTCCATCGCCAGTGTGACCGTGCCCGAGGGCCGTCCGCTGCCCGTTCCGGCCAACGTGATTGCGCTCGACGCCGATCCTTTGCGCTGTTTTGACCGCGAGACCTCCGACGCCATGGTGGCCGAGGTTGACGCCGCCCACAAGGAAGGCGAAACCCTGGGCGGTGTGGTGGAGGTTCTCGCGTACGGACTGCCGCCGGGACTGGGCAGCTATGTCCACTGGGACCGCAGGCTTGATTCGCGCCTCGCCGCCGCCCTGATGGGCATCCAGGCAATCAAGGGCGTGGAGGTCGGCGACGGTTTCCTGACGGCTGCGCGCCGCGGCTCCGCTGCCCACGACGAAATCGTCAAGGACGCGGACGGCAAGATCATCCGGACCAGCAACCGGGCCGGCGGCATTGAAGGCGGCATGAGCATCGGCGACGTCCTGCGCGTGCGGGCGGCCATGAAGCCCATCGCCACGGTGCCCCGCGCCCTTCGCACGGTTGACGTCAGCACGGGGGAGCCTGCCAAGGCGCACCACCAGCGCTCCGACGTCTGTGCCGTGCCGGCTGCCGGCGTGGTGGCCGAGGCGATGGTCGCGCTGGTTCTGGCGGAAGCCGTCACCGAAAAGTTCGGCGGTGACTCCGTGGCGGAGACCGCCCGCAATATCAAGGGTTACCTGGACAACATTCCGGCATCCCTGGACTCGATCGGCCACTAGTGCCCGGGAGCCGTAAGGCCGGTGTGCCTGGCAACCGGCCCATTGTCCTCATCGGACCCATGGCGGTGGGAAAGTCCGCGATCGGCCACGAGCTGGCCAAGCTGCTGGACGTGCCCTTCGTCGATACGGACAACCTGATCGTGGACGCCCATGGCAGCATCGCCTCCATTTTTGCCGGCCGCGGCGAGCACGCGTTCCGGGAGATCGAGGCCCGGACCGTTGCCAGCGCGGTGGAGCATGCAGAAGGCGCGGCCAGCGTGATTTCCTTGGGTGGCGGCGCCGTGCTGGATTCCGGCACGCAGCAGCTCCTGGGCCGCTGCACTGTGGTGTACCTCGAATGTGATGAGGAAACCGTGGCCAGCCGCATCGCCCGGAACTCGGGCCGGCCGCTGCTCGCCGGCGATGCCATGGCCCGATGGTCCGCTCTGTTTATTACCAGGAAACCCGTTTACGAACGGCTGGCCAACCTTGTGGTGGATGTCCGCCAGGGCTCGGTCAGCGAGCTGGGACACCGGCTCGAAGTTGCGCTGCGTGACTACGCGGCCGCCAAACAGGAAGTTGAAAATTGAGCGTCGATTCAACAGTCATCAAGGTCACCGGCGAATCCGCTGAGCAGAATTACGACGTCGTAGTTGGCCGCGGTCTGCTGGGGAACCTTCCGGCGTTGCTGGGGGAGCGGGTCCGGCGTGTGCTGGTCATCCATCCCCGTGCGTTGCGGCTCACTGGTGACACGGTCCGCGATGAGCTGGCTGCAGCGGGTTTCACCTCGCTCACCGCGGAAATCCCGGACGCCGAAGAAGGCAAACACATCCAGGTCGCCGCTTTCTGTTGGCAGGTCCTGGGACAGAACGATTTCACGCGCTCGGACGCCATCGTGGCAGTGGGCGGCGGGGCCGTCACCGACCTGGCCGGTTTTGTGGCGGCTACCTGGCTCCGCGGCGTGAAGGTCATCCACATGCCCACCAGCCTGCTGGGCATGGTGGATGCTTCCGTGGGTGGAAAGACCGGCATCAACACGGCTGAGGGCAAGAACCTGGTGGGTTCCTTCCACCCCCCGGCCGGAGTGCTGGTGGACCTGGACACCCTTAACACGTTGCCCAGGAACGAAATCATTTCCGGCATGGCTGAAGTCATCAAGTGCGGCTTCATCGCAGATCCGGCCATCCTTGACCTGGTGGAAAAGGACCCGGCGGCGGCCACGGACCCCGGATCGGAGGCCCTGCGCGAACTCATCGAACGCGCCATCGCGGTCAAGGCCAAAGTGGTCTCGGAAGACCTCAAGGAATCCGGGCTGCGCGAAATCCTGAATTACGGCCACACCCTGGCCCACGCCATTGAACTCGTGGAGCGGTACTCCTGGCGGCACGGCGCGGCAGTATCGGTGGGCATGATGTTCGCCGCTGAACTTGCCCGCAGCGTTGGCCGGCTCAGCGACTCCGACGCCGACCGCCACCGCAGCATCCTGGAAACACTGGGACTCCCGGTCACGTACCGGCGGGACCGCTGGCAGGGGCTGCTGGACGGCATGCGGCGGGACAAGAAATCACGCGGTGACCTTCTGCGCTTTGTGGTCCTGGACGGCATCGCTAAACCGGGCATCCTGGATGTCCCGGACACGTCCCTGCTCTTCGCGGCCTACCAGGAAATCGCCTCCTGATGCAGGGCGACGTGGCGGGCACCAGCGACTGGCCCGAGGCTGGCTTTCCCGGAATCCGGATCAACCCGGTCTCCCTGCTGCCGGAGATCGTCAACGAGGACGCCTGCCGGGCGGCCCTGGCGGCGTCCACGGACCCGTCAGACCAGATCTTCGTCCTGATCGTGGAAGGGCACGCTGCGGAGGCGGCCGAACTCCTCGCGGAGGCCCGCTTCAAGGACCCTGAGTCCTTCCGGCTTCGCACGTTCGAGGCCGAGGTGCTGCGTGTCTCACACCGCACCGACCGCGCCCTTGATTTGTTCAGGCAGTTGCTCGCGGAGTTCCAGGGGACCGACCGTGAAGCCCTGGTCCTGCAATACCTGGGCAAGGCCCAGTACGCCGCCGGACATACGTCCGCCGCGGTGGAAGCCTTTGCCCGTGCCTTGGACCTGCGGGTTGCGCAATCGGCTGATGCCGCACAGATCTACTCGTCCACCGTGGCGCTTCAGCGGGCCCGCGACGTCCTGGATCTTGCCTGCTGACAGGCCTGTTACGTTCCGGGGTTGGCGGCCGGAAGGCCCGGACGCAGTCCGCCCGGGTTTTACCGGTAGAATGGTTCTTGGATTTTTGATAAACACGCGCTGGCGGGCCGTTCGGCTTGCCTGGCCGGCATAGAACGTCTGACAACTGACCAGACAGATAGAAACCAGAGGATACCAGTGGCAACCACTAACGACATCAAGAACGGAACGGTCCTGAAGCTTGAGGGCCAGCTCTGGAACATCATTGAATTCCAGCACGTCAAGCCCGGCAAAGGTGGCGCGTTTGTGCGGACCAAGATGCGGAACGTGATGTCCGGCAAAGTTGTAGACAAGACGTTCAACGCCGGCCTTAAGATCGAGACGGCCACGGTTGACCGCCGGGACTACCAGTACCTGTACCAGGACGGCGCCGACTTCGTGTTTATGGACACCTCGGACTTCGACCAGCTCACCGTCTCCGGCGCCACTGTTGGTGACGCCACCAACTTCATGCTGGAGAACCAGATGGTGAACATCGCCATCCACGAAGGCAACCCGCTGTACATCGAACTTCCGCCCAGCGTTGTCCTGGAGATCACCTACACCGAGCCTGGCCTGCAGGGCGACCGCTCCTCGGCTGGCACCAAGCCCGCAACGCTGGAAACCGGCTACGAGATCCAGGTTCCGTTGTTCGTCGAGAACAACACCAAGGTCAAGGTCGATACTCGCGACGGCAGCTACCTCGGCCGGGTCAGCGAGTAGTGAGCGCACGCGGTAAGGCCCGTAACAGGGCACTGGATGTCCTCTTCGAGGCCGAGCAGCGCTCGGTTTCCGCCTTCGATGTACTCAGGTCCCGGCGCGAACTGACAGACCAGATCGTGAACCCGTACACCTTGGAAATCGTGGAAGGCGTCGTCTCACAGCAGACCGCCATCGACGAATTTCTCGAGACCTATTCCCAGGGGTGGACCCTGGAACGTATGCCTTCGGTGGACCGCATCATCCTGCGGATCGGCACCTGGGAACTGCTGTACAACGACGACGTTCCCGACGGTGTCGCGGTCAGTGAAGCAGTGGCACTGTCCAAGACGCTCTCAACGGATGAATCGCCGTCGTTCATTAACGGCCTCCTCGGCCGGCTGCAGCAGCTGAAGCCCTCCCTCTTGGCCTGAGTGTTGCTATGCCGCGGGCCAAGAGCCCGCGAACGGCGCCATAAAGAGCCCCGGCCAGGTCCACCTGGCCGGGGCTCTTTGTGTCCCCGGAAACGATCGCTGACCGGCGCTTCCTATAGGATCTGACTATGCAAAACGCGTCCACAGGCCCCCGCGCCGGCAGAAGCACAAATGACCAGACCGGCCCCCGCAGGGCCGGCCGCGCGGTCAGCCGCGAGGTGCTGGCGGACCATGTTTACGCGGAGCTCCTGGCCTCCCTTATGGATGGCCGGCTGGCGCCCGGCGCCGTGGTCAGCATTGACGGCACGGCCCGCGAGCTGGACGTTTCTCCCACTCCGGTCCGCGAGGCCCTTGCTCGGCTTGAGCACACCGGAATGGTCCGGAGGGTGGCGCTGAAAGGCTACCGCGTGGCTCCCGTTTTTACGCAGGAGGATTTTGCGGAGCTAATGGAGGCGCGGTTGGCAATCGAGCCCGTCAACGCCCGGCTGGCCTGTGAACGCATCAACCAGCATGGCCTGGCCGAGCTCGGGAAGGCCGTCGAGGACCTGAAATCCGCACCTCGGGGACCTTCGTTTGCCGAGTTCAAGGACTACCTCGAAGCGGACGAGAGGTTCCACCAGCTGATTGCGCGGCAAACCGGAAACCAGTTTATGGAGGCCGCCTACTCAGCCCTCGGAGGACAGGTCCAACGGTTCCGGCTCTTCGGCGGCGTGGGCATTACGGATGCCGAGCACGCCATCGCGGAACATGAGGCAGTTCTGGCTGCCGTTACCACCGGCGATCCCGACAAAGCAGCCGCAGCCATGGCGGACCACATCCGCAAGGTCCGTTCCCGGGCCATTGCCGACGCCCCGGAAAGCTAGTCCGGCCCCATGTAGGTAGCAGTAGGTGTCGTTTTGAGCCCTCAAAACGACACCTACTGCTACCTAGTTGGGATGGGCAGCCTCACTCAGGGATGTGATCTTGACAACTCCTTTTGGATAGTAGATCCTATAGGAAAGAGGATTACGAAGGAGTAAAGCACCGTGGCTTACACAGCTGAGAACTGGCCCATCACCGCAGCACTGCTGCAGTTTCCGGGAACTGATGCCCAGGGCACGCAGATAAACGACGCCGACGCGTCCAGTTGGGCGGAAGTCCTGACCGAGGTCAAGGAAGCCGGCTTCGCCAACGCTGACCTGACCGACAGCTGGGTCCGTCCCGGCGATCTGAGCAAAGAGCGGCTCGCCGAGTTCAAGCAGACTGCAGAGACTGTGGGCATCGGGATCCCGGTCATTTCCGCCATCCGCCGCAGCGTGATCCATCAGACGGACTGGGCCGACAACCTCGCCTACAGCCACCGGACCATCGACGCAGCCGCCGAGCTCGGCTGCGAAGTTGTCTCCTTCGGACTGCACCAGGCCATTACCCCGGAGCAGCAGAAGCAGCTGTGGTTCTGGACCGTTGACGGCTACAAGGACCCGGTGGGGGACAAGGAAGTGTGGGGCAAGGCAGTCTCCCGCATCCGTGAGCTGGGCCAGCACGCAGCAGACGCCGGCGTCCTGCTCTCCCTGGAGATGTACGAGGATACCTACCTCGGCACGGCGGACTCCTCGGTACAGCTGGTGCAGGACATCGGCCTGGCCAATGTTGGGCTCAACCCGGACCTCGGCAACCTGATCCGGCTGCACCGGCCCATCGAGGACTGGCGCGAAATGGTAGCCAAGACCATGCCGTATTCGAACTACTGGCACATGAAGAACTACATCCGGGACGAGGACGTGGCGCGGGACAGTTACATCACCATGCCCGCCCCGATGGAGAGCGGCCTCATCAACTACCGCGAAGCCTTCAAGGTTGCACTGTCCGTAGGCTTCCAGGGCATCCTGTGCACCGAACACTACGGCGGAGACGGGCTCAGCGTTACGGCCAGCAACCAGGAGTACCTCCGCCGCCACATCCTGCCCAAGACCGATGGCTATGCGCTGGGCCAGAGCCAGGTTGCCCAGGGCCGGCAACTGCCCGCCGCGGAACTGGCAGGAGTCTAGGAAGAGCCATGACGCAGATCTTTGACAATCCCGCTGATTTCGCGGATGAGGCACTGGACGGCTTCGTCGCTGCCAACCGCGCATACGTTGCCCGCGTAGACGGCGGTGTGGTCCGCTCGACCGAGGTGCCCGCCGGCCAGGTCGCACTCGTCGTCGGCGGCGGCTCCGGCCACTACCCGGCCTTCGCCGGTCTGGTTGGGCCGGGGCTGGCAACAGCCTCCGCCTGCGGCAACATGTTCGCTTCACCGGCCGCCGGGCAGATTTACCGCGTGGCCAAAGAGGCAAATGCCGGCGGGGGAGTGCTGCTGAGCTACGGCAACTACGCGGGCGACGTCCTGCACTTCGGCCAGGCGCAGCTGCGCCTGAACGCCGAAGGCATCGAGACCCGCACGGTCACCGTCACGGACGACATCGCCAGTGCACCACTGGACCAGATCGGAAAGCGCCGCGGCATCGCCGGCGACCTCACGGTGTTCAAGATTGCCGGCGCCGCCGCCGAAGCGGGCCTGGGCCTGGATGACGTGGAACGGCTTGCCATCAAGGCCAATGACCGTACGCGTTCCCTGGGCGTGGCCTTCGACGGCTGCACCCTGCCGGGCGCCGCCGGACCGCTCTTCCACGTGCCCGCAGGCCAGATGTCCCTGGGCCTGGGCATCCACGGGGAACCGGGCATCTCGGAACATCCCATGCCCACGGCGTCCGAACTCGCTGAACTGCTGGTCTCGCGCCTCCTCGCGGACACCCCGGATCACCGCGGAAGCCGCGTGGTGGCCATCGTCAACGGCCTCGGTACCGTCAAGTACGACGAACTTTTCCTCCTGTTCGGCAAGATCGAGAAACTCCTCGTCAACGCCGGGCTGACCGTAGTGGAACCGGAATGCGGCGAGTTGGTCACGAGCCTGGACATGTCCGGGCTATCCCTGACGCTGCTCTGGCTGGATGAGGAACTCGAACGTTACTGGGCCGCGCCAGCAGACTCACCGGCCTACCGCAAGGGCAACCTGGCTCCGCGTGCCCGCCGCCAGCTGACCGGACCGGAAGACGCCGTGGCCGGCGAAGTGGAAGAAACGACGGCGGCAGCAGCGGACCTGGGCCGGCTGGCAGCCGCCGTGCTCGCCCAAGTGCGGGACGTCGTCGTCGATCACGAAGAGGAACTGGGCAACCTGGACGCCATTGCCGGCGACGGCGACCACGGCATCGGCATGCGCCGCGGCGTGGAGGCAGCTTCCGACGCCGCGGCACAGGCCGCAGCGTCCGGCGCGTCGGTGGGACGCGTGCTTGAAGCAGCCGGTGAAGCCTGGAGCGAACGGGCCGGCGGCACCTCAGGAGCACTGTGGGGATCTGCGGTCATCGCGTCCGGAGTTGCCCTGGGCAGCCGGGCAACCTACACCAATGAGGACGCGATCGCCGCCGTGGCCGCATTCGTGGGCGCCATCACTGAGCTCGGCAAGGCCGAGCCGGGCGACAAGACCATGGTGGACGCGCTCCTGCCTTTCCGGGCGGCGTTCCTCCGGGAGTTCGACGGCGGCACCACCCTGGCCCAGGCCCTCACCGTTGCCGCCTCCGCTGCCAGGGCGGCGGCAGCCAAGACGGCGGAACTGCGCCCGCTCAAGGGCCGCGCCCGTCCGCTGGCCGAAAAGAGCCTCGGGCATCCCGACCCCGGCGCGGTCTCCTTTGGACTGATCGCCGAACGGATTGCCGCATACATCCACTCTGGCCTGGCGGAGCCAGACTTCACGGAGCCAGGGCCGGTCCATTCTGAACTGGCTTACGCGGCCGGAAAAGGAGCAACAACATGAACACCCACGCAGGTTGGCGCATCGTCATCGGCAACGATGAGGCCGGCGTCGAGTACAAGGAAGCACTGAAGGCGCTGCTCACGGCAGACAGCCGCGTTGCCGCCGTGGTGGACATCGGGGTTGGGGCCAACGATGCCACCGCCTACCCGCACGTCGCGGTCAATGCCGCCCGCAAGGTGGCGGACGGCGAGGCGGACCGCGCACTCCTCATCTGCGGAACGGGACTGGGAGTTGCCATCGCGGCCAACAAGGTGCCCGGAATCCGTGCGGTGACGGCCCACGACAGCTATTCCGTGGAGCGCTCCGTCCTCAGCAACAACGCCCAGGTCCTCACGCTGGGCCAGCGGGTCATCGGCCTGGAGCTCGCCAAGAAGCTCGTGGGCGAGTGGCTCGCGTACCGCTTTGATGAAAGCTCAGCGTCCGCCGGCAAGGTCGACGCCATCTGCTCCTATGAGCCCGATTACACAAAGGCAGTCTGATCATGACCACAACACCCAACAGCGCACGCAAGATCGCCGTCGTCGGATCGGGATACATGGGCGGTGGTATTGCCCAGGTCCTGGCACTGGGCGGAGCCCGGGTTGCCCTGGCCGATGTCTCCGCCGAGGTGGCGCAGAACAACTATGAGCGGCTGCTGGCCGAATCGGACCAGTTCGTCGTCGACGGCCTGTTCCCCGAGGGGTCCACGGCCATCCTCAAGCAGAATCTGTGGGCGGCCAAGGACATCGAGGAAGCCGTGGCGGATGCCGACTTCATCGAGGAAGCCGTGCCCGAAGTGATCGCCATCAAGCACCAGACCCTGGCGCGGATCAGCGCCGCCGCCCGGCCGGACGCCATCATCGGTTCCAACACATCAACCATCTCCATCGCGGAGCTGTCCGAGCCGGTCGCCAACCCGGAGCGGTTCCTGGGCGTGCACTTCTCGAACCCGTCCCCGTTCATCCCTGGCGTGGAAATCATCCCGCATGCCGGCACGTCGGCCGCCACCATCGGTGCCGTCCGGGACCTCGTCCATGCCGCCAACAAGCAGACCGCGGTGGTCAAGGACGTCACCGGATTCGTCCTGAACCGCCTGCAGTACGCACTCTTCCACGAGGCCGCGCAGCTCGTGGAGCAGGGAATCGCCACCGCCGAGGACGTGGACACCCTGGTCCGCACCACCTTCGGCTTCCGCCTGCCGTTCTTCGGTCCGTTCGCGATCGCAGACATGGCCGGCCTCGACGTCTACAACTTCTGCTACAAGTCACTGCAGACCGAATTCCCAGAACGCTTCGCCACGCCCAGGATCCTGAGTGACCTGGTGGAAGCAGGCAAACTCGGCACCAAGACCGGCGCCGGCTTCCTCAACGTCCCCGCCGAACGCACCCCGGAACTCATCGCCTACCGCAACAGGGCCTACGTGGCCATGCAGAAGCTCATCGACGAGCTCGGCCCGGCCCCCATCAACTAAGGAGCATTTCCATGGCCACTTTCCCCGCCGAACGCACCGCCATCATCACCGGCGCCGTCTCCGAACGCGGTATCGGCCGCGCCACGGCCGGCTACCTTGCCGCCCAGGGCTGGAACATCGGCATCATCGACCTGGATGACGCCCAGTCCCAGGCCACCGCCAAGGAAATCGCCGCCCAGTACGGCGTGAAGGCCCACGGCGTCGGCGCCAATATCGGCGACGAAGCCTCCGTCCGCGCGGCCATCGACTCGATCGAAGCAGAGCTGCCGCAGGTTGTCGCACTGGCCAACGTGGCCGGCGTCAGCTCACCAGTTCCGTACCTCGAACTGGACGCCGCTGAATGGGACCGCGTTATGAGCATCAACCTCAACGGTGTCCATTACGCCACCCGCCGCGTCGCCGAATCCATGGCGAAGAACCGGATCGGACGCATCGTGAACATCTCTTCCGTGTCCGCCCAACGCGGCGGCGGCACGTTCTCCAAAACGCCGTACTCCGCGGCGAAGGCAGGGGTCATCGGCCTGACCCGCGCCACCGCCCGCGAGCTGGGGGAGTACGACATCACGGTGAACGCCATTTCCCCCGGCCCCGTCGACACGGACATCATGGGCGGCACCCTCAGCCAGGAACGCAAAGACGAACTCACCAAGGACCTCGTGGTCAACCGCGTCGGTTCCACCCGCGACATCGCAGCAGCCATCGCCTTCCTCATCAGCGAGGACGCCGGATACATCTCCGGCCAGACGCTGAACGTGGATGGCGGACTCTACATGCACTAGGAAGGACCACCATGGGCTCCTGGACCAAGGAACGCAGAATCTACCTGGCCGTGGGCGTGTTCGCCTGCGTGGTCGGCGCAATACTCATCGCCTTCTCGCTCTAACCGCTCCACCTTCCACTGATTTGCTCACCTGCTTACTCAACGAGGAGTTTGAATGACTGTCACCACTGGAACAAACGCCACCAAGGAGTTACTGGATTCACCGGTCCTAAAATCGGCGATCTCCAAAGCCTCCTTCCGGCTGATGCCGATGCTCGTCATCCTGTACGTCGTGGCCTTCCTGGACCGCACCAACGTGGGCTTCGCCGAGGCAGCACTTGAAGTGGACAGGGGCATCACCGCCGGCGCATATGCCCTGGGCGCCGGTATCTTCTTCATCGGCTACGCCTTGTTCGAGATCCCTTCCAACCTGCTGCTGACCAAGTTCGGCGCCAAGGTGTGGCTGGCCCGCATCGCCATCACGTGGGGAGTCGTCTCGGCCTGCTTCGCCTTCGTCCAGGGTGAGACGTCCTTCATCATCCTGCGCTTCCTGCTCGGCGTGACCGAGGCCGGCCTGTTCCCGGGCGTCATCATGTTCCTGGCCGCCTGGTTCCCCAACAAGGTCCGTGTCAAGATGTTCGCCATCTTCTACCTGGCCCAGCCGTTCTCCCAGATGATGGGCGCCCCGCTGTCGGGGTGGCTCATCAACATCGGCGACCAGGTTCCCGGCGTTGCCGGCTGGCAGGTCATGTTCTTCGTTGAAGGCATGCTGGCAGTACTCGCCGGTATTGCCGCCTACTTCTTCCTCATCAACACCCCGCAGGACGCGAAATTCCTGGACAAGGACGAGAAGAAGGCGCTGCTGGACGTTATGGCCCTCGAGGACGGGGTCAAGGAAAAGGACGGCCCCCGCGGTGTCCTCGCCGCCATGAAGAACCGCAAGGTCTGGTACTTCACCGCCATCTACTTCTGCCTCCAGACCGCCGTCTACGGCGTGACGTTCTACCTGCCGCAGCAGGTGGCACAGCTCACCGGGCAGAAGGTGGGCATCGAAGTGGGCCTGCTGGCGGCCATCCCATGGTTCTTCGGCATCTTCGCGTGCTACTTCATCGGGAAGGCGGCCAACACCATCGTCCGCCGCCGCGTCTGGGGCACCGGGCTGTTTATCTCCACCGGCCTGTGCATCTTCGGCTCCGCCTGGGCGGGCTCCAACCACCTCCCGGCGCTGGGCATCATCTTCATCACCCTCGCGGTGTGCAGCTTCCTCTCGATCGGTCCCATCGCGTGGTCCTACCCGACGGCGTTCCTCACCGGAACGGCGGCCGCTGCGGGCATCGGCCTGATCAACTCGCTGGGTAACCTGGGCGGTTTCGTGGCCCCCATCCTGCGGACCACGGTCAACCAGGTCACCGCATCGGACACCGGCACCATGGGCGTTTACGCCCTCGGCGTGCTTCCGTTCGTGGCGGCCATCATGATGTACGCCACCAAGAGGTTCCGCAACAAGGCCGACGATCTGCTCGACAACCAGTGACCGGACACCATGACTGAATGGAGCAGCGCTGACCAGAGCGGCACCCCAGAGATCCTCTACATCGGCGTCAGCACCAAGATGTACATGGGATACCGGGACTGCCTGGACTGGCTCGCCCGCATACGGCATGAAGCGGACTCCCGTCCGGCTCTTGCGGCCGGGCGGGTGGTCCCGTTTGTGATCCCTTCCTTCCCGGTTCTTCCGGCCGCCGGCAGCGTCATCTCAGGATCACCGCTTCTGCTGGGGGCCCAGAACTGCGGCTGGGCGGACGGCCCGTGGACAGGTGAGGTGTCGCCGTCGCTTCTGGCCGAGCTTGGGGTAAGCCTCGTGGAGATCGGCCACGCCGAACGGCGGCGGCACTTCGGCGAGGACAACACCATGATCGCCCGGAAAGTCAGGGCAGCCGACGACGCCGGCATCACCCCGCTGCTGTGCGTGGGCGAGGAAACACGCGATGAAAAAAGCGGGACCGGAGCCAGCGGAGCGGCTGCATTTGTCCATCAGCAGATCGACGAGGCGGTCGGCGGTGACTGGGCCCTGGCATCCCGGCTCATGATCGCCTACGAACCGGTCTGGGCCATTGGAGCAGCGGAGCCCGCCGACGCAGGCTACGTCGCCGCCGTCGTGCGTTCACTGCGGACGCTGCTGGCTGCCCATTCGCACGAGGCCGGCGACGCGTTGGGGGAGCTGCCGGTCATCTATGGCGGGTCGGCCAAGCCAGGGCTGCTGCCCGCGCTCGACGGCGTCTCCGGGCTCTTCCTGGGCCGGTTCGCCCACGATGCGGCGAACTTCGGCAAAGTCCTTGATGAGGCACTGTCCATGACGGCTCTGCAGGAGGCTCTCCGGGGAACCTAGCCGGAGGAACCGAACAGGAGGAACCGAACGGCGCCCGAGTCAGCCCGCGACGGCGGCGCGCAGGGACAGAATCCGCTGCAGCTGCTGCTGCTCCTCCATCTGGTGCAGCCGGACGTCGCGGCCGCTGAGGATGCGCTGGCGGGTGAAGGCGAGCTGGGTGGCAGCGTGGAGGAACGCCTTCATCTGCGGGCGGCGGTGGTAGCCGGCCGCCCACTGCAGGGCGGTCCGCCGGCCGCGCGGGGTGGCCAGCAGTTCCACCTCGGCGGGGCTGAACCAGCCAGCCGCGGAGTATTCCATCAGCCGTTGGCGGGTGAGCCGGTTTTCAGCGACGCGGAGGAGGACGATGCCCACCACGGCCAGCACAAAGATGGGCACCTGGACCAGGATGTATTCCGACAGGAAACCCGCGCCCATGCTGTTCCACCGGTTATGCAGCAGCATCGCCGGGATCAGCCCGATGATAAAGGCCAGCACCGAGGCTCCGGAGTGCCAGCGGCGGGCGGCGAAACCCATGATGAGGCCGGTGGTTCCCGTGAAGATGGCATGGGCGAAGGGTGACATCACGCCGCGGAGGAGGAAGATCTGGGCCAGATCCGTTCCCGGGTTGGCGGATTCGGCGATGGCCCTGCCAAAGTAGAGGATGTTTTCGGTGAACGCGAAGCCGCCGGCGATGGTGAAGGCGAAGACTATGCCGTCCACCGGACCGTCGAAGTGTTTGCGCGCCAGCAGCAGGATCATCAGCAGGCCCAGGGACTTCGCGAACTCCTCCACCACGGGCGCCTGGACGGTGGCCATAAACGTCTGGAAGTCAGCCACCTCGCTGAACTGGAAAGTCAGGGCGAAGAACGGCTGGATGAGCAGCGTGACCGCGATGGACACCGCAGCGCCCCAGGTGAACGCGAAGACCAGGAGCCGCTTGGGTTCCGGTTCCCACCGGTCGATCAGATAGACCGCAAGGAGCACCGCGGACAGCGGGATAAGTGACAGCACAAACCCTGCCAGGAACCCGCCCACGCCGGTGTTGGCCACTAAGAACGGCACCACCAGGAACAAGCTCAGGAAAACAAGGGCGGCGCCGCCCACCGTGAGTGCCAGAAGGCCTGCGGGCCGGCGGCCGGCCAGGGTTTCCTGCGGTGGCCCCAGCGGCGGCAGCCGGGCCGCGTTGGTTCCGGGCGCGGGCCTGTAGTACTCCGGTTCAACCCGGCCCATCCAGCTGGGGTTCGCCTGCGTGGGGAAAGGATCCGGTGGGCCGGCCGGCCCACCGGCCTGGCCGGAACCCGGCTGATGAGGGTGCATGGACATACCGGAAGCCTATGATGCCCCTGCCGATGTGGTAATTTTGAAACGCAAATGATCCTTTTTTAATTCCGTCCCGTGAGGCGGGGAAAGGGGAGACGAGAGTTTGACTTCTGTCACAAACGCACCGGTTCCAGCCAGGGTTGTCCTCAACCAGGCGGACATTGACCGTGCACTCACTCGAATCGCCCACGAGATCCTTGAGGCCAACAAAGGGTCCAAGGACCTGGTTCTGTTGGGCATTCCTCGCCGCGGCTACCCGCTGGCCGTCCGCCTCGCACACAAGATTGCGGCCGCGGACCCCACCGTGGACGCCACCGCCATTGTCGGGCAGCTGGACGTCACCATGTTCCGCGATGACCTTTCCCACCAGCCCACCAGGCCGCCGTACCCCACACAGCTCCCACGCACGGGAATCGATAACAAGGTTGTGGTGCTCATCGATGATGTCCTGTACTCCGGCCGCACTATCCGTGCCGCCCTTGACGCCATCATCGACCTCGGCCGTCCCCGGATCGTCCGGCTCGCTGTGCTGATCGACCGCGGCCACCGTGAGCTGCCCATCCGCGCCGACCACGTGGGCAAGAACCTGCCCACCTCATCCGCCGAGAAGGTCCGGGTCCGCCTGGAGGAAACCGACACCGCAGCCGACGGTTCCGTAGTCAACGAAGTGGTTATCGAGGGCGGCGCGTGAAACACCTCCTCTCCACTGAAGACCTCAGCCTGGCCAACGCCATCCGCATCCTCGACACCGCCGAGGAAATGGCTGCCGTCGGGGACCGCGAAGTCAAGAAGCTCCCGGCCCTCCGCGGCCGCACCGTGGTGAACCTCTTCTTCGAAGACTCAACCCGCACGCGGATCTCCTTCGAAGCGGCCGCCAAGAGGCTGTCCGCCGATGTCATCAACTTCGCCGCGAAGGGCTCCTCCGTCTCCAAGGGCGAATCCCTCAAGGACACGGCCCAGACGCTGGCAGCCATGGGCGCGGACGCCGTCGTGATCCGCCACTGGGCCTCGGGCGCGCCGCACCGGCTCGCCGCGACGGACTGGATCGACGCCGCCGTCATCAACGCCGGTGACGGCACCCACGAACACCCTACGCAGGCCCTCCTGGATGCCTTCACTATGCGCCGGCACTGGTCAAAGCTGGCCGGCTCCGCCTCGACCGGCGCAGACCTCAAAGGCATGCGCGTAGCCATCGCCGGGGACGTCCTGCACTCCCGCGTTGCCCGCTCCAACGTCTGGCTGCTCCGCACGCTCGGCGCCGAAGTCACCCTCGTGGCGCCACCCACCCTGCTGCCCATCGGCGTCGAACAGTGGCCGTGCAAGGTCAGCTACGACATGGATGACACCCTGGCGCAGGGTGTGGACGCCGTGATGATGCTGCGCGTGCAGGGCGAGCGGATGAACGCCTCGTTCTTCCCCTCCACCCGCGAATACTCGCGCCGCTGGGGCTTCGATGATAACCGGCTCCGGGCCCTGGACAGCCTGGGACTGAAGGACACCATCATCATGCATCCCGGACCCATGAACCGTGGCCTGGAGATTTCTTCCGCCGCCGCCGACTCGCCCCGCTCCACCGTGCTTGCACAGGTGCGCAACGGCGTCTCGGTCCGGATGGCCACCCTCTATCTGCTGCTCTCCGGGGACACCCGCGAACCAGCCGCCACAGCGGGCGCGGCCCGCAACCATTCCACCAAGGAGAGCAACTGATGGCAGAGAACAACGGAACCTACCTGATCCGCGGTGCATCGATCCTGGGCGCCGGGGCCGAGGACCTGCTCATCAGTGACGGCGTCATCGCCGCCCGGGGCGCAGCCGCTGCCACCCACCCAGACGCGGACGGCGCCACCGTCATCGAAGCCGCCGGCCTGGTGGCACTGCCCGGCATGGTGGACGTGCACACGCACCTGCGCGAACCCGGCCGCGAAGATGCCGAAACCGTAGAGACCGGCACCCGCGCCGCCGCCCTGGGGGGCTTCACCGCGGTCCACGCCATGGCCAACAGCAACCCGGTGGCGGATACCGCCGGTGTGGTGGAACAGGTCCACAGCCTGGGCCGCGCGGCCGGCTGGGTGGACGTGCGTCCCGTCGGCGCCGTGACCGTCGGCCTGGCCGGCGAGCAGCTCGCCGAACTCGGCGCCATGGCCGATTCCCGCGCCCAGGTCCGCATGTTCTCCGACGACGGCATCTGCGTCCACGATCCGGTGCTGATGCGCCGCGCCCTGGAGTATGTCAAAGCCTTCGACGGCGTGGTGGCCCAGCACGCGCAGGAACCCCGCCTTACCGCTGGAGCCCAGATGAACGAAGGCGCCGTCTCCGCCGTCCTGGGACTCACCGGCTGGCCGGCGGTGGCCGAGGAGAGCATCATCGCCCGTGACGTCCTGCTGGCGCAGCACGTGGACTCCCGCCTGCACGTCTGCCACGTCTCCACCGCCGGATCCGTGGAGATCATCCGCTGGGCCAAGGAACGCGGCATCAACGTCACCGCCGAAGTCACCCCCCACCACCTCCTGCTCACCGACGACCTGGTCCGCAGCTACAACCCGGTCTACAAGGTCAACCCGCCGCTGCGGACGGATGCAGATGTGCAGGCACTGCGCGCCGGCCTGGCGGACGGCACCATCGACGTGGTGGGCACCGACCACGCCCCGCACCCGAGCGAGCACAAGGAATGCGAGTGGGCGCAGGCCGCGATGGGCATGACCGGGCTGGAAACCGCCCTGTCCGTGGTCCAGCACACCATGATCGAAACCGGCCTCATGACCTGGGCCGATTTCGCTCGAGTGACCTCCACCGCCGCGGCGCAGATCGGCCGAATGACGGACCAGGGCCGTCCACTGGACGCCGGCGAACCCGCCAACGTCATCCTGGTTGACCCCGCTGCCCGGTGGACCGTTGACCCTGCCAAGATGGCAACCATGGGCCGCAACTCCCCGTTCGCCGGCCTGGAGCTGCCGGGCAAGGTGGTGGCCACCTTCTACAAGGGCCACCCCACCGTCCTGGACGGCCAGCTCAACACGCCGTACCGGGAACCGTCCGCGGCAGGCGCCTCCTGATGGACACCAAACTACTCACCGGCCTCATCACGGCCGCGCTCATCGCCGTCGTGCTGGTGATGATCTGGGCAGGCTGGCGCAACCGCCTCAGGCGGCAGGCCGACGTCGGCCGGTTGCCCGACGTGCCAGAGGCGCCCGGGGTGCCGCTCGCCGGGGCGGACGGCCAGTACGTTGCGTCCACCACCGCCGGAGACTGGCTGGACCGCATCGCGGTACACAGGCTTGGCATCCGGACCAATGCCGTCCTCAGCGTGTACCCGCACGGCGTCCTCTTCGACAGAACCGGTGCCCCGGCGCTCTACATCCCGGCAGGAAGCCTCACCGCCGTCCGGCAGGAAAGCGGAATGGCCGGCAAGTTCGTGGAAAAGGACGGCCTCCTGGTCCTCACCTGGGGCCTCGGAACGCACGAACTCGACACGGGCTTCCGGACCCGCCGGGCCGCCGACAAGGACGCCCTGTATGACTCCCTTCAGCAATTGATCGCCGCCGCCCCCCAGGAACATTCCCAGGATCCCCAGAGTGGAAAGTAAGACAGTGACAGAAACAGCGACAGCAAAAGCAGAGGCTGCGGCACCAGCAGCCCTTTCCACCACAGTTACCACCCCGGCGGTATTCGTCCTGGAGGACGGCCGCATGTTCCGCGGCACCAGCTACGGCGCGCAGGGCACTGCCCTGGGCGAGGCAGTGTTCGCCACCGGCATGACCGGCTACCAGGAAACCATCACCGATCCCTCTTACGCCCGCCAGCTGGTGGTGCAGACCGCGCCGCACATCGGCAACACCGGTGTGAACAGCGAGGACGCCGAGTCCCGGCGCATCTGGGTGGCCGGCTACATCGTCCGCGATGCCGCCCGCCGCCCGTCCAACTGGCGCTCCGAACGCTCCCTGGACGAGGAACTCATCGAGCAGGGGATCGTGGGCATCCAGGGCGTGGACACCCGCGCCATCACCCGCCACCTGCGCGAGCACAAGACCATGCGCGCCGGCATCTTCTCGGGTGAGGCCGCCAAGGCCACGGACAAGGAACTCCTTGACGCGGTCCTGGCCAGCGCCCCGATGGAAGGCGCCCGCCTGGCCGAGGAAGTCAGCGTCAGCGAAGCCTATGTGGTGGACCCCAAGGACCACGGCTGGGACGGCGAGCCGCGCTTCAGCATTGCCGCGATCGACCTCGGCATCAAGGCCATGACCCCCATCCGCTTCGCCGAGCGCGGCGTCCGCGTCCATGTCCTGCCCGCAACCTCCACCCTCGAGGACGTCAAGGCCGTCAACCCGGACGGCTTCTTTATGTCCAACGGCCCCGGCGACCCCGCCACGGCAGACGTCCAGGTCAAGCTGCTGCGCTCCGTCCTGGACGAGAAGCTGCCGTACTTCGGCATCTGCTTCGGCAACCAGATCCTGGGACGCGCCCTGGGCTTCGGCACCTACAAGCTCCGCTACGGCCACCGCGGCATCAACCAGCCCGTCCTGGACCGCCGCACCGGCAAGGTGGAGATCACCTCGCAGAACCACGGCTTCGCCGTCGACGCACCGCTCGACGGCGCCACGCAGGCTCCCGAGGAGCGCTACGGCCGCGTTGAGGTCAGCCACATCAGCCTCAACGACGACGTCGTTGAAGGCCTCGCGTGCCTGGACATCCCGGCCTTCTCGGTGCAGTACCACCCGGAAGCCGCAGCCGGCCCGCACGACGCCGCCTACCTGTTCGACCGTTTCATCGACCTGATGGCCGTCACCAAAACCGGCGCAGAGAACACCACCGATTCCAAGACTGAGGACAAGAAGTAATGCCCAAGAGAACTGACCTTAAGAGCGTCCTGGTCATCGGTTCCGGCCCGATCGTGATCGGCCAGGCCGCGGAGTTCGACTACTCCGGTACCCAGGCACTGCGTGTCCTCAAGGAGGAGGGCCTGCGGGTCATCCTGGTGAACTCGAACCCGGCCACCATCATGACGGACCCCGAGTTCGCCGATGCCACCTACATCGAGCCCATCACCCCCGAGGTGGTGGAGAAGATCATCGCCAAGGAGCGCCCGGACGCGATCCTGCCCACCCTGGGCGGGCAGACCGCACTGAACACGGCCATCGCGCTGGACAAGAACGGCGTGCTGGCAAAGTACAACGTGGAGCTCATCGGCGCGAACATCGCGGCCATCGAGCTCGGCGAGGACCGCGAAAAGTTCAAGGGCGTGGTGGAACGCTGCGGCGCCGAATCTGCCCGCAGCCACATCATCCACACCATGGACGAGGCGTTCACCGCCGCCGAGGACCTCGGCTACCCGATGGTGGTCCGGCCCTCCTTCACCATGGGCGGGCTGGGCTCCGGCCTGGCGTACAACGAAAACGACCTGCGCCGCATCGTCGGCCAGGGCCTGCAGTACAGCCCCACCAGCGAGGTGCTCCTCGAAGAGAGCATCCTCGGCTGGAAGGAATACGAGCTCGAAATGATGCGCGACAAAAACGACAACGTCGTGGTGGTCTGCTCCATCGAGAACTTCGACCCCGTGGGCGTCCACACCGGCGACTCCATCACCGTGGCACCGGCGCTGACCCTGACGGACCGCGAATACCAGCGGCTCCGCGACATCTCCATCGCCGTCATCCGTGAGGTGGGCGTGGACACCGGGGGCTGCAACATCCAGTTCGCCATCGAGCCGGACACCGGCCGGGTAGTGGTCATCGAAATGAACCCGCGCGTCTCCCGGTCCTCCGCCCTGGCGTCCAAGGCCACGGGCTTCGCCATCGCCAAGATCGCCACCAAGCTCTCCCTCGGCTACACGCTGGACGAGATCCCGAACGACATCACGCAGAAGACCCCGGCGTCGTTCGAACCCACCCTGGACTACGTGGTGGTCAAGGTTCCGCGCTTCGCCTTCGAGAAGTTCCCGGCCGCTGACGACACCCTCACCACCACCATGAAGTCCGTCGGCGAAGCCATGGCCATGGGCCGCAACTTCACCGAGGCCCTGCAGAAGGCCCTGCGCTCCCTGGAGCAGAAGGGCTCGCAGCTGGACTTCAGCTCCGTCCCCGAATGGGAAGTCCCGGAGCTGATCGAGAAGGCCAAGCGGCCCACCACGGAGCGCCTGCACCAGGTCCAGCGTGCCCTGCTCGGCGGCGCCACCGTGGAACAGCTGTTCGAAGCCACCAAGATCGACCCCTGGTACCTGGACCAGCTCCAGCTGCTCAACGAGATCTCCCACGAGATCCGCCAGGCCGGAGCCCTGACCGTGGAGATGCTCAAGCGCGCCAAGCGCCACGGCTTCTCGGATGAGCAGATCGGGTCCCTCACGCACAATTCCGAAGCCGTGGTCCGCGGCGTCCGGCAGGCCCTCGGGATCCGTCCGGTCTACAAGACGGTGGACACCTGCGCCGCCGAGTTCGCCGCCTACACTCCGTACCACTACTCGTCCTATGACGAGGAGGACGAGATTGCGCTGCACTCCAAGCCGTCCATCCTGATCCTCGGCTCCGGCCCCAACCGCATCGGCCAGGGCATCGAGTTCGACTACTCCTGCGTCCACGCCTCCATGGCGCTGCGCAAGGCCGGCTACGAGACCGTGATGGTCAACTGCAACCCGGAAACCGTCTCCACGGACTACGACGTTTCCACCCGCCTGTACTTCGAGCCGCTGACCCTGGAGGACGTCCTCGAGGTCATCGCCGCCGAGGAACGTACCGGCGGCGTGATGGGTGTCTTTGTGCAGCTCGGTGGCCAGACCCCGCTGAAGCTGGCACAGCAGCTGGCCGACGCCGGTGTCCCCATCCTGGGCACCTCTCCGGAAGCGATCGACCTCGCCGAGCACCGCGGCGAGTTCTCCCGCGTGCTCGACAACGCCGGGCTGATCTCCCCGAAGAACGGCACCGCGGTGTCCTTCGACGACGCCAAGAAGATCGCCGACGAGATCGGATACCCCGTCCTGGTCCGTCCGTCCTACGTGCTCGGCGGCCGCGGCATGGAAATCGTCTACGACGAGCCGAACCTCTCCCGGTACATCGCCAACGCCACGGAAATCACCCCGGACCACCCGGTGCTGATCGACCGCTTCCTGGAGGACGCCGTCGAAATCGACGTCGACGCCCTCTTCGACGGCACCGACATGTACCTGGGCGGCATCATGGAGCACATCGAGGAGGCCGGCATCCACTCCGGCGACTCCGCGTGTGTCCTGCCTCCCATCACCCTGGGCAACAACGTGATCGAGCGTGTCCGCACGGCAACCCGTGCCATCGCCGAGGGCGTGGGGGTCCGCGGCCTGATCAACATCCAGTTCGCGCTGGCCTCGGACGTTCTCTACGTGCTCGAAGCGAACCCGCGTGCCTCCCGCACCGTGCCGTTCGTCTCCAAGGCCACGGGTGTCCAGATGGCCAAGGCCGCCGCGCTGATCGGCACGGGCGTCACCATCCACCAGCTGCGGACCGCCTACAAGATGCTTCCCGAAACCGGCGACGGCTCCACGCTGCCGCTCGACGCCCCGGTCTCGGTCAAGGAAGCCGTGCTTCCGTTCAGCCGCTTCCGCACCCCGGAAGGCAAGGTAGTGGACTCGCTGCTCGGCCCGGAAATGCGGTCCACTGGCGAAGTCATGGGCATCGACAAGCACTTCGACACCGCCTTCGCCAAGAGCCAGGCAGCCGCCAACAATGCCCTGCCCACCGAAGGCAAGATCTTCGTCTCCGTGGCCAACCGGGACAAGCGGGCGGTCATCATGGCCGTCAAGCGCCTTTCGGACCTCGGCTTTGAGATCGTCTCCACCGGCGGCACCGCCGACGTCCTGCGCCGCAACGGCATCCAGGCCAGCACGGTCCGCAAGGTCGCCGAGGGCAGCAGTGCCGAAGGCGAGGGCACCATCGCAGACCTCGTCATCGCCGGCGAGATCGACATGGTCTTCAACACCCCCTCCGGCGGCGAGGCCCGCAGCGACGGCTACGCCCTGCGTGCTGCAGCGACCTCCATCGGCATCCCCTGCATCACCACGGTGGCCGAGTTCAACGCGGCGGTGCAGGCCATCGAGGCGATGCGCACCTACGAATGGTCGGTGACCAGCCTGCAGGAGCACGCCGCCGCCCTGGTGGCGTCCCAGAAGGCGGCTGCGGAGAACGCGGCGGCCGAGTCTGCGGTTTCGCAGCATGCCTGAGGCCGCCTCCACACCATCAGGCCCCGCCCGGGAGCCCTTCGGCTCCCGGCTCGGGGCGGCCATGGCGGCCCGCGGGCCGCTGTGCGTGGGCATTGACCCGCACCCGGCACTCCTGAAGGACTGGGGACTGGCCGACGACGCCGCAGGGCTGAGGCGGTTTTCGCTGACGGTCCTGGAGGCTGTCGGTTCGCTCGCTGCCGCGGTGAAGCCGCAGGTGGCGCTCTACGAGCGCCACGGTTCGGCCGGGATGGCAGTCCTGGAGGAAGTGCTGGCCGCGGCAACGCAGGCGCAGGTCCTCACCATTGCTGACGCCAAGCGGGGCGACATCGGCTCCACGATGGCTGCCTACGCGGACGCCTGGCTGCGGGACGGCTCGTCCCTGGCAGCCGACTCCGTGACCCTCAGCCCGTACCTGGGGTTTGAGTCGCTCCGCCCGGCGCTTGACCTGGCAGCGGACTACGGCCGGGGCGTTTTTGTCCTGGCGTTGACCTCCAACCCGGAGGGGGCTTCCGTGCAGCATGTGGGCGGAGCCGACTCCGTGGCCCGGCGGATCGTCGAGGCGGCAGCGGCAGAGAACAGCCGTTATGCCGGCGGACTGGGGTCCATTGGACTCGTTGTCGGCGCCACTGTGGGGTCAGCGTTGACTGACCTGCACCTGGACCTCCCGGCGGTCCGTGGACCCATCCTGGCCCCGGGACTGGGCGCCCAGGGTGCCACACCGGCCGACCTTCGCCGGACCTTCGGGGCGGCGTACCCGCAGGTCCTGGGGACGTCCAGCCGGGATATCCTGGCTGCCGGTCCAGGGACCCGGGGTCTCCGTGATGCTGCGTTGCGCACGCTTGAGGGCCTCCGCGGCGAATAGCGGCCCGAAGCTGGCATCCATTGATTCACCGCCCACCAAGGGGTAGGTTTCAGGACAAGTCCAATGGCGGTCGCCTTGGACTCGGCCGATGAATCCGGGGGTGTCCTCCATGAGCCTGCGACCCTTATCTCCTTCGGAACGCGCGGCGGCCCTGAACAAGGCGGCCGCCGCGCGGGCCGCCAGGGCGGCCGCCAAAGAGCGCCTCAAAAACGGCAAGACGTCGGCAGCGGACCTTATCGGTGCCGCCGCCGCGGATGACGCCCTGGCCCGGATGCGGGTGGTGGAGCTGTTGGAGGCCCTGCCGGGCATCGGAAAAGTCAGGGCTGCAGCCATTATGGAGCAGTTGGGCATAGCGGCCTCCCGCCGTCTCCGCGGGCTGGGCATTCACCAGCGCCAGGCGCTGGTAGATTTTATTGACGAGAAATAGGGCGTTTCCTAGAGGCGCCCGAACCCAAACTCCGCCGCAAAGGAATACGTGAGCAAGAAACCGGGACTGACAGTCCTCGCTGGTCCGACGGCTGTTGGCAAAGGCACCGTGTCCACCTACATCCGGGATAACTACCCCGAAGTCTGGCTTTCCGTATCGGCCACCACCCGCGCTCCGCGGCCCGGTGAGCAGGATGGCGTCCACTACTTCTTCAAGTCCAAGGAAGAGTTCGAGTCGCTCGTTGCGGCCGGCGAGTTTCTGGAATGGGCCGTAGTCCACGGCCAGAACACCTACGGCACGCTGCGGAGTTCCGTGGACGAGGCCATCGCGGCCGGCAGGTCCGTCCTGCTGGAGATCGATCTGCAGGGTGCACGCCAGGTCAAGCAGGCCGTTCCTGACGCCCAGTTTGTGTTCCTGGCGCCGCCCAGCTGGGACGAAATGGTCCGCCGACTGGTGGGTCGCGGCACGGAAACTGAGCAGGAGCAGCAGCAGCGGCTGGAAACAGCTAAACTGGAACTTGCCGCTGAACCGGAGTTTAACCACACCGTCATCAATGATGACGTTCGCCGGGCAGCGGACGAGCTTGTTTCACTCATGGGGCTGACCCCGCACCCGCACTAGTAGCCGGTAGCAGCCAGCCCGTTAGAATTTGGAGAATTCGTGTCCACGAACCTTGAAGGCATCATCAACCCGCCGATCGACTCACTGCTTAAGGCAGCTGATTCCAAGTACGGCCTGGTGATCTTCGGTGCCAAGCGTGCACGTCAGATCAACGCTTACTACGCCCAGCTGCACGAGGGCCTGTTCGAGTACGTCGGCCCCCTGGTCGACACCAAGCTGAACGAGAAGTCGCTGTCCATCGCCCTGCGCGAAATCAACGAAGGCAAGCTCGTTTCCACGCCGATCGAAGCCGCAGAGTAAGTTCAGACTGCCCTGTTGACGGAGGTCACGTGCGCATAGTCCTCGGAGTCGGGGGAGGGATAGCGGCCTACAAGGTCGCATCGCTCCTCCGGCTTTTTACTGAAGCCGGCCACAATGTCACGGTGATTCCCACTGAGGCAGCCACCCGCTTTGTGGGTGTCGCCACGTGGGAGGCCCTGTCCGGGAACCCGGTCAGCAACAGCGTCTTCGACGACGTGCACCAGGTCAACCACGTCAGGCTCGGCCATGAGGCCGACCTCATTGTGGTGGCGCCCGCGACGGCCGATCTTTTGGCTCGGGCGGCCACCGGACAAGCCAATGACCTCCTCACCAACACGCTGCTCATGGCCAGCGGCCCGGTACTCTTTGCCCCCGCCATGCACACGGAGATGTGGCAGCACGCCGCCACCCGCGCCAACGTTGAAACGCTGCGGAGCAGGGGAGTGGCCGTCCTGGAACCGGCCAGCGGCCGGCTCACCGGCACCGACTCCGGTCCGGGCCGCCTGCCTGAGCCCGAAGCCATCTTCGACGCCGCCATGGCACTCGCCCAGGGCCAGTCCGATTACCAGCTTCCGCTGGCCGGGCGGACCGTCACAGTCAGTGCAGGCGGAACGCGGGAACCGCTGGACCCCGTCCGTTTCCTGGGCAACCGGTCCTCCGGTAAGCAGGGCGTGGCGCTGGCCGTCGCCGCCCGCAACGCGGGTGCCACGGTCCGCCTGGTCGCCGCCCATATGGAGGTCCCGGCGCCGGCAGGGGTCGACGTCGTGACCGTTGAGACCGCGCTGGAGTTGCGCGAGGCCATGCTGGCAGCGGCGGCGGAGTCCGACGTCGTGATCATGGCTGCGGCCGTGGCGGACTTCCGCCCCGCCGAGATCTCCGGCACCAAGATCAAGAAACGTGATGACACCGCGGACCCCGTCATTTCCCTGGTCCGGAACCCGGACATCCTCCAGGAACTGGTCGAGGTCCGGGACCACGCTCCCGAAAACCAAGCCAGCCGCCGGAGCCAGCTGATTGTGGGCTTCGCAGCAGAGACCGGTGACGGCCAGGGCGACGTCCTGACCTACGCGGAGGCAAAGCTCAAGCGCAAGGGCTGCGATCTCCTGGTGGTCAATCATGTGGGATCGGACAAGGTTTTTGGCCAGGACAGCAACTCGGTAGTCATCCTTGCCCGCTCCGGCGCCGAACCACAACTGGCCGCCGGAACCAAAACAGAGGTTTCGGCCGCCGTCATCACGCGGGTCGGCTATGAGCTGAACCACGTTTCGCCACGCGCCTGACCGAAAGCCACGCACCGTTTCCTTAGCACGGGGACACACGCCGCCGGACGTCCGATTCCCAACCAGTAAGGTAGTTGAGTGACTTTACCGCTGCACATTCCCCACACCCCCGGGGCCACGCCCTCCGCCCTCCGGCTCTTCACGTCCGAGTCGGTCACTGAAGGCCACCCGGACAAGATCTGCGACCAGATCAGTGACGCCATCCTGGATGCACTGCTCGCCGCGGACCCCGAGTCCCGCGTCGCCGTGGAGACCATGGCCACCACCGGCCTGGTCCACGTTGCAGGTGAGGTCACTACCGACGCCTACGTCGAAATCCCGCAGATCGTCCGCGAAACCATCCTCGGCATCGGCTACGACTCCTCGGCCAACGGCTTTGACGGTGCCCGCTGCGGCGTCTCCGTTTCCATTGGACAGCAGTCCAACGACATCGCCGGGGGTGTCTTCAACTCCCTCGAAGCCCGCGAAGGCCGCCAGGAGGACGACTACGACCTCCAGGGCGCCGGCGACCAGGGCCTGATGTTTGGGTACGCGAGCGACGAAACCCCGTCCTACATGCCGGTGCCGATCTGGATCGCGCACCGCCTGTCTGAACGCCTCACCGAGGTGCGCAAGTCCGGCGAACTGTCCTACCTCCGCCCCGATGGCAAGACCCAGGTCACCATCGGCTACGACAAGGACGTCCCGGTTTCCGTCGAAACCGTCGTCATCTCCAGCCAGCACGCCGCAGGCACCAGCCTGGACCGGCTGCGCGCGGACCTCGCCGCCTTTGTC
The DNA here is from genome assembly GCF_002929755.1 of Arthrobacter sp. 4R501. Classification (NCBI taxonomy): domain Bacteria; kingdom Bacillati; phylum Actinomycetota; class Actinomycetes; order Micrococcales; family Micrococcaceae; genus Arthrobacter; species Arthrobacter sp. 4R501. The sequence goes on along the minus strand of NZ_PJIW01000003.1, from coordinate 75,216 downwards.
ATTAAGCCCGTCTTGGCTGCAGCCAACCTTGACATTTCCCGGGCTGCCAACATCCTGAACCCGGCCGGTGAGTTTGTCATCGGCGGGCCCGTCGGTGACGCCGGCCTGACCGGACGCAAGATCATCGTGGACACCTACGGTGGCATGGCCCGCCACGGCGGCGGCGCCTTCTCGGGCAAGGACCCCTCCAAGGTGGACCGTTCCGCTGCCTACGCCATGCGCTGGGTTGCCAAGAACGTCGTGGCGGCCGGACTGGCAAAGCGCGCCGAGATCCAGATTGCCTACGCTATCGGCCAGGCCCGCCCCGTGGGTACGTACGTCGAGACCTTCGGCACCGAGACAGTGGACCCGGCCAGGATCAGCGCCGCCATCGCGGAGATCTTCGACCTCCGCCCGCGTGCCATCATCGACGCATTGGACCTCAAGCGTCCCATCTACGCGAAGACCGCCGCGCACGGACACTTCGGCCGTGACGATCCCGACTTCACCTGGGAGCGCCTGGACCGGGTGGAGGACCTGAAGGCCTTCTTCAACGCGTAGGCCAGTCCGCCATGGCCTCTGATGAGTCTGTCCCTCCCGGCGCCGTCCAGTTGTCGCTGCTGCAGGGCTTCCCGGCGAAGGCCAGGCCGCCCGGGCCCCCGCTGGCCGCGCACCTTCCGGTGGCCAGGGTCCTCGTGGAGACGCCGCTGCCGCATCTGGACCGGCCTTTCGACTACAGCGTGCCGGCCGAACTGGACGGGGCCGCACAGGCCGGCGTCCGGGTAAAGGTCAGCTTCAATGGCCAGGACCTGTCCGGGTTCATCATTGAACGGACTGAAGAATCCGACGCCGGCCACACCCTGGTGCCCCTGCAGAAGGTGGTCTCTCCCGTCGTCGTCCTGACGCCGGCTGTCCGGGACCTGGTGTCCGCCGTCGCGGCCCGGTATGCGGGGACCGTCAGTGACGTCCTTCGCGTCGCGGTGCCCCCGCGCATGGCGAGGCTCGAGAAGGACTTCCTCTCGTTGCCGGCAGCAGAGCCGGCGGCACCGGATCCGCTCGCCGACGCCGGAGCCTTGACCGGCCCGGACGTCCCCGCCGGGACTGAAGCAGACTGGACCGGGTACCGCAACGGCCCGGCATTTGTCCGCCACCTGAGGGACGGCGGATCCCCACGGGCGGTCTTCAACCCGCTTCAGGGATTCGGCCCGGCAGCTTGGCCGCACCTGATGGCAACGGCCGTGGCAGCAGTCCGTGCCTCCGGCCGCGGCGCCGTGGTGGTGGTGCCGGACTACCGGGACCTGGACCAGCTGGAAAAGGCGCTCCTGGCGGTGCTGCCCGCCGACGATATCGCCCGCCTGACGTCCGACGACGGGCCCACTCCCCGTTACCGGAACTTCCTTCGCCTCCTTGCCGGGTCCGCGCGCGTAGCCATCGGCACGCGCTCGGCAGCGTTTGCCCCGGTCCGGGATCTGGGCCTTGTTGCCTGCTGGGACGACGGCGACGACCTCCACATCGAACAGCGTGCCCCGTACGCCCATGCCCGCGACGTGCTGCTGCTGCGCGCGGACCAGGAAGGCACAGCCTGTCTCATGGCCGGTCATTCCAGGAGCACGGAACTCCAGCGGCTGGTGGAGGCCGGCTGGGCCATGCCCGTTGAGGCCGATCGGGCGTTCGCACGACGGACCGTGCCCCGGGTGCTGAACACGGCGGACAGCTTCGAACAGGAACGCGACCCCCTGGCCCTCGTTGCGCGGCTTCCCGGTGCCGCGTGGCGGGCTGCCAAGGACGGGCTGGAACGCGGGCCCGTCCTGGTGCAGGTGGCCCGCGCCGGCTACGCGCCGTCGCTCGTCTGTGAGACGTGCCGCGAACCCGCCCGCTGCCAGGCCTGCCAAGGTCCCCTTGCCGTGGCCGGAGCCACCGGCAGTTCTGCGGTCCCGCAATGCCGCTGGTGTTCCACGCCGGCGCCGGATTGGCAGTGTGCCCATTGCGCGGGGCACAAGCTCCGTAAGGGCGCCACCGGCGTCCTGCGCACAGCCGAAGAGCTGGGCAGGGCATTTCCCGGAAAAACCGTCATTACGTCCGCGGGCGGCAACATCAAGGCCGGCGTTGGCAGCACCAAGGCCTTGGTGGTGGCCACCGTCGGGGCCGAGCCCGTGGCGGAAGGCGGTTACGCAGCGGCGCTGCTCCTCGACGGCGACTCCCTGCTCCGCCGGGAGAACCTCCGCGCCGGGGAAGACACGGTGCGCCGCTGGTTCAACGCCGCAGCTTTGGTGCGCCCGGCGTCCGACGGCGGACTGGTGGTCATCACCGCGACGGAAAGTGTTGCTGTTGGCGCGTTGCTGCGGTGGGACCCGGCCGGGTACGCCCGGCGCGAGCTGGAACTCCGGATGGAACTCCAGCTGCCGCCGGCGGTCAGGATTGCCTCGGTCACCGGCCCACGGGCCGCCGTCGTACATTTTTGCGGGACCGTGGAGAAAGAGCTCGCCGCCGCCGGCGTGACGCTGCGGACCGCAGGACCGGCTCCGCTGGTCCTCACCGGTCCAGCGGCCGCCGGGGGAGCCGGGGGAGCCGGGGGTGCCGCGGGGGCCGGGGAGGACGCCCGGACCCTGCTGTTCTTTGCGTACGGGCAGGCAGCCACGGTCACCCGGGTGTTACGTGCGACAAAGGCTGCGGCCGCCGCCAAGAGGACGACGGAACCGGTCCAGGTCAGGCTGGACGGCGTGGACGTCCTCTAGCGGCTTCCTCTGCCGGCATCAGTCAGCGGCTGCGCCGCGCCATGATGTCGTGGGCCACGTCCACCAGCTGCTGCGCGGATTCGTCCCAGCTGAACCCCTGCGCACGTGCCACGGAACGCCGGGACACCTCTTGCCAGTGGGCGTCGTCCCGCAGTTTCTGCACGGCCGCGGCGAACTCTGCCGGGGATCCGGGATCAACGTAGGTTGCCGCGTCGCCGCCCACCTCGCGGAAAATCGGGATGTCGCTGGCGATGACCGGCGTGCCGAGGGCCATGGCCTCTACCAGCGGAAGACCATAGCCTTCGGCGTGGGAGAGGCTCACCAGTGCAGTGGCGCGCTTGAGCAGAACGGCATATTCGTCATCGGTGACCCCGTTGTGGAAGACCACCGTGGCACCCGGCGGCACCATGATCTCCAGCTCGGCCCGGCGCTCGGCGGTGATCCTGCTCAGCAGGTGCAGGGTGAAATCTGGCAGCTCGGACATGCCGGCCACCATTGTTTCAACGTTTTTGTAGGGCATAAACGAGCCCATGTACACCAGCGAATGGTCCGCTCCGGCGGCAGGATCACGCGGTTCCTGGGAGGGCTGCGGGGCGTTGCTGATGATCCGCACGGGCCTTTTGGTGAGCCGGTACTTGGCCATCAACGCTTCCGTAGTCCGGCTGATGGTGGCCACGGTGTCCGCCCGGTTGAGGAGGACGCGCTGCGGCCAGAACGCCTTGTGGTAGAGCCGCCAGAGCACGCGGACGGGTGCCGGCAGGAATCCCGGGGGAGCGGGGTGCTCGTAGTAGATGAGGTCGTGCAGGGTCAGGACCAGGCCGTACTTGCGCCCCCAGCTGCCCATGGTCTGCATGGGGCACACCACAACATCGGCGCCGAGCGGGTTGATCCTGCGGGCCACGAACAGCTCCAGCGGGGACAGCGGACTGTTGATCAGTGTGTACGGAACATCCGGGAGCAGCGCCAGTTGGCGCGTGTCGCTGATAAGCATGGAAACGTCGGCCACCTTTGCCGTGGCGGCGATGAGGCTGGCTCCGTAACGGCTGATGCCGTCGTGATGATCGGTCCGGGTGAATCGTGCATCGATGACTATCTTCACGCGGGGTGGTCCTTAAGGAAGCTGCGGATGAAGCCGGCGGCGGGGCCGGGCGTTTCGTAGTGGATCAGGTGGCCAACGCCGGGAATGACTTTGAGGACGCCGTCGGGGAGGAGCGCGGCGAGACGGTGCTGGTCCGGCAGAGTGGCAATCTCGTCTTTTTCGCCGGCGACCAGGAGCACCGGCAGGCTCAGCTTCCCGGCAACCTCGGCCACATGGCCGCTGACCGAGGCCGTGAACGATTCGAGGAGGCTTTCCCGGTTCGCGAAAGCGCTGAAGTAGGCATGGTGCTGGCCGTGGATGAAGCGGCGCAGGTCTGTGTCGGCCGTCTTGGCCATGGCCTCGCTCATGACCCTGACAATCAGCGGACTGCGCAGCAGTGCCAGTCCCAGCGGGCGGGGGAGCCGGGCCGCCAGCCGGTAGTAGAGGACGGCCAGCTGGGTCATGATGCCCTTGGGGCCTTCCAGGGCAGGCGCGGCGATGGGGTTGATCAGGATCAGCGGTGTGACGGTACCCGGGTGGGTGGCGACAAAATGGGCGGCGACGATCGAGCCGAAGGAGTGCCCCACCAGCACGGTGTCCGGGCCGAGGCCGAGCGCCGCCATAAAGTCGGTGACAAAGGTGCCGTACTGCTCCACCGAATGTTTCCCGGACACGAACGCGGCGGAGCTGCCGAACCCCGGCAGGTCCGGCATGATGATGCGCATTTCCGGCAACTGGTCTGCAACCCGGAGCAGGCCGTGGTGATCGCCGCGGAAACCATGGATGACCAGGATGGTGCGGGTGTCCGGCGTGGCCTGAATTGGTTCGTAAGTCCAGTACGCCACCGTGCTGCCGTTAATCACGATGTCGGCGGCCCGGGTGCGGGCGGCCAGCCCGGCGCTGAAGAAGGAGGGCGCAGGCAATGGCTGTTGATCGGCGGTTTTCATGACCCTCGGTCCTAGTTGACGTTGTCGGGGTGGGACCCGGTGCGCTGACCACGGTCAAGCTCGGCAAGGGCTGCCATGTCGCGGTCTGAAAGTTCAAAGCCGAAGACGTCCAGGTTTTCCCGGATCCGGGATTCGGAACTTGCCTTCGGAATGGCAATGTTCCCCAGCTGGATGTGCCATCGAAGAATGATCTGGGCTGCTGTCCTCCCGTGTTCGGCGGCCAGGGCCAGGACCACGGGATCCAACAGAACGTGTCCGCGCGCCAGGGGGCTCCAGGCTTCCGTCCGGATGCCCAGGGCGTGGTGCTTGTCCCTCAGCTCCGCCTGCTGGAGCCACGGGTGCAGTTCAATCTGATTAACGGCGGGCACCACTTCGGCGCTCTCGAGCAGCCGGTCCAGGTGCGCGGGCTGGAAGTTGCAGACGCCAATGGCGCGGACTTTGCCTTCGCGGTACAACGTTTCGAGGGCGCGGTATGTGTCGGTGAACAGATCCCGCTTGGCGCAGGGCCAGTGGATCAGGTACATGTCCACGTAGTCCAGGCCGAGGTTGACCATGGAGGTATCGAAGGCACGGAGGGTTGAGTCGTACCCCTGGTCATCGTTCCAGACCTTCGTGGTGATGAATACGTCCTCGCGCCGCAGGCCGGGCGAGGATTCCCCGGAGCCGCCGCTTCTGCCTTCGGAATCCATGGCGGGGCCGAGCCCCCGCGCCACGCCGGTTTCGTTGCCGTACATCGCTGCCGTGTCAAAGTGGCGATATCCGGTGCCAAGGGCCGTGGCCACCAGGCCGGATGCTTCCGCTGCCGGAACTTTGTACAGCCCGAATCCCAACTGGTCGATCAGCACACCGTTGTTGAGGCTGAGCCGGGGTGAGGTTTTCATAGCATTGACTTTACCCATTGGGCCAGGCGACACCGCCAAAGCCCACCAGGCGGCGCGCGGTGGCTTCATCCACGATCAGGTCGGTGGCAAGGCCAGCGGAGAGGGCGCCCCGCAGGCCGTTGATCTTGGATGCCCCGGAAATCACGCAGATCCGCCGCCGGACCTGGCGCAGCTGGGCGAGCGCCGGACCCGTGGATCGTTCGTTCAGGACGATGCCGTCAGAGGATCCGTCACGCCGGAAAAAGACCGTGGCAACGTCACCCACCACATCTGAATGGGCCAGCATCTTGAGATCGCTCTCGTCCAGGTATCCACCCGCATAGACGTGGCTCGGGTAGTCGGCGTGCACGGATCCAACGCCGAAGATCGCGATGCTCATCCGGGCCTGCAGGTCCAGGATGCGCTGCACACTGCGCTCATTCCACATGGCGGTTTTGGTAGCCGCATGGTCAAAAAACGCGGGAACAGGGAACTGCTCCACGCGTGCGCCGTAGGCACTTCCGAAGCGGCGCATGATGTCACTCGCGTAGGTGATTCCGGTGGTGTGCATGTTGCCGGCGCCGTTCAACTGGACCACAACGGTATCGTGCGTGATCTTGCGCGTGAGGTGCCTGCTGACCGCACTGATCGTTGAACCCCACGCGACGCCGATAATCGCATTGGAGTCCACCAGAGGGCCGATGGTGCGGGCTGCCTGAATGGCCACGCGGTCCAGGGTTTCGGCCTCGTTCAACGACTCCAGCACCGGAACAACGTGCACGTCCACGTTGTACTCGCGCCGGATCATGCTTTCGAGTTCGGGGCCCGTATCAAGCGGGTTGCGGATCTGAATCTGGACCAGTCCAGTGTCCCTGGCCGCCGATAGAAGCCTCGAAACAGTGGACCGGGATGTCCGCAATTCCCGGGCGATCGCGTCCATCGTCAGGTCCTGGAGGTAATACATCTGTGCAGCCCGCAGCGCATCTGAGTGCCGGGAAGGTGTCATTCTGATTCCATTCTGCACGTTTGTGCATAGTGCTTGACTCCATTTTCCATTAGTCCAAACAATAGTTGAAGAACGACGGTGCGTCCGGCGGATGCCGGCACGCCAATAACCCAAGGAGCAGTGTTGGGACTCAAAGATTCATTCGGCCACAGCGGAACCACGCCCGCGCACAGCACCGAGCCGCGCGCATCGGTGCAGGGTCTGCGGAACCGTCCGCACGCCAAGGTATTGATCATCGGCGGTGGCATCAACGGCGTGGGAACCTTCCGGGACCTCGCCCTGCAGGGAGTGGACGTGGCCCTGGTGGAGCGTGGCGATTACTGCCAGGGTGCCAGCGGTGCGTCCTCCCACATGATTCATGGCGGCATCCGTTACCTGGAAAACGGGGAATTCCGCCTCGTCCGCGAATCCGTGGTGGAACGCAACCGCCTCCTGCGGATCGCACCGCACTACGTGAAGCCCCTCCAGACCACCATCCCGATCTTCAGCACCTTTTCCGGCGTCCTGTCCGCACCGTTGCGGTTCCTCACGCACAAACAGCAGGGCAAGCCCAAGGAGCGCGGCGCCTTCCTGATCAAACTGGGGCTGAGCATGTATGACTCGTTCTCCCGGGACGGCGGCTCCGTGCCGCGCCACGAGTTCCGCGGACGCAAGCGTGCCCTCGCCGAGCTGCCGCAGCTGCACCCCGCCATCAAATACGCAGCCACCTACTTCGACGCGTCGGTCCACAACCCCGAGCGCCTTACGCTCGATGTGCTCCAGGACGGCGAGAAAGCCGGGCATGTCAGCGGCGGACCGGAAAGCTCAACAGCACGGGCGAGCAACTACCTTGCACTCCATTCGCTCGGCGGGGCAGCCACGAAGTCCGGCACAACAGGGACAGGCACCACGGTCCAGCTCCGCGACGAACTGACTGGCGAGCTGTTTGATTTCACCGCGGACGTCATTGTCAACACCACCGGCGCCTGGGTGGACCTGACCAACGAAGCCATGGGGGCGGCGTCGGCCTTTATGGGCGGCACTAAGGGATCGCACGTAGTTCTGGACCACCCGGTCCTGCTCGAGGCCTGCAAAGGCCGGGAGATCTTCTTTGAGCACACGGACGGCCGGATCGTCTTGATCTATCCCATGGGCGACCGGGTCCTGGTGGGAACCACTGATGTCCTTGCCGACATGTCGAAGGACGCTGTGTGCACGGAGGAGGAGATCGAGTACTTCTTTGACCTGATCGGACACGTCTTCCCGGACATCACCGTGCAGCGTGACCAGATCGTCTACACGTTCTCGGGTGTCCGCCCGCTGCCACGCCACGACGCCACGCAGCCGGGGTTTGTCTCGCGTGACTACCGGATTGAACGGCGCACGCCGGCTGCCGGGGCACCCGGCGCAGGAACCGCCGTCGTACTCAGCCTGGTGGGCGGCAAGTGGACCACTTTCCGGGCCCTGTCCGAGCACATGGCAAATGATGTCCTCGCCGAGCTGGGGATGGAACGGAAGGTCTCGACGGCGAAACTCGCCATCGGAGGCGGCGCCGGCTTCCCCGAAGATGACGCCGGAATCCAGAAATGGATCAAGGCGCATATGGGTGCCGGCCGGGATGCGGACCGCTCCGCCGTCCTGCTGACCCGCTACGGCACGAGGGCTGGCGACGTGATCCGGTACCTTGATGCCGGCCCGGACAGGTTGCTCCGTTCCACCCGTGAACTCAGCGTCCGTGAGCTGGAGTTCATGGCCCGGAATGAGCAGATCGGGCACCTCATCGATGTTCTGGTCCGGCGCACGTCGCTTGCCTTCAGGGGGCTGGTGACCGGTGAACTCCTCGTCGAGGTGGCCGATGTCCTTTCCGCACCGCTCGGCTGGGACGCGGCAGCCAAGGCTGACGAGATCCAACGTGCACGGGAGGTGCTGGAGCGCTTCCACGGCGTACAGATCCACAGCCTGGTGGCCTAGGCAGGCCAGGCTGCAGCCGGGGCGTTATCGCGCTCCGGTTCAACGGTTCCTTCAACCCGCGAAGGACCGCACAATAGAAAATAGAGGAGTCAATGATGTCTCTTGGAATTGTTTTTCTTTCCGAAGTCTTCGGAACGGCGATGCTCACCCTGCTGGGTTGCGGCGTCGTGGCCAACGTTGCCCTGAAGGGCACAAAGGGCAACAGCGGCGGGTTCCTGATGGTGACCTGGGGGTGGGGGATCGCCGTATTCGCGGGTGTTTTTGTTGCCGCCAAATCCGGCGCCCACCTCAATCCCGCCGTCACGCTGGGCCTACTCGCCAAGCAGAGCAAGGAGTATGCCCCCGGCGTCCCGGTAGATGTGGCCTCAACGTTCACCTACTTTGGCGGTGAACTGCTCGGCGCTTTCCTGGGTGCTGTCCTTTGCTGGGTCGCATACAAGCAGCACTTCGATGCCGAACCCGTGGAAGCCAACAAGCTGGCGACGTTTTCCACCGGTCCGGCCATCCGCTCCACGCCCTGGAACCTGCTCACGGAAATCATCGGCACGTTTGTCCTGGTCTTCGTCATCCTGACGTTCGGCGGGACGCCCTCGGGCCTTGGGCCGCTGGCGGTGGCACTGCTCGTGGTGGGCATCGGCGTATCCCTGGGTGGACCCACGGGTTATGCCATTAATCCGGCCCGCGACCTCGGGCCCCGCATCGCCCACGCAATCCTGCCCATCAAGGGCAAGGGTTCCAGTGACTGGGCCTACTCCTGGATCCCCGTCGTAGGGCCGTTGGTCGGCGGTAGCCTTGCCGGCCTGGTGGCGTTCTGGGTTCCCGCGATCATGCCTGCCGTCGCCGGCTAGTAACCATTTTCAAACACACACAAAAATACAGACAAGGACGTCACCATGAACCAATACGTCATCGCCATTGACCAGGGCACCACCAGCTCCCGCGCCATCATCTTTGACCACAGCGGCAACATCGTTTCCTCGGGCCAGATGGAGCACGAGCAGATCTTCCCGCAGGCGGGCTGGGTAGAGCACAACCCTGCCGAGATCTGGAACAACACCCGCGAAGTGATCGCGTCCGCCCTCTCCAAGGCGAACCTGACCCGGCACGATATTGCCGCCGTCGGAATTACCAACCAGCGCGAGACAGCGGTTGTCTGGGACAAGACCACCGGCGAGGCCGTCTATAACGCGATTGTCTGGCAGGACACACGGACCCAGGACATCGTGGATGAGCTGGCCAAGGACGGCGGCCCGGAGCGGTTCAAGCAGAAGGTGGGGCTGCCGCTGGCCACGTATTTCTCAGGGACAAAGATCAAGTGGATCCTGGACAACGTTGACGGCGCCCGGGCCAAAGCGGAAGCCGGCGACCTCGTCTTCGGCAACACCGACGCCTGGGTCCTCTGGAACCTGACGGGCGGGGTGGACGGCGGCGTGCACGTCACGGACGTCACCAACGCCTCCCGCACGTTGTTCATGGACCTGGAGACCCTGACCTGGGACGAGGAGATCCTGGGCATCTTCGGAGTGCCGCTGAGCATGATGCCGGCCATCAAGTCCTCCTCCGAGGTCTACGGCACCGTGCACACCTCTCAGCTGCTGCGCGAAGTTCCGGTTTCAGGCATCCTGGGTGACCAGCAGGCCGCCACGTTCGGGCAGGCGGCGTTCGAGGCTGGTGAAGCCAAGAACACGTACGGCACCGGCTGCTTCCTGATCTTCAATACCGGCGAGGAGATTGTTCACTCGAAGAACGGTCTGCTCACCACGGTCGGGTACAAGCTCGGCGATGCCCCAACGCACTATGCGCTGGAAGGCTCCATCGCGGTCACCGGTTCCCTGATTCAGTGGCTCCGGGACAATTTGGGCATGATCAGCAGCGCGCCGGAGGTGGAAACGCTGGCGGCGGCCGTTGAGGACAACGGCGGCGTCTACATCGTTCCGGCCTTCTCGGGGCTCTTCGCCCCCTACTGGCGTTCGGATGCCCGCGGCGCCATCGTGGGCCTGACCCGGTTCGTCAACAAGAACCACATCGCCCGGGCGGCGCTGGAGGCCACAGCCTTCCAGACCCGCGAGGTGCTGGACGCGGTCAACGCGGATTCCGGCGTTCCGCTCACTGAACTGAAGGTCGACGGCGGCATGGTTGCCAACGACGCGCTGATGCAGTTCCAGGCGGACATCCTGGGCGTTCCGGTGATCCGGCCGAAGGTAGTGGAAACCACCGCACTGGGCGCCGCCTACGCAGCCGGCCTCGCCGTCGGCTTCTGGAAGGACCTCGGCGAACTCTCGTCCAACTGGTCCGAGGACAAGAGGTGGGAACCGAAACTGGACCAGGCCGAGCAGGACCGGCAGCTGCGCCTGTGGAGGAAGGCCGTGACGAAGTCCATGGATTGGGTCGACGAGGACGTCCGCTAGGCACTCCGAACCGTCTCCGGACAGCAACGAACAGGGAGGGCGGCCCGAGGAGTGCCGCCCTCCCTGGTCTTGTGCGGGTCAGGACCCCCGGTCACCAACCCTCGCCAGCACGGTGGTCAGGGTCCGTCGAGTTCAGCCGGCGGTGTCTTCGCATAGACGCTTCTGCTGACTGAGTATGCCCGCTCATCCAGTTCCAGCGCTTGGGTGTTGACGGCCGCGAACTGCGCGGCGCCCAGCTTCTTCACTTTCACGAGGTCCATGAATTCCTGGTCGGGACCGCCGACGGCGGTGACTTTCACTAGCCCTGTTCCGGCTGAGTAGAACTTCCGCTGGTGGCCTGCCTCAGGCGGTTCCAGCGGGTTGTATTCATCGATCACCAGTACATCGTCGTAGCAGCCAGTCGGGACGCAGACGCGCTGGTGCTTCTTGAAAACTGTCCCGCAGTCAAGGAAGTCAACCTTGGGTGCATAGGCCTGGACATAGTCCGGCGTGCCGGTCCGGGGCCTGGCCTGCATGGCGATGCCGGCCTGGGCCTTGGCAAGCCCGCTGATGAAAGTGCTGGGCGCACCAACGAACTCGCCGTTTTCGTATTCCTCCGGATATTCGCCGAATAGCCAGACCGTTCCCTTTCCAGTCTGCGCAAAGAAGGCCAGTTCGGATTCCACCAGTTCGCCGTCCGAGTAGTCGCGGTCCCACAGGACACGGGTCTTGACGCCGTCAATTACCTTGGTCAGCCCGGTGACTGTATGGACGACAGTGCGTGTGCTGGTCCCTTCGGCAGAGGTCACGGTCCCCGTCGTCGTGTACTGCATGCCAGGCTTGAGCGGGAACCATTTGTTATCGATCCGCGGGGAAGCCTGGAAATCCGAACGGTCAAAGTTGATCGCGGAGCCGGGCCCGCAGAGTTCCGGGGCCGGCGGCGCGGCACCCGCTGTGGGTGCCGACACCACTGTCAGCGATCCGAAGGCCAGCAGCAATGCGGACCCGTATGCCGTGAACCGATGTGCTCGAAAAGCCATCTCACGTGCCTTTCATACTCGTGGGGATCTGCTAGACCGCAGGCGCGGGTTCCAACTCGTGTGCCCCGTGCCGGCGGCCGCGGACGCCTTTGGCGAAACGCAGGTACAGCGACGGGACGATGAACAGGTTGACCATCGTCGACGTGACCAGCCCGCCTAGGATCACCACCGCCATGGGATGTTCGATCTCGTGGCCCGGGATGTTACCCATTACCACGAGCGGAACCAAGGCCAGGGCAGTGGCCAGCGTGGTCATAAGGATCGGCGACAACCGCTCTGCAGCCCCCCGAAGCACCAGCGCGGGTCCGAAGGCCATGCCCTCGAACTGCTCCAGATGCTGGCAGTGGTTGATGAGCAGGATGCCATTGCGTGCCGCGAGCCCCATGAGCGTCAGGAAGCCAACCAGCGAACCCAGTGACAGGATTCCGCCGCTGAGGTGGGCGGCGATCACCCCGCCCACGAGCGCCACCGGTAGGGTCAGGATGGCCAGGGTGGCCAGCCGCCAACTCTTGAAAGCCGCCTGCAGGAGAAGGAAGACGACGATGACCGCGCCAATGGAGTAGAGCAGCAGCCGTTGGGATGCGGCCTGGCGTTCGGCGTATTCGCCGAGGACAACCGCGCTGTAGCCGACAGGGAACTGAACAGATTCCATATCGGTCTTGAGCTTCTCCACGACCTTCGCCAGATCACCTTCCTTGACGTTGGCACTGACATCGATGCGCCTGGATCCCTCCGAACGCTCAATGACGTTGGGCGTGGGCTGCACCGAAATCGTGGCGACATCAGCCATCCGGATCTTGACCCCGCTCGGCGTATCGAGGGGAAGGTTCTCAATGTTCGTGACACTCGTCCGGGCCTCCGGTGGGCTCCACACCTGGACGTCGTAGGCCTTCCCGTCCCGGTAAATGTCGCCGACCTCTTCGCCGGCAACAAAGGTTGCCGCGGCACGCCGCACATCGCCCGGCTTCAGTCCGAAGCGGTTGGCCGCCTCCAGGTTCACCTCCACATCGATCTGCGGCACGCTGGCCTGGAGGGCAACCTTCGCGCCGATGGCTCCCTCAATGCCGCCCAGGATGGTCTTGATCTTGTCGGCTTCCTGGCGCAGCGTTGCAAGGTCGTCTCCGTATACGCGGACGACGACGGCATAGCCGGTTCCGGTGAGTACCTCACGGATGCGTTCCTTGAGGTACGTCTGCACATCCCGTGTGATTCCGGGGTAACCGTCCACTACATGCGAGACTGCTGCCAGGGTTTGGTCATAATCCACCCCGGGGTCGACGCTGATCCAGTTCTCGCCGAAGTAGACGCCCACCACCTCATCGGCGTTGAACGCCTGTCCCGTGTGGGACCCGCAGTTGTTCACTCCGGGGATGGTCATGAGTTCCTTACAGGCCAACTGGCTGACGCGGACTTCCTCGGCGTTGGACGTGCCGGGCTGCGTGAGCCAGTGCATCAGGAAATCACGCTCCTTGAAGGACGGGAGCAACGATTGGCCCAGCAGCGGCGCCGCTACGATGCCGATGACGCCCACGGCTGCCAGCGTCAGGTAGCCGGGGACAGGACGGCGGACAATGGGCCGGAGCGCGTTGGCGTACCAACGCTTCAGGACCCTGACCACGGGCGGATCCCGGTCCTCCAGCTTGGCATTTCGCAAGACGATGTACGCCATTGCGGGCGTGACCGTCAGCGCCACGAGCATGGACGCGACCACCGCGAGGGTGTAGGACGTGGCCAGCGGACGGAAGAATGCCCCGGTCAGCCCGTCAAGGAAGAAGATCGGAACCGTGGCGGCGACGATAATCAGCGTGGCGTACACAATCGGTCCGCGCACCTCAAGCGAGGCGTTGACCACCACCCTGGCGGTGCTTCCGGTGGCGCCACTGGCCCGGTGGCGCCGGAGCCGTCTGACGATATTCTCGACGTCGATGATGGCATCGTCCACCACCACTCCGACGGCAATCACCAACCCCGCAAGCACCATGGTATTGATCGTGCCGCCGGTCCAATACAACACGAGGGCCGCCGCCACCAGTGACAACGGGATGGCCAGCACGCTGACCAATGCCGTCCGCCACTGGAAGAGGAAGACACTCAACACCAGGATGACCAGCAGACATCCGAGCAGCAAGGCTACGCCCAGGTTGTCGAGGGATTCCTCAATGAAGGTTGCCGGCCGGAAGATGGTCGTGTCCACAGCGATTCCGGTCAGGCCGGGCTCGAGTTGTTTCATGGCCTCTTCCACCCCCTTCGTCACTTCGAGGGTGTTGCCCCAAGGCAGTTTTTCCACGATCAGCATCAGGCCCGGTCCGCCGTTAATGACGGCGTCACCGATCAGCTGCTGGTGGTCCTCCACCACATTGGCCACGTCGCCCAGCTGGAGCGGGGGCTGTCCCTCACGATCCTCCAGTGCCACCTTCGCGAGGTCCGCAGGCGTGGTGATGGGCTGGATGTGCCTGATCCCAATTGTCTGGCTGGGTGTGTCCAGGGAACCGCCGGTGCCGATCAGGGCACCGGAGGAATACTGGAGCAGGCCGGCGTCGAGGGCATTGGCAGTGGTGCTCATGACGGTTTCCAGGCTGACCTTGTTTGCTGCCAGCTTGGCCGGGTCAGCCTGGACCTGAAGCATCTGGAGACGTTCACCCCAGATTGCCACGTTTGCCACGCCGGGAACGCGGAGCAGATGTGCCCTGATGTTCCAGTAGGAAATCATTGACATCTCGATCAGGGACCGGGTGTCGGAGGACAGCCCGATCTTCATGACCCGGCTGGTCGAGGACAGGGGCTGCAGCATGACCGGCGGCGCCGCCCAGGTGGGCAGCGTCGGAATGACCGTCGCCATCCGTTCGGACACAAGCTGTCGGGCAGTGAGCAGATCCGTGCCGTTCTCGAATTCCATCACAATCGAGGACAGCTGCGGTACCGACTTGGACCGCATGTGGTGGAGGCCGTCGATGCCGTTGAAGGCTTCTTCCATGGGAACCGAAACGAGTTCTTCCACCTCAGCGGCGGTAAGTCCCAGGCAGGCTGTCTGGACCTCCACTTTCGGCGGCGCGAATTCAGGGAACACGTCCACCGAGGCACTGCTAAGCTGGGCGCCGCCTACCATCATCAGCGCCGCCGCCATCGCAATGATGATCGATCTGAACCTTAGGCTTGCCGCGACTATCCGGCGCATGTCATTTGCCCGTGACGAACTCTGCGCCGAACAACTCAGCCGCGGCTACTGTTACCACAGGCGTTCCAACAGCTGGGCCGACACTGGCTGTGACCGCGCCCGCTTCGATTTTGGTCACCGTGACGGACTGGCGCTCGTACACCCGTGGCTCGGCGTTGATGTAGACCCACGTCTTCCCCTGCGCGTCGTACAACAGCGCTGCGTATGGGAACAGGACGCCTGCGCCCCCCGGACCCGGCTTGACCGTGTCGGTGACCAGCTCCAGCCGTTCAATGGCCCGCTGGCTCAGCGTGATGCGTGCTATGCCGGTGGTGGCATTCTTCTCCACCTTGGCAGCCGCTTCAGATGCTGTTTCCGCCATGGCCGAGGGTTGAGCACAGGCGGGCAGTGAAAACAGCAGTGCTGCGCAGACAGCGGCCGCCACTGGCAGGCGCCGCAGGGTCCTTTTGCTGGTCATGATACTTCCACCTTTTCCGGCATAACAGGGATGACTGGAACTTCCGATTCGTAGACCTCTGACCACTCTTCCGGCTCGGTGCGGGGACCGAACCAGAGTGTGAGCAGCGGGAGCACAAAGATCCCCACGAGCGTTGTGGTCACGAGCCCGCCGGCTATGATCAGCAGCATGGGCACGATCAGGGTCTGGCCTACCGCGCCGCCGAAGAAGGCGGGCGGTATCAGCACGAGGAACGTAATGAGGGCGGATTTCAGGATCGGCGATATCCGGTCCCGGGCCGCCGTCATGACCAGGTCAGTGCGTGACATCTGTTCGGACTCCCGCCAGAGTTCGTCAACACGCGCGGACAGGAGCGCCGCATTACGTGCAGCGATGGCCACCACGGCCGCAAACGCCGTCAGTGACAGCCAGGACAGGGACTCCGCCCCGATCCATGCGGCGACCGCTGCTCCCGCCATCGCGGCGGGAAGCGTCAGGAAGACGGCGAGGGCAAGCTTCCAGCTCCGCACTGCAGTCTGAAGCAGAAGCAGTACAGCCAGGATGGCCGCGATTCCGAGTCCATGAACCAGGGTGTCTGCGGCCTGCAGCTGGCTGTATCTCGTGGGGATCTCGGCGTGGTGTTCGAGCGGGAACTGGATTTGTTGGATGGCCGCCTCGATATCCCGCTGGATATCTGCCAGCGGGCGTCCGCTGACGTCAGCCACGACGTCGATCCGCCGCGACGTCGCATCGTGCTGGATAACAACTTCGCTGGGGACCATACGAACGTCGGCGACCTGGCCCAGTTGGACGTGGCCGCCATTAGGAGCGTCAAGGAGCAGCTCACGGATGCTGGTCAGGTCATCCCGGACGCCAACCGCGCCGCGGACAACCACTTCGAACACCTTCTGCTCCTCAAAGAGGTTCCCGACGACGATGCCCTGCATCAGTGTCGCAGCGGCGCGCCTCGCGTCACCGGGCTTGATGCCGAACTTTTGGGCAGCCTCGAGATTGACCTGGACCTCTACGATCGCGGTCATGGCAGCAGCGTCGATCGTCGGGTTGTTCACACCGTCAATCTTCTGGAGGGCCTGGCGGACCTCTTCTGCCTTTTCACGGAGCACCGGCATTTCAGTTCCGTAGACGCGGACCGCGAATCCCGGCTCCAGGCTGGAGCGCATGTCGCCGACGGTCTGCTGGGAGTAGTTCAGCACGTTGTGCGCGATGCCCGGGTAGCCTTGGACCACGTCCCGTACCGCCCTCTCCGTTTCGCCGAAATTGGCGTCCCGTGCGATCGACACCCACAGCTCGGCAGAGCTGTTGCCAACCACCTGATCCGCAGAGATGGCGCGTCCCACGTGACCGCCGACGCCCGAAACCCCCGGGAGGGCCCTGAGTTCATCGGAGGCCAGGGCAGCGATCCTCCGGACTTCGTCATTGGATGTCCCGGCCATGGTGTCCCACTGCACCAACAGGGTCCGGTCGGGCATGGTGGGAACGAGCGGCCGGTTTCCTGCCAGTTGCGAGCCGGCGGCGACGCCAAGGATCCCCACGACCACGATGGCCACAATCGCCAGGGGCTTCCGGGAGTTGACCCCACCCAGTGCGCGGTCGTAGTACGCCTTCCCACGTCCGACGGCGGGAAGTTCCCTGTCGGTGGCGGGCTTGGACGGAAGGAGGAAAAACGCCAGTACCGGTGTGACGGACAAGCCTACGATCAGGGCGGCGGCTAGCGTCAACGCCAACGACCAGAAAAGCGGCGAAAGAAACGAGCCGCCTACTCCAGTCACGAAGAGGGTCGGAACAAGGACAACCACCATCATCAGCGATGCGTGGAACAGCGGTGTGCGGACCCCGCGGACGATGTAGCTGCTGCGCGCCCTCGGGGTAGCCTCAGCGTCCGTCGACTCGCGGACGGCGCGCTGTCGTCGGTGGGCCTGAACGTCTTCCACGATGTCGCCCACGATCACGGACGTGCCGAGCAGAATTCCCATCAGGACGGTGACGTTAAGTGTGGCATTTTGGGCGAACAGCACCACCGCCGCCGTCGTGACGGTAGTGGAGATGGCCACGAGTGCGATCACGGCGACCCGCCAGGACCGGAACAGCAGCCAAAACAGTGCTACCGCAATCAGCAGGCTGATCAGGAGCGCCAGGCCGAGGCTGTTGACGGAGTCCTGAACGCCGGTCGCAGGCCTGAAGACGGAGGTGTCGATCTGGACGCCCGTGAGGCCCGGCTCCATGTCCTTGAGGGCCGCCTCAACACTACGGGTGACCTCCAGGGCGCTGACTCCGGGGAACTTTTCGATCACCAGCATCAGGCCGGCGTCTGCCCCAACGGCGTCACCGATCAGCGGCTGGTGGTCTTCCTTGACCTGGGCAATGTCGCCCAGGAGCAACTGCGGGTCCGTGTCCTCCACGCTGACCTTGGCCAGGTCGGCCGGCGTGCGGATGGGAAGGACGTGCTGGATGCCAAGGCGCTGGTTGGGCGACTCCACGAAACCGCCGGTCCCGGGCGTCGAAGCCTCCAGGAAGCTCAACGGCGAAACCCAGACCGCGTTGCCTGTGGTCTTAATTAGCTGCTCAAGGGTAATTCCTTTGTCGCGCAGCTGCGTCGGAGTGACCTCAACCTGCAGCTGCTGTTCGCGCTGGCCCCAGATGGACACGTTCGCCACGCCCGGGATGCCGATCAGCCGTGGCTTGATCTTCCATCTGGCCAGGACCGACATCTCAATGCCGGAGAGCTCCTTGGAGTTCATCCTGATCATCAGCACGCGGCTGGTGGAGGACATGGGCTGCATGATCAGCGGCGGCGATGAGACGTTAGGCAGCGCGTGCGCCTGCGTCATTCTTTCCGCGACCAACTGGCGTGCGCGCAGGAGGTCCGTGCCGGGCTCGAAGACCAGTTCGATGGACGACAGCCCCGGGACAGATTTCGAGCGGATCTCGTCCAGCCAGGCCACGCCGTTGAGGAGGTCTGCTTCCATCGGTGCGGTGATAAGCTGTTCAACTTCAACCGCGGAGAGCCCTAGGGCCTCAGTTTGGATCTCTACCTGTGCGGGGGCGAACTCCGGCATGGTGTCCACGGCCATATGTGGAACGTTCACGATGCCAAAAGTAATAAGGCCCGCCGCGAGGGCGAGAACCAAGATTCGGAACTGCATGCTGAACCGGGTAACCCAGCCAAACACGACTAGTCCCTCGCTAATTCTTCGCAGGGGTGAAGGGCGGAATTTTCAGTCCATCACAACGTTGTGCGGGACATAAACGCCAAGAATACATGTCAGGCTCCTCGACCTGAGACCGTCTAGTTTCCCCACAGACTTGACAATACTGTGGACCGATTGCGCTGGGTTGGCAAGGGTAGAATCTACCCCCCCTGAGCCACCCTGGTACAGGGTTCTCGTTGGCGAAGAGATCGGGGCTACCTAATGGGCCGGCGGCACTGTCCACTTCGACGGTGCCGGCACTGGCCACGCGCCCCTGCGCCCGGCCCGGACTGGCGCGTTCCCTTAGCCTGGGCCTGCCCACCTGCAGTGGGTAGGCTAAAGTAGTCCTATGCGTGCGATCCTTCTGCTTAGCTAGCCGCCCGGTGCCCGGAAACAACCGGATTGCCGTGCGGCCGCCCCTCCATGGAGAGGGGCTTTTGTGTGTCCGGGCATGTTTCCGGGCCGGCAGCAGAGGGGATCAGACCGTTGTGGCAGCACCGATGCCACAACAGAACAGAAGAGGGCAGCAGTGAGCGTTCAGCCGGAGACAGAGACCGGAACAGCAGCAGTGGCGGCGGAAACACCTGAAGAAGGTGCCTACAGCTTCGCGGCGATGGAGGCCAAGTGGCCGCAGGTGTGGGAAGATCTTAAGGTTTTCACGCCTGTGGATGATGGTTCCCGCGAACGCCGCTACGTGCTGGACATGTTCCCGTACCCCTCGGGGGACCTGCACATGGGCCACGCCGAGGCTTTTGCCATGGGCGATGTTGTGGCCCGGTACCTGCGGCAAAGGGGCTTCGACGTCCTGCACCCGATCGGCTGGGACTCCTTCGGCCTGCCGGCGGAAAACGCCGCCATCAAGCGCAATGCCCACCCCAGTGAGTGGACCTACGCGAACATCGACACCCAGGCGGCGTCGTTCAAGCGTTACGCGATCTCCGCGGACTGGTCCCGGCGGGTGCACACCTCGGACCCCGAGTACTACCGCTGGACCCAGTGGCTGTTCAAGCGCTTCTACGAGCGGGGCCTGGCGTACCGCAAGGACTCCCCGGTCAACTGGTGCCCCAAGGACCAGACCGTCCTGGCCAATGAACAGGTGGTCAACGGTGCCTGCGAACGCTGCGGTACCCCCGTCACCAAGAAGTCCCTGAACCAGTGGTACTTCAAGATCACCGAGTATGCTGACCGGCTGCTCGATGACATGGACGAGCTGCGCGGCCACTGGCCCGAGCGGGTTCTGGCGATGCAGAAGAACTGGATCGGCCGCTCCGAAGGTGCCCACGTCAACTTTGTGATCGAGGCCGTCGGCGGCAAGCCCGCCAAGGACGTCACCGTCTTCACCACCCGCCCGGACACGCTGTACGGCGCCACGTTCTTTGTTGTCGCAGCCGACGCGCCGATCGCCGTCGAACTCGTCACCGAAGAGCACGCCGCCGCCTTGGACGCCTACCGCGAACAGGTCAAGGCACTCACCGAGATCGAACGCCAGTCCACCGAACGCGAAAAGACCGGTGTCTTCACCGGCCGCTATGCCGTCAACCCGCTGAACGGCGAAAAACTTCCGGTCTGGGCCGCTGACTATGTCCTGGCCGACTACGGCACCGGCGCCATCATGGCCGTCCCGGCACACGACCAGCGCGACCTCGACTTCGCCAAGACGTTCGACCTGCCCGTCCGCGCCGTGCTGGATACCGGTGAAGAGGATCCCAGCGTTTCCGGCAAGGCCACGTCGGGTGAGGGCACCCTGATCAACTCGGGCGTCCTCGATGGGTTACCGAAGGCCGAGGCCATCCCGGCTGCGATCGACATTCTGGAAGAGCAGGGTACCGGCGAGAAATTCGTCAACTTCCGCCTGCGCGACTGGCTGCTGAGCCGCCAGCGTTTCTGGGGCACGCCCATCCCAATCATCCACTGCCCTGCCTGCGGCGAGGTTCCGGTACCCGACGAGCAGCTGCCTGTCAGGCTGCCGGCGGACCTGCGCGGCGAGGACCTGTCCCCGAAGGGTACGTCCCCCCTGGCCGCCGCCGAGGCCTGGGTCAACGTTGATTGCCCCAACTGCCACGGGCCGGCAAAGCGCGATACTGACACCATGGACACCTTCGTGGATTCGTCCTGGTACTTCCTGCGGTTTGTTTCCCCGCAGTACACCGACGGCCCGTTCGACCCGGCGAAGATCAACGAGTGGATGCCGGTCGGCCAGTACGTGGGCGGCGTGGAGCACGCCATCCTGCACCTGCTGTACGCCCGCTTCTTCACCAAGGTCATCCACGACCTCGGTATGATCGACGCCGACGAGCCCTTCAGTGCGCTCCTGAACCAGGGCCAGGTCCTCAACGGGGGCAAGGCCATGAGCAAGTCGCTGGGCAACGGCGTTGACCTCAGCGAGCAGCTGGACAAGTTCGGCGTGGACGCCGTGCGCCTGACCATGATCTTCGCGTCCCCGCCGGAGGACGACGTCGACTGGGCGGACGTTTCGCCGTCGGGCTCCGCAAAGTTCCTGGCCCGTGCCTGGCGCCTGGCGCAGGACGTCACCAGCGAGCCTGGCGCCGATGTGACCGCCGGTGACCGCGCGTTGCGTTCCGTCACGCACCGCACCATCGCCGACGCCGCCGCGCTGTTGGACACTAACAAGTTCAACGTGGTGGTGGCCAAGCTGATGGAACTGGTCAACGCGACCCGCAAGGCTATAGATGCCGGCGACGGCGGGGCCGATCCCGCCGTCCGCGAGGCGGCGGAAGCCGTTGCCGTCATCCTGAGCCTCTTCGCGCCGTACACCGCGGAGGACATGTGGAACGTCCTGGGTCACCCGGCGTCCGTGGCGAACGCCGGCTGGCCGATGCACGACGAAGCGCTGCTGGTCCAGGAGACCGTCACCGCGGTGGTCCAGGTCCAGGGCAAGGTCCGTGACCGCCTTGAAGTCTCGCCGGGGATCGGCGAGGACGCACTGCGGGAACTGGCGCTGGCCAGCGAAAACGTCCAGCGCGCGCTCGACGGCCGCGGCATCCGCACGGTGATCGTGCGAGCGCCTAAACTGGTCAACATCGTCCCGGCCTAGTCCGGGGCACCGGCCGCCGGGCCCAACCGGCGGCCGCCCTAAACCAGGAGGCACCCTTGCCCGACCGTGACGCCGCTGCGTGGCTCTGGCTCCGGGAGCGTTTGGCTGCCCTCCGTCCCGCACCGCGCGCCGGTGTGCCAGTACCCTCCACCCCGCCCGCCGTCGTCGTCCGTACCGCGGTGGTGACCGATTCTGCCTCTGCACTGCCGGCCGACTGGGTGCATGCCTGTGCAGGGGACGGGCGCCTGACTGTCATCCCGATGCCTGTTATGGTTGGCGCGGAAATTTACGGCGAGGGCGAAGACGACATCACCGAAACCATTGCCCTGGCACTCGCCAGCGGCACGTCGGTCAAGACGTCCCGCCCGTCACCGGGACAGTTTGAACAAGCCTTCCTGGCCGCCGAACGGCTGGGCTACGAGGGCGTGGTCTCCATCCACATTTCCGGCGGCTTGTCCGGAACGGCGGACGCGGCGCGGCTCGCGGCCACCCGGGTGACCATCCCCGTGGAAGTCCTCGACTCTTGCACCGTGGGCATGGCACTGGGCATGGGCGTGCAGGCCGCGGTGGCAGCAGCCGCGGCAGGCAGCGACACCACAGCCGTAGCCGCCGCGGCGGCGGCGCAGTTCGCGAGGACCAAGGTCTATTTCTACGTGCCCAGCCTGGAACAGCTCCGCAGGGGCGGGCGGATCGGCGCGGCCGCCTCGCTGCTGGGGACCATGTTCGCCATCAAACCCATCCTGGCCGTCCACGACGGCAAGATCGTGCCGCTGGAAAAGGTCAGATCAGCAGCCAAAGCTGTTGCCCGCCTCGAGGAACTGGCCGCCGCGGACGCCGCATCGCGCCCCCACGGCCAGGCCCGCCTCGCCGTCCACCACTTCGGGAATCCGGTCGAGGCAGAAGCGCTGGCAGCCAGGCTGTCCGCCGCCTTGCCAAGCTGTCCGCCGGCCCAGATCAGCTCCCTGCCCGCCGTCCTAGCAGCTCACGCCGGGCTCGGCGTGCTCGCGGTGATCGTGGGGGAGAGCGGCCCAACTGTGCGGAACTCGGAGCCGGAGCTCCCCGCAGTTTCCACCTAGCAGTTTCCACATAGGTGCGTTTCCCGGCTGTCATTTTCTCAAGACGGCGTCCGGGGGCTGCGGTGTGGTGATCGGGTCTGCATGCCGGTGCACGAGTGCCCAGGTGTCGCCTTCGAGGCGATAGATGCTCGTAACCCGTAGCTCAAATGCTGATATTTTGTCGGCTCCTCCCACCTTGGCCTGCCAGTGTTCTGTGTCCAGGAAGCAGGCGAGATCGGTTGTGACGTGCTTGGTGAGGGCATCAAAAGCCGTGACGCGTCCAGATTTGAATCGTGCCGCCGCTGAATCGAGGGCCCCTGATACTCGCTCCCAGCCGACCACCGGAGGGCCCCAGGGATTAGCAAGGGAGACATCTCTGCTGTGGGTATGTGTGGCCGGGACTGTCACCCGCGGCCCTGCTTCCCTAGCGTTGGGAGCATGTCACGCCGGGACGCTGGAGCAGCACGCCAGGGGGCCCGGCATGCCCGGGACCGGCTGCAGTCCACGCTCGGAGCCGGCCCGGGGCTTCTACTCACCGGCAGTGGCGAAAAGGTCTTTGAGTACGACGGCGGTACCCACCTATCCGGTGACGACGCCGCTTCGGGGGCTGCTGATGAGTCCGCTGCCGGAACAGGCCGGACAGGACCGGCGCTGAGATGGCGGGTGGGCCCGCGGGTCGCCCTGCTCATCGCCGTATTCGCGGTGCTGGGCGGCGCCTGGTTCTGGTCACAGGTGGCCGCCGGACTGCCCGAAGTTGTGCCCCTGAGCGACATCTCAGCCCAGGGCAGCATGCCTGCTCGGGAAGGAACCGAAGGCCCGGAGCCGCACGGCGCCGGGCCGCCTGGGCTGGCGTCGGAAAGTCCACAGGCCGGCACCGTTATCATTCACGTTGCCGGGGCTGTCGCCGTGCCCGGGGTTGTGCAGTTGCCCGCTGGCAGCCGGGTTCACGAAGCAGTCGCGGCGGCAGGGGGAGGCACGCCCACAGCAGACCTGAACCGCCTCAACCTTGCTGCCATGCTGGCGGACGGTCAGAAGCTCTACGTTCCCCAGGCCGGCGAAGAAGTCCCCGCCGGTTCGTCCGGCATGCCCGGGGAAGCGGGGGAGGGGACCGGCGGTGGTGGGACCGCTTCAGCAGGAGAAAAGGTCAACCTCAATACAGCCAGCGTCGAAGAGCTGGACGCCCTGCCGAAGGTTGGGCCCGTGCTGGCTCAGCGGATCGTGGAGTGGCGCAAGGAACACGGCCCCTTCACAACGGTCGAGGAGCTCGACGCCGTGGATGGCGTGGGTCCCAAGATGCTCGAAACACTCCTTCCCCTGGTAGGCATCTGAGGTGGCCAGGCGCAGCCAGTGGAGCCGCTTTGTTGACTCAGCCGTGCAGGGCCAGAGGGCTCCAGCAGCATTCCCGGCTTCCGTGGATACGCCCGCCGTGACTACGCCCGCCGTAGTCCAGGCCGCGGGGCTGAGTGTCCGCAGGCTGGGTGCACGCGTCGGGACGAAACTCCGGGGCCAGGAGCCATCGAGTTCACCAACGGATGCGCCGCGCCGGCGCACCGACGTCAGGCTGGCACTGCCCGCCCTCCTCGTCTGGGGTGCCGCCGTCGCTGGCGTCTGGCTTGCCCCTGTGGCGCTGGTGGGGCTCTGCTGCGGCTTGGTACTTTTGGCCACCTGCCTGTTGATCCGGGCCTCGAAGGGCAGGGCGTTGGTGGCAGGCCGGCGGAGCTTTCAGATGACACTCGCGGTTGCCTTGCTGCTGGCCGCCACCGCTGCTGCCCATTCGGCTGTCTCGTCGTCCCAACGCCACGACGGGCCGTTTGCCGAAGCTGTCGCCGCCGGCCACTCTGTGGTGGCCATTCTGGAGGTCACCGGATCCCCTCGCGCCATGACCGTCCCGGGAACTTCGGGGCCGCCCGAACGCTGGTCGGTCACGGCGCAGACGGAGCAGGTCACCGTCAGCAGCCGGGTCATCCGTACCCGTGCCCCGGTGGTGGTCATGGGCGGCAAGGGCTGGGGAGACCTGGTGCCCGGCCAGGTGGTCCGGACCGCCGGCAAGCTGAAGCCACCGGACGCAGGCCAGCAGGAAACGGCTGTCCTGTCAGCCTCCCTGCCACCCCGTGCCGGCTCCGGGACCGGCAGCAGCGCCGGAATGGATGATGCCGACGCCCCGGCCTGGCAGCTCGTAGCGAAGGACCTGCGTGTCCGGTATGTCTCCGCTTCGTCCTTCCTTGCCGCCGATCCAGCCGGTCTGCTTCCGGGCATGGTCACCGGGGACACCAGCGCCTTGGATGAAGGGCTCAATGCGGCGATGAAAACGGTGGGCATGACCCACCTGACGGCAGTCAGCGGGGCCAACTGCAGCCTGGTCCTGGGTGCCCTGCTGATCGCTGCCCGCAGCCTGCGCCTGACCCGGCTCCCCGCGGCAGGACTGGCGCTGACCGGCCTGGCAATGTTTGTGGTGCTCGTCGGCCCGGACGCCAGCGTCCTGCGCGCCGCGCTGATGGGTTCAATCGCCGTGGCATCGCTGGCAGGCGGCCGGACAGGCCGCGGACTCAGTTTCCTCTGCCTCGCCGTAATGGGCCTGCTCCTGATCGACCCCGGCCTCGGGACCAGCTTTGGCTTCCTGCTGTCGGTGCTCGCGACCCTGGGCATCATCGTCCTGGGCCGCCGGATGATCGACTGGACCCCGGCAGTGATTCCACGCTGGGCAGCCGCTGCCTGGGCCGTCCCGCTCTCCGCGCAGCTGCTCTGCGGCCCGGTGATTGTGCTCCTGCAGCCCCAGTTCTCCACGTACTCGCTGCCTGCAAACCTGATGGCAGCCCCGCTGGTAGCACCGGTGACATTGCTGGGAACGGCAGCCGTCCCGCTGGTGGTTGCCGCGCCGTGGCTGGCCACCGTCCTGATCGCCGTGGCAGGCACCTTCAGCGCCGGAGTTGCAGGAACCGCGAGGATCACGGCCGGATTGCCGGGGGCTGCGCTGCCCTGGCCCGAGGGCCCGTTCGGGCTCCTGACCATGGTGCTGCTCTCGGTGCTGACGTTTGCCGGTGTGTGTCTTGCCGTCCGGCCGCGCCAGGTGTTCCGGGGGGTCCTGGCATTGCACGCCCGGACGGAATCGGTGTTGGACCTCCTGGAACGGCAACTGGGGGCCACGTTGGCCCGGTGCTGTCCGGCGCGGTGCTGGCCGGACCGGCGCGGGCCAGGCCAGCGTGGCCCCGGCTTGGTGGCGGCGGCCCACCGTGGCAGGCTTAGACACTGCACCAGAATTTCCGGGAGGAATCCACCATGGCCGCAGCCCAGACCACATTTACCAGGACTCCGGCGTCGAACACGGCCACCTGGCGGGACGTGACGCCTGCCGAAATCGTCCTGGTGGGCGGACCGGAGGAATACCTAGGCATCCGTGCCATGGACCATGTCCGCGCCCAGGTGCGGACGGCGTTTCCCGACGTGGAAGTCAGCCGCCTCATGGCCGGAACGTACGAAGCCGGGACCCTCGCCATGCAAGTCAGCCCCTCACTCTTCGGTGAGCGCAAACTGATCGAAGTCGAAGGCGTTGAAGGCATGAACGATGCCTTCCTGGCCGACGCACTGACCTATCTGGCCCGCCCGGAGCCGGATGCGGTGCTCGTCCTGCGCCACGCCGGGGGAGTCCGCGGCAAGAAGCTCCTCGATGCCGTCAAGGCCGGCGGTTGGCCGGTAGTTGACTGCCAGCCCCTTAAGAAGGATGCGGATAAGGCCACTTTCGTGGCAACGGAATTCAGGGCCGCCGGACGCAAGATCAGCTCGGACGCCGTGCAGACGCTGGTTAATGCCGTCGGCGCTAACCTTTCGGAGCTCGCGGCGGCGTGCAGCCAGCTGATCGCGGATGCCACGGGAGCAGTGACCCCGGAGTTAGTGGACCGCTACTACGGTGGCCGGATCGAGGCCACGGCCTTCAAAGTCGCGGACGCTGCCATGGCCGGAAACGGTCCAGTGGCGCTGTCCACCCTTCGCCACGCGCTGGCCACCGGGGCTGATCCGGTTCCGCTGGTTGCCGCGCTGGCAGCCAAGCTGCGGACGGTGGCCAAAGTAGCCGGCGCCCAGGGATCCCCGGCGCAGATCGCTCGGGAACTGGGCATGCAGCCCTGGCTCGTGGAGCAGGCCCAGCGCGATGTGCGCCGCTGGACCCCGGAGGGTCTGGTCCGCTCCATCCAGGCCACCGCCGAGGCCGATGCCCAGGTCAAGGGCCTTTCGCGTGATCCCGTCTATGCCGTTGAACATGCGGTGACCGTCATCGCAACCTCTGTGCGCGGGCACTGACGTCAGCTGACCGCGCCTGCGGTAGGTGGCTCTGGCGCAGAGACGCTGGCGGCTTAAAGATGTGTGGCCGGCACCCATCGGGTGCCGGCCACAATCATCAGTTCAGGTGAACTGGAAACCTTACAGCGCGTTGACCTTCTTGGAGATGGCCGACTTGCGGTTCGCTGCGTTGTTCTTGTGCAGGACACCCTTGCTGACAGCCTTGTCCAGCTTGCGGCCGGCAACAAGCAGGGCAGCGGCAGCTGCATCCTTGTCGGTGGACTCAACGGCGGTGTTGACGGCGCGGATGGCCGTCTTCAGCTCAGACTTGACTGCGTTGTTGCGCAGGCGAGCCTTCTCGTTGGTAAGGATGCGCTTCTTCTGGGACTTGATATTAGCCACGTGTGAACTCTCTTTTTAATGCGGAAATGGTCTAGAGGGCTTTCAGATTGGCCATTGACTGAGCGGCGTGGGGATACCTATGGCGGCCAACCATCAGTGGCCGTCGACCTGCACGGACACACAGCTATACAGAATAGCAGACCCCCCGGAAGCTGGCCATTTGGCGGGCTATTTCCAGCCGTGTCGGCGCCGTAGGCCTGCAGCCACCAGATCGAAGCGTTTCCGGTCCAGAACTGCACCTTCGCGCCGGATGGCGTCCGGGCTGATCTGCAGGATCCGTCCAAGGTTTGCCTCGCTGGGCCGCTGCTGGCGGTCCCAACTGCCAGTTCCGATGTCCACGTACTCTCCGGATCCGTTGCCGGCATGGTCATGGTCCCTGCTGGTGAGCATTACCCCCAGCAGGTACCGTCCGCTCTTGCCCACCAGCAGAACCGGACGGTCTTTGCCCCGGGTGTGGTCTTCCTCATACGGCACCCAAGTCCACACAATCTCGCCGGGGTCGGGACTGCCGTCGGGCTGCGGGGCGTACCGGATGGATGCCGCGCCGGCAAAGTCGCCAGGATAGACGCCGTGCGGGGCAGGCCTCATCGGCGCCGCCTGGCGGGCCGGTGCAGGCGTGTGCGGGCCGGCAGATCGGGTTGCCCCGGTACGGAACTTCTGCAGGACCCTGACGGACGTCCGGACAGCGTTGGCCAAGGAGCGGAGGTTGATAGGCATGGGCCAAGACTATCGCCGGGCCACCGTGCCGGGTTTGACCTGAATGCAATACGATGCGCCCGGACGTGGGAGACTGGAGGTTCCAAATGTGCGGTCCAGCCGCAGGGTGCCTCCGGTGCGTCCTGGCGGGGGTCGCACGAATGTCAACAGTAAGGACCCTGCGTGTCTCCCATGGCCCGCACCGCCCCGGTGCCCGCCGCGACTGATCCGGCCATCATTCGGAATTTCTGCATCATCGCGCACATTGACCACGGTAAATCAACCCTGGCTGACCGCATGCTGCAGTTCACCGGGGTGGTTAAGTCCCGCGATATGAAGGCCCAGTACCTGGACCGCATGGACATCGAGCGCGAACGCGGTATCACCATTAAGTCCCAGGCGGTCCGTATGCCCTGGGAACTCGACGGGACCAGCTACGCGCTGAACATGATCGACACCCCCGGCCACGTGGACTTCACCTACGAAGTGTCCCGTTCGCTGGCGGCCTGCGAAGGCGCAGTGCTGCTCGTTGACGCGGCGCAGGGCATTGAGGCCCAGACCCTCGCGAACCTGTACCTGGCGATGGAAAACAACCTCACCATCATCCCGGTACTGAACAAGATCGACCTTCCGGCAGCCCAGCCTGAGAAGTACGCGGCCGAACTGGCCAGCCTGATCGGCGGCGACCCCGACGACGTGCTCCGCGTCTCCGGCAAGACCGGCATGGGCGTCGAGGTCCTGCTGGACAAGATCGTCCGCGATCTGCCGGCCCCCGTGGGTGACCCGAACGCCCCGGCGCGCGCCATGATCTTCGACTCGGTCTACGACACGTACCGCGGTGTGGTTACCTACGTCCGTGTGGTTGACGGCATGCTCCACCCCCGTGAACGCATCCAGATGATGTCCACCCGGGCCACCCACGAACTCCTCGAGATCGGCGTGAGCTCCCCGGAGCCCACGCCCTCCAAGGGTCTCGGGGTTGGCGAAGTGGGCTACCTCATCACCGGTGTGAAGGACGTCCGCCTGTCCAAGGTCGGCGACACCGTCACCAACCTCGCCAAGCCTGCCACGGCCTCCCTTCCCGGCTACGCCGATGCCAAGCCGATGGTCTTCTCCGGCCTGTATCCGCTGGACGGCACGGACTACCCGGTGCTCCGCGATGCGCTGGAGAAGCTGATGCTCAACGACGCCGCACTGGTGTACGAGCCCGAAACGTCGGCCGCGCTCGGCTTCGGCTTCCGCGTCGGCTTCCTCGGCCTGCTCCACCTGGAAATCACCAGGGAGCGGCTCGAACGCGAATACAATCTTGACCTCATCTCCACCGCCCCCAACGTGGAGTACGAGGTAACGCTGGAGGACAAGAAGGTGGTCCATGTGACCAACCCCAGCGAATACCCGTCCGGCAAGATCGCAGAGGTCCGCGAGCCGATGGTGGCTGCCACCATCCTGGCGCCGAATGAGTTTGTGGGCGCCATCATGGAGCTCTGCCAGAGCCGCCGCGGCGTTATTGGCGGCATGGACTACCTGTCCGAGGACAGGGTCGAAATCCGCTACCGGCTGCCGCTCGCTGAGATCGTGTTCGATTTCTTTGACATCCTCAAATCCAAGACCCGGGGCTACGGCTCGCTGGACTGGAAGGCCGACGGCGAGCAGGTGGCCGACCTGGTCAAGGTGGACATCATGCTGCAGGGCGAGCAGGTGGATGCCTTCTCCGCCATCACCCACCGTGACAAGGCCTACGCCTACGGTGTGATGATGACGGGCAAGTTGCGCGAACTCATTCCCCGCCAGCAGTTTGAGGTGCCCATCCAGGCTGCCATCGGCTCCAGGATCATCGCCCGGGAAAGCATCCGCGCCATCCGCAAGGACGTTCTGGCCAAGTGCTACGGCGGCGACATCTCCCGTAAGCGCAAGCTGCTGGAGAAGCAGAAGGAAGGCAAAAAGCGCATGAAGATGGTGGGCCGCGTTGAGGTTCCCCAGGAAGCCTTCATCGCTGCGCTGACCACTGACGAGTCCAAGGACAAGGCCAAGAAGTAGTGATGACAGTGGCCGGCAACACCGGAGGCCCCTGCAATGCCTAGCATTCTTCCACTCGGCGACCCCGCGCCGTCGGACGGTCTGCTGCCCGCCCAGGCAGTGGACGGTGCGGCGGGCCGGGCCTTCGGACTGTACGTGCACATCCCTTTCTGCGCGGTGCGTTGCGGATACTGCGACTTCAACACGTACACGGCCACCGAGCTGGGCGGCGGAGCGTCCCAGGATGCCTACGCCACCACCGCTGTGTCCGAAGTGGATTTTGCCGCCACGGTCCTGCGCGACTCGGGTCTCCCGGACCGTCCGCTGAGCACAGTCTTTTTCGGCGGCGGCACTCCCACGCTGCTCCCGGCGGAAGACCTCGCACGGATCCTGACGGCCGCCGTCGGGCACTGGGGCCTGGAACCCGGCGCCGAAGTGACCACCGAAGCAAACCCGGACTCGGTCACCCCGGCATCCCTTCAGGTCCTGGCCGATGCCGGCTTCACCCGGGTTTCCTTCGGCATGCAGTCTGCCGTTCCCCATGTCCTGAAGGTCCTGGACCGCACGCACACGCCCAGCCGCGTGCCGCAGGTGGTGCAGTGGGCGCGCGATGCCGGACTGGCCGTGAGCCTGGACCTGATCTACGGGACACCGGGGGAGTCCCTGGAGGACTGGCGGTTCTCCCTGGAGACGGCCCTCTCCTACCAGCCTGACCACATCAGTGCCTACGCGCTGATCGTGGAAGACGGCACCAAGCTGGCAGCCCAGATCCGCCGTGGTGAAGTCCCGGGAATCGACGACGACGACCACGCCGACAAATACGAACTCGCCGACCAGCTGATCGGCGCTGCAGGCCTCAGCTGGTACGAGGTCAGCAACTGGTCCCGGACGCCGGAGCAGGCATGCCGGCACAACCTCGCGTACTGGCGCGGGGACGACTGGTGGGGCATCGGGCCTGGTGCACATTCACACGTGGGCGGGGTGCGGTGGTGGAACGTCAAGCACCCCACGGCCTACGCCGGACGGCTCGCTCAGGGCCTGTCACCGGCGGCCGGGCGGGAAACGCTCGACGCCGAAACCCGCGACGTGGAGCGCGTGATGCTTGAGGCCCGGCTCGTGTCGGGACTGGCCACGTCAACGCTGGGCGAGCACGGCCGTCACGCCGTGGCCGGGCTCATTGCCGACGGCCTGGTGGAGCCGCCGGCTGCCTTCCACGGCACGCTGGTATTAACCCTGAAGGGCCGCCTGCTGGCCGACGCCGTGGTCCGCAGGATCCTGCCGGACTGAACCGCGGGTGGTGACTACTTGATCCAGCGCAGGTTGTACTGGTAACGGTGGGGCTGGCCCTTGTTGACATGGATACCTGCGGCCACGGAGAAGCAGGTCAGGGCAATCCAGATCAGGGTGGCGATGACGGCGAAGATGTTTCCGATCACCGGAATGAACACCAGGAGATTGGCCACCAGCGCCGCAATGGTGGGCGGCAGGCTGAAGTTCAGCGCTTCCTTGGATTCCTGGGCGGTGAACGGCCCGCGCTCACGGAAAATCAGGTAGATCAGCAGTGACGGAACACAGCCGAGGATCCCGCCGAAGTGTGCCAGTGTGGCCCACTGGCGGTCTTCGCTGGCCGTCAGGGGCAGCGCATTAGCCGGAACGCCCTGGTACTCGGAACGGCCCTGGCCGCCGTGGTCGTCCCGGTGCTCGCGTGCGTTTTGTGCCACGGTTTTCTTCCTTCGAAAGTGCAATGGTGCTGGGTTGGAGAATGCCGGACTGATGCAACTGCAGCCTCCGCAGTACCAAGAATACTGGTTCAGCCACCAAATGCTGCCGCCAGGAGCCGGATCCGGTGTCAGGGCACCGTCAGGAAGTCGATGACTTCCTCCACTCTCCCGAGGAATGATGCTTCCAGGTCCGCGTAACTGCGGACAGCGCCCAGTAGCTTTTGCCAGCCAAGCCCGATGTCTTCCTTGGTGGAGTGCGGCCAGCCGAACGCTGCCAGGATTCCGGTCTTCCAGTCCTGCCCGCGCGGCACCACCGGCCATTGTTCGATGCCCAGTACAGCGGGCCGGATTGCCTGCCACACGTCAACGTAAGGGTGCCCGACGATCAGGACATTCCCCACCGCGCCGGGGGAGGCCATCACGGCAGCCGCAATGCGCCACTCCTTCGAGTCCGGCACCAGGTGGTCCACCAGGACCCCCAGCCGCCGCCCCGGCCCGGGGCCGAATGCGGCTACCGCCCCCGCCAGGTCATCAATGCCATGCAAAGGCTCGACGACGATGCCCTCTACGCGGAGATCGTCACCCCAGACTTTTTCCACGAGTTCGGCATCGTGTTTTCCCTCCACCCAGATCCTGCTGGCTTTGGCGACCTGGGCACGCTGGCCGGCCACGCGGACCGAGCCGGACGCCGTCCGGCCGGCGGCCACGGGGGCGGCCTGCCTGGGCGCCGGGGGAACGAGCCGGATGGGCTGCCCCTCCAGGAGGAATCCGAAGCCCAGCCGGAAGGACCGGGACTTGCCGCGCCGGTCTTCGAGGGCCACTACATGCATGCCACCGGACTTCTCCACCCGGGTCACCGCTCCCACCCAGCCTGACTGGGCGTCTTCGAGAACCATGCCACGTTCCACGGGGACCTCAGGGAGTTCGCTTCTCACGGGCGCGGTGATCTCCTGCGGACCCCAGTTCTGGTACTGCATGGATTGATTCCGCCTTGCCGCTAGATCCTGGCCCGGAATTTCGCCCGGAGCGGTACCAATGCTAACAACGGGGTGACTCATATTAGACTGTTAGCACTTAGGCATGTCGAGTGCTAACCCTGCAGTGACCACGGATGGAGGTGGAGTATGAGCGAGCCGCGCAAACTCGAAGTACTGCGCGCCATCGTGGAGGACTATGTGCACTCCCGCGAGCCAGTAGGTTCAAAAGCGCTCGTGGAACGCCACCACCTCGGCGTGTCCAGTGCCACCATCCGCAACGACATGGCGGCCTTGGAAGACGACGGTCTGATCACGGCCCCGCACACCAGCGCGGGACGGATCCCCACAGACAAAGGCTATCGGCTGTTTGTGGACCAGATTTCAGCGGTGAAGCCACTTTCCCACGCGGAACGGCGTGCCATCCAGTCGCTGCTGGAGGGCGCCGACGATCTGGACGACGTCCTGGACAGGACCGTCAGGATGCTGTCGCAGCTGACCAACCAGGTCGCCGTGGTGCAGTATCCGCATCTGAGCCGCGCCACCATCCGCCACATCGAATTCGTCCTGCTCGCGCCCCGGCAGGTCCTGGTGGTCCTCATCGCCACCACCGGCAAGGTCGAACAGCGCGTGATCGACATCGGCCAGGACCTCGGCGACGACGCCATCGCCGCGCTGCGGACACACTTCCTCGGATCACTCGCGGGCATCTCGCTGAGCCGGCTGACCCCCTCGCTGCCCGGAGTCGTTTCGTCCGTCAGCCCGGGCCAGCGCGCGGCGGCCCAGGCCCTGGCCCACGGGCTGGAAACGCTCGCCCACAGCAGCCGTGAGGAACGCATGGTCATGGCCGGAACGGCGAACCTCGCCCGCTCCAATGTGGATTTTCCGCTCAGTATCGGACCGGTCCTGGAAGCGCTCGAGGAGCAGGTTGTCCTGCTGCGCCTCCTGAGCGACATGGCGCAGGATCCGAGGGGCGTGGCAGTCAGCATCGGGCGTGAAAACCCGTACGACGGACTAGCGGAAGCCTCCGTGGTGGCCACGGGCTACGGACCAGACAGCACTGCCAAGATCGGTGTGCTCGGCCCCACCCGGATGGACTACCCCACCACCATGGCCGCCGTCAGGGCAGTAGCCCGTTACCTTTCAAGAATTCTGGGTCCGTAACAGCATCACGGTCCAGGCACGAAGAGCAGTGCCGGCAGCCCGCCTGCCGTCAGTACAACAAGGAAGAGATACGAACTTTGAGCAGCCACTACGACGTCCTCGGAGTCTCGCCGGAAGCCACCGGGGAAGAGATCAAGAAGGCCTACCGCAAGCTGGCCCGCACTCTCCACCCGGACGTAAACCCCGGGGACGATGCATCGGACCGCTTCAAGGCCGTGACCCATGCCTACGAGGTACTTTCGGACCCGCAAAAGCGCCGGATCTATGACACCACCGGCAATGAGAACGGCACCGACAACGGGTTCGGCGGCGGTGGATACTCCGGCCAGGGCTTCGCGTTCCAGGACATCTTCGACACGTTCTTCGGGGCCGGCGGCACCTCCGGCCCCGCTTCCCGGGTCCGCCGCGGCCAGGACGCGCTGATCAGTGTACGGATCGAACTCCGCGATGCCGTGTTCGGCGTCAACCGGAAACTCGAAGTGGACACAGCCGTCACCTGCCCCACCTGCAACGGGTCATGCTGCCGCGACGGCAGCCACCCTGTGCGCTGCGATATCTGCGGCGGCAGCGGCCAGGTCCAGCGCGCGGTTCGCTCCATCCTGGGCCAGGTCATGACGGCGGCCCCGTGTGGCAGTTGCGAAGGCTTCGGGACGGTCATCAAGGACCCCTGCAACGAATGCAGCGGCCAGGGCCGCATCCGCAGCCGGCGGTCGCTCACCATCAAGGTGCCGGCCGGTGTTGCCACTGGCACCCGG
This sequence comes from Arthrobacter sp. 4R501, assembly GCF_002929755.1. Taxonomy (NCBI): domain Bacteria; kingdom Bacillati; phylum Actinomycetota; class Actinomycetes; order Micrococcales; family Micrococcaceae; genus Arthrobacter; species Arthrobacter sp. 4R501. Next base: position 40,304 of record NZ_PJIW01000003.1, on the reverse strand, counting down.
ATCCAGCTCTCCGGGCAGGGCGAAGCAGGCCCGGCCGGCGGACCGTCCGGGGACCTGTACGTGGAACTCCGGGTCAACAACGACGCCACGTACGCACGCGACGGTGACGACCTGCACGCAACGCTGCACATCCCGATGACTGCCGCCGCCCTAGGCACCGAGCTGTCACTGGAAACCTTTGACGGGCTGCAGGAAATCGACGTCAAGGCAGGGACGCAGTCAGGGGAGATCATCACGCTCCGTGGACTCGGCGTGACGCACCTGCGCGGCTACGGCCGCGGGGATCTGATGGTCCATCTGCAGGTGGAGACGCCGGCCAAGCTGGATGCCGCGCAGGAGGATCTCTTGCGGCAGCTGGCGAAGCTGCGGGGCGAGCAGTTCACGGAAGGCAAACTGGCTGCCAGCGGCGGCGTCTTTGCCAAGCTGCGGGACCGGTTCGGTAACCTGTAGCGGTGAGCAATCCCGTTTTCTTCAGCGGTGCCGGGTCGCTGGACGGTCTGGTGCCCGGTGCCCGTTTTGTCCTTCAAGGGCCGGAGGCACGCCACGCCGTGACCGTAAAACGGCTATCTCCCGGAGAGGCGGTGGACATTGCCGATGGCGCCGGAAGGCGGCTGACGGGAACTGTTGTCTCGGCGTCGCCCGCGGAGCTCACCGTGGAATGCTCCGCCCTCGTTGTGGAGGACCGGCCCGACATCCGGCTTGTGCTGGTGCAGGCCCTGGCCAAGGGGGACCGCGATGAACTGGCCGTGGAAACGGCAACCGAACTCGGGATTGATGCCGTAGTTCCCTGGCAGTCCGAGCGATCAATTGTCCGCTGGAAGGGTGAGCGCGCGGCCAAGGCCCACGCAAAATGGCAGTCCGTGGTCATTGCCGCCGCCAAGCAGGCACGCCGCGCCTGGATCCCCGAGGTGCGCGCCGCCGTCGAAACGCCAGGCCTTGCGGCGGCCGTGGCGGCAGCGGATCTGGCCGTAATCCTGCACGAAGACGCGGTCCGGCCGCTCCGGTCTGTCCTGGAATCATGGCAGGGCACCCAGGCTGACGCCGGACCCCTGGAAATTCTGCTCATCGTTGGTCCGGAGGGCGGAATCAGTCCCCGCGAAGTCACCCGGCTTTGCGACGCCGGCGCCGTGACGGCGCTCTTGGGACACCACGTCCTGAGGTCATCCACGGCCGGACCGGCAGCGGTTGTTCTGGCGAGTGATGTACTGGGACGCTGGACAGCACCGGTATCCTGAGGCCGACTGCTGCGCGGGCTGTTACCGGACGTTGAAGTTCCGCGTATCCACATTCAGCTCCTGGCTGGTGCCGGCCGCATCCACCTGCGAAACGCGGAGCTCGTAACTCCCCGAGGACAGGCTAAGGGCAAGCGTAAAGACTCCGGACTGGGCGGCTTCGGCAGCTGCAGTGGTCTCCCCGGTCAGGTAGGGCGCCTTGTTCCCGTTCGCTTCGGCCCGCAGGATCTGCCAGCGGAGTTTACCGCCCGGAACCGTGCTGCGGCCGGTGATCTTGACGCTTCCGCCGGCCAAATCAGTCCCTTCCTGCGGATCGATGATCCACACGGGCGCCACCATTCCGGCAGCTCGGGACATGGGGTCGCCAAGCTGGACGTGGTCGAAGGCAACATAATCGGTGTGGCTATCCACCAGGATCCTGACCTGGATCTGCTGGCCGGAATCGATCAGGCCGGAACTCGCGGCCGCTGCCGTAGCGGTAAAGACCAGCTGCTGAATGGCGCGGCCGGCCATGTCGGCGTCGAGATTGCTGTTAAAGGCATCCTCCGAGACGTCGACGGTAATGACGTTCTTGCCGGAGATGGACGAGGCGAGTTTCTCGGGATCCTGCCAGGGCGTGAAGAAATCCGGGTCCAGCGGCTTCTCGGACATCATGGCCCGCAGGGCGCGGGTCACTGGATTCTCCTGCTCCGGCACGTCCCGGAACTCCCGGTATAGGAACACGTTGCTGTTGCTTCGGCCAATCCAGTAGACCGGGGCCTTATTCGAGGACTGTGTAGTTTCAAGGGGCGCGCTGGTGGAAGGTGCCCCGGGGGAGCCGGTGGCGGCAGCACTGGAGTTTGCCGTCAGGTTGGGCTCAGGGCTGGGGTCCGCGATACAACCGGTGAGAAGGAGGAATGCTGGCAGCAGGCCCAGGAGACGTTGCGGACGAAAACGCGGCGCGACGCGCCTGGCACTGAGGGGGGTCGCTGTTTCCGGCACTCTCGTGGCCTGTCCTTTCCGGCTGTGAAATGGCGAGGCCTGGGCCCCGTGAGCCGGTCCCCGGACGGCTGTGATTTCCAGCATCGCATAGCCAGCTCCGCCAAAAGGACCGAATCCGGGCTGCCGGCCCAACTGCAACGGGAACGATATGAGCCCGAGATGAAGTTGATACCTAATGACGCCACCCGTCCCGCAGTATGCCGGTGACGGGCACCCTCGCCGGGGACCGCCTGACGCCGCCGGGAGGTGCCTCCTGGCGTAAGATGGAAGGACTCCGCTGGCTCCTGCATGCTCGGCAACAGCCCCCCACGCAGCAGCTGGCGCACTTAATTTTTCGAACTGGAGGGGACCACGGGCCTGCGGGCCAGCACCATGACTGAATCAGCGAACGGAAAGCGCCGGCTCAATACTGACCGCGCCGCCGGAGAATTCCCCCATTCACTTCCCGGTGTCCGGACGGAGGTGGTTCTCTTTGACAACTCCGATCAGATGGTCCAATCGCTCGGCAGCCATGACGAGGCCCTGCGCTACATCGAAGAGCAGTTCCCGTCCGTTAACTTCCACGTCCGTGGAAACGAACTGTCCATGAGCGGCCCTGCCAACGAAGTTCCCCGCATCATGCGGCTGCTGCATGAAGTTCGCGGTCTCGTGGCCCGTGGCACAGTCATCAGCCCCGCGGTGTTGCAGCAGCTCGTCTCGTTGCTCCGCAGCCAGTCATTGCAGAACCCTGTGGACGTCCTCACCCATGACATCCTCTCCAGCCGGGGGAAGACCATTCGCCCCAAGACCCTGAACCAGAAGAACTACGTGGACGCGATTGACGCGAACACGGTGATCTTCGGGATTGGCCCTGCAGGTACGGGCAAGACGTACCTCGCCATGGCCAAGGCTGTCCAGGCGCTGCAGCAGAAGGAAGTCAGCCGTATTATCCTGACCAGGCCCGCCGTCGAGGCCGGCGAACGGCTGGGATTCCTGCCGGGCACCCTGAGCGACAAGATCGACCCCTACCTGCGCCCGCTGTACGACGCGCTGCACGACATGATGGACCCCGAGGCCATCCCGCGCCTGATGGCCGCCGGGACCATCGAAGTCGCGCCGCTGGCTTACATGCGGGGGCGCACGCTTAACGACGCCTTCATCATCCTGGACGAAGCGCAGAACACCACACCGGCACAGATGAAGATGTTTCTTACGCGTTTGGGCTTCGGGTCCAAAATGGTGGTTACCGGAGACGTCACCCAGGTGGACCTTCCCTTCGACACACGCTCAGGTCTGCGGATCGTGGAGGAGATCCTGCAGGGAATCGAGGACGTGAACTTCACCGTCCTGGACTCCACTGACGTGGTCCGCCACCGTCTTGTGGGTGACATCGTGCGTGCCTACAGTCTCTGGGACGATCTCCAGCGGAACAAAGTGAACCACTCGGTGAGCCGGGAAAAGCGGGGGGAAAACGCGTGAGCATTGAGGTCAACAACGAGTCCGGCATCCAGGTTGATGAAGCGGAGCTCGTGGCTCTGTCCCGGTACGTTTTTGAGCAGCTGTACATCCACCCGCAGGCTGAACTCTCTATTCTCCTGGTGGATGAACCCGCCATGGAAAAGCTCCACATCGAGCTTATGGACGAGCCGGGATCCACCGACGTGCTCTCGGTCCCCATGGACGAGCTGACCCCGGGCACGCCGGACCGGCCCACTCCCCAAGGGATGCTGGGTGACATCGCCGTCTGCCCCCAGGTGGCGCAGGTGCAGGCCGTCAACGCCGGGCACTCCCTGCAGGATGAGATGCTGCTGCTGACCACGCATGGGATCCTCCACCTGCTCGGCTATGACCACGCAGAGCCCGAGGAAAAGGAAGAAATGTTCGGCCTCCAGCGCCAGCTGCTTTCCGGCTTCACCGGCAAAGAAGCACCTGCCGAGACCACGCAGTGACGCCCCTGCTCCTTGTCGGCATGGCCCTGGCGTTCCTCGGTACAGCAGCACTCCTGACCGCAGCCGAAGCCGCGTTCACTTTCCTTTCCCGGCACGACGCCGAAGACGCCCTGCTGAAGAGCCGCGGAAACGCCATGAAGCGCATCCTGGCCCAGCCGGTGGCGCACATCCGGGCCTTGCGGTTCTGGCGCGTTTGGTTCGAGATGGCTTCTGCCGTAGCGGTGGCCGTCCTGCTCCACAGCCTGCTGGACAACGTCTGGCTGGCCGGGCTGGCCGCCACGGGGATCATGGCCCTGCTCGGCTTCGTCATCGTCGGCGTTTCCCCGCGGCAGCTCGGCAGGCTCCATTCGGCCGCAGTCGTCCGCTCCACAGCACCACTGATCAGGTATCTCACGTGGGTCCTCGGACCCATCCCGGGGTGGCTCGTGGCGCTGGGCAGTGCCGCCGCTCCAGGCGCACCCGCGGGTGATGACGCGTTCTTCAGCGAACAGGAATTCCGCGAACTTGTGGACCGCGCCTCCGAATCGGACATGATCGAAGACACCGAAGCGGAAATGATCCAATCCGTCTTTGACTTCGGCGACACCCTGGTGCGCGCCGTGATGGTGCCCCGGACGGATATCCTCAGCATCGACGCCGGCTCCAGCCTCAGGCGGGCCATGTCAATGTTCCTGCGGTCGGGCTATTCACGGATCCCGGTGATCCGCGACAACACGGACCAGATCCTCGGAATCGTGTACCTCAAGGACGTTGCGGCGACGCTCCATGAGCTCGGACCCGACGACGAACAGCCCCCGGTCGAAGCCCTGGCCCGCGAGGTCCGGTACGTCCCGGAGTCCAAGCCGGTGAGCGATCTGCTGCGGGAACTGCAGAAGGAGTCAACACACGTTGCCATCGTGATCGACGAATACGGCGGCACGGCCGGCCTTGTCACCCTGGAGGACCTCATCGAGGAAATTGTCGGCGAAATCGTGGACGAGTATGACACCGAAAGCGCCGAGGCCGTGGCCCTGGGCGGCGGTTCCTACCGGGTGAGCGCCCGGATGAGCATCGACGACCTCGGAGAACTGTTCGACATAGAGCTCGACGACGACGAGGTTGACACTGTGGGCGGGCTGCTGGCCAAGGCCCTGGGCCGCGTTCCCATTGTGGGCAGCCGCGTGGAGGTGGGCGGCATCTCGCTGCTCGCCGAACGGCTCGAGGGCCGCCGCAACCGCGTCAGCCACATCATTGCCTCAGCAGTACCAAAAGCAGACACTGACCTTGAAGACCTCCTCGACGAGGCGAAAGCAACCCAGCAGGGAGTTCCACGTGAGCAAGAAAAGTAATCGTCCGGTCAACCCGGATTCGGCCGCCAAAGACTTCGGCGGCTATAGGGCAGGCTTTGCGGTCCTCGTGGGGCGGCCTAACGCGGGAAAATCAACCCTGACGAACGCGCTGGTGGGCCAGAAGGTGGCGATCACCTCCGCCAAGCCGCAGACCACGCGCCACACCATCCGGGGGATCGTGCACCGCGATGACGCCCAGCTGATCCTGGTGGATACCCCGGGCCTGCACCGCCCCCGCACCCTGCTGGGAAAGCGGCTGAACGAACTCGTCGCCGACACCCTCGCCGAGGTCGACGCGATCGGCTTCTGCCTGCCCGCCAACGAGAAAATCGGCCCGGGCGACAAGTACATCGCCGCCCAGCTCGCCGCCATCGGCAACAAGCCGGTCATCGCGATCGTCACCAAGGCGGACACAGTGGACCGGCAGGCGCTCACCGAGCAGTTGCTCGCCGTCGCAGCACTGGGCCGGGATGTCATCGGCGAGGACGGCTGGAAGGACATCGTCCCCGTCTCCGCCACCGACGGCTTCCAGGTGGACACGCTCGCAGACGTCCTGATCAGCCACATGCCGGCGTCGCCGCCCCTTTATCCGGACGGTCACCTGACGGACGAACCCGAAGCCGTGATGATCGCCGAGCTCATCCGGGAAGCTGCCCTCGAAGGCGTCCGCGACGAACTGCCCCACTCCCTGGCCGTCGTCGTCGATGAAATTGTTCCGCGTGAGGGCCGGCCCGAAGACAGGCCCTTCCTCGACGTCCGCGTTAATCTCTATGTGGAACGTTCGTCCCAGAAGGCCATCATCATCGGCAAGGGCGGTGCACGGCTCCGCGAAGTCGGCACCAATGCACGCAAGGGGATCGAGGCGCTGCTCGGTGCCCGCATCTACCTTGACCTGCATGTGAAGGTGGCCAAGGACTGGCAGCGCGACCCGAAACAGTTGGTCAAGCTCGGCTTCTGACGCTGCCTTTTCGCCTTACCCGGCCGGTCGTCGGGAAGTTCCCAGACTGGGCAACTAAAATAGGCCGGATTCAATTTTTTCGAGGAAGGTACACCACACATGGGGCGAGGCCGCGACAATCGCGAGTACGGAGCTGACGCGTCAGCCGGGACCGGTCCGGTGTCCCGCCACGCTGATGCTACCGCCGTCGGCGTTGCCCGGCATCTCGGATCCCGGAGCCGGATGCCGGCCTGGCTGAAGGTGACCACTGCGGTGGTCACTATCCTGGTGGTCGGCGGACTTGGCTTCGCGGGCTACTGGTATTTGCGGTTCCAGTCGAACATCACTACGGCGCCGCTGAACGCCGGTGGTGCGAACCCATCGGACGACAAATCGGATCGGATGCAGATCCTGATCCTTGGCTCCGATACCAGGGACGGCGCCAACGCGGAGTACGGCGCCGTGGACGACTCGACAGGTTACGGCAAATCCGACGTCATGATGCTGATGGACGTATCGGCCGACAACAAGCGCGTCAGCGTCATCAGCTTCCCCCGGGACCTACTGGTCGATATTCCGGAGTGCACCGACCAGAAGACCAAACGGACTTTTCCTGCCCGCAACGATGTCATGATCAACGAGGCCATGAACGAAGCCGGCATCGGCTGCGCCGTGGACACGGTCAACAAACTGACTGGACTGGAGATCGATCACTTCATGATGGCGGACTTCACCGCCGTGAAGGAACTCTCCAACACGGTGGGCGGCGTTGACGTGTGCATCAGTGACGCCGTCTACGATCCTGACTCCCGGCTGCGCCTGCCGAAGGGTACGTCCGCCGTTAAGGGCGAAATGGCCCTTGCCTTCCTGCGGACCCGTCATGCCTTTGCCGACGGCGGCGACCTGGGCCGGATCCGGGCACAGCAGGGATTCCTGTCCTCCCTCACGCGCAAGATCAAGGACGACGGCACACTGTCCGACCCCTCTAAAATGCTGACCATTGCCGATGTAGTGACCAAGAACCTCACGGTGGATGAGGGGCTGGCCTCCGTGCCGTCGCTCGTGAGTATCGGTAGCCGGCTTAAGGACATCGACATCAGCAAGGTGGCGTTTGTGGCCGTGCCCACCACGCCGGCAGTCACGGACATCAACCGCCTGCAGATTGCGGAGCCCGCAGGGTCCCAGCTGTTTGCGGCCCTCCGCGAGGACGTGGACCTCACGGATCCAACGGCGCCCAAAACGCCGTCCCCGGCGCCCACGGAAACAACAGCCACTCCAACAGAAACAACCCCGGCGGTGCCGCCGTATGACAAGGCGCTGCAACCAGTCACTGTGGCCAACGGCAGCGGCGTCCCGGGACGCTCACAGGAAATCGTGCAGGCCTTGATCACCGGAGGCTTCACCCAATCCGGGCCGTTGGAAGCCGCGCCGGTGGCTCAGAGCGTTGTCTACTACGGTACTGAGTTCGCCGACGTCGCAGCCGACGTGGCTGCGCTGCTGGGGATTCCGGCCGCGCAGGTCCAGCTGGCACCCCGCGTCGCCGGAGTGCAGGTCTACCTTGGAACGGACTTCACCACCGGGGCAACCTACGGCGCCGGCGCGGGCGTGGCCCTGCCCGAGGACATCGTCAACCAGACGGCCGGCGATACGGTGTGCCAGCAGGCCAACCCGGTGCTGATCGTCCAGGACTGACGGCAGCACCCAGTTGACATACAGAGAGGCGGGGCCAGGCGGCCCCGCCTCTCTGTATGTCTGGAGGGTGCTTACCAGATGCTGACGCGAGCGTCCTGCGGCATCCACATGCCATCCTGGTCCGTCACGCCAAAGGCCTGGTGGAAGGCGTCCAGGTTCTTGGCGATGGCGTTGGTCCTGAACTCGTTGGGGGAGTGGGGATCCGTGGCGAGCCTCCTGATGGCCTCTTCCGACCGGATCACCTGCCGCCAACCGGCTGCCCAGGACGCGAAGAACCGCTGCTGCCCCGTCAGCCCGTCCAGCACTTCCGGTTCCTTGCCGTCAAGGCTGAGCAGGTAAGCCTTGTAGGCGATGGTCAGGCCACCAAGGTCGCCGATGTTCTCCCCCAGCGTCAGCTTGCCGTTGACGTTGTGCCCCGGCGCCGCATAGGGGGACAACTCGTCGTACTGTGCCACCAGTTTGGCTGTGAGCTTCTCAAACGCGGTCCGGTCATCCTCAGTCCACCAGTTCCGCAGCGCGCCGCCGCCGTCGAACTGCGACCCCTGGTCATCAAAACCGTGGCCGATCTCGTGGCCGATCACCGCTCCAATGCCACCGTAATTAACGGCGTCGTCGGCGTCGGCTGTGAAGAACGGTGGCTGCAGGATAGCGGCCGGGAAGACGATCTCGTTGAGCATCGGGTGGTAGTACGCGTTGACCGTCTGCGGTGTCATGAGCCACTTGTTAAGGTCTACCGGTTTGCCCACCTCATCCAGGTGGCGGTCGACGTCGGCATTGTGGGCCCGCTCCACGTTCCCCAGAAGGTCCAGCGGGTCGATTTCCACCGCGGAGTAATCGATCCACTTGTCGGGGTAGCCGATCTTGGCGCGGAAGGCCCCCAGTTTCCGCAGCGCCTCGGCCTTTGTTTCCTCACCCATCCAGGCAAGACCGGTGATGGACTGCCGGTAGGCCTCGATCAGGTTGGCCACCAGGGTCTGCATGCGGGCCTTGTGGGTTTTGGGGAAGTGCTTCGAGACGTAAATCTGCCCGACGGCCTCACCGAGTGCAGCTTCGACGACGGCGACGGCGCGCTTCCAGCGGTCCTTGTTCCGGGGCGTGCCGCTGATGGTTGTTCCGTAGAAGGCAAAATTGGCATCCACGAACTCGGAGGACAGGTACGGCGCGGCGCCGTTGATGACCCGCAGGGCCAGCCACTCCTGCCACACGGAGAGCGGTTCGGACTCCAGCAGGCCGGCGGCCCCACTGAAGAAGTCCGGTGTGCTGACTACGATCTCGTTGCGCTTGTCGGCGTCGATCCCGGCAGCTTCGAACCAGGTGTTAAGGAGCGGGAACAGGGTGGCCGCTTCCTCAGCGGACTTGAGGTTATAGGTCTTCTGCGGGTCGCGCAGGGTGACGTTGTCCCAGTGGTGGGATGCGAGGCTGGTTTCGAGGGCAACGACGCGTGCGGCCGCAGGCTCCGGATCGGCCACTCCGGCCAGGGTGAACATGGTCCTGACATGCGCGCCATAGGCCTTGACCATGGGGGCGAACTTCTCTTCCCGGTAGTAGGACTCGTCCGGCAGTCCCAGGCCGCCCTGGCCGGTGTAGAGCAGGATGCGGTCCGGGTTGCCAGCGTCCGGAGCCGGGTAGATGTAGAAGAGCCCGGGCACGTCTGACCGGAACAGCCGCCCGGCCAGAGCCACGAGATCAGCAACCGTGGCGGTGGCAAATACCTCGGCAAGCCGCCCGCGGATGGGCTCCATGCCTTTGGCCTCCACTGTGGCTTCGTCCATGAAGCTGTTGTAGAGCTCGCCCACCTTTCGTTCTATCCCGCTGGCGGCTTCACCCTTGGCGGCTGCTTCCTCGATGATGTCCCGGACCGCGATCTCCGCTCCGTCGCGCAGCGCGGTGAAAGTTCCCTCGAGTGGCCGGTCATCCGGAATTTCCGTGGCCTTGAGCCAGGACCCGTTCACGTGCTGGTACAGGTCATCCTGCGGCCTGACGGTGTGGTCAATGTTGGACAGGTCGATCCCCGAGATGGGCACAGATGCTCCTTCGTGTGACGTGCCGCGGCCGGCGCTGGCACCGGCGCGGCGTCTGCATGTTGGACGATAAGGACGGTGGTGCCCTCTCATCTTACGCACGCGTGCTACCCTCAAATGGTGCGCGCAGAGCTCCTCCTTCTTAGCTGCCGCGGCGAGGCCTCAGACGCGATTTAGCGCAAGGCCCACCCTCGTCGCGGAGTTTGTGTTGCCCGGCCACCTTTCAGATAAGAACCACAGAAAAGGCCCCGATACTAATGCGAAACGCACAGAAGTCCTCCGGAATGCCAGCCCACCGCTACCGTCCGTTCCAGGATCAGATCACCGTTGAACTGCCTGACCGCACGTGGCCGGACAAGGTCATCACCAAGGCCCCGCGCTGGTGCGCTGTAGACCTGCGTGACGGCAACCAGGCGCTGATCGACCCGATGAGCCCGGCCCGCAAGATGAAGATGTTCGATCTGCTGGTCCGCATGGGCTATAAGGAAATTGAAGTCGGCTTCCCTTCTGCCTCGCAGACCGATTTCGACTTCGTCCGCCAGCTCATCGTCGGTAACCACATTCCGGACGATGTCACCATCCAGGTCCTGACCCAGGCCCGCGAGCACCTGATCGAGCGGACGTACGAGTCCCTCGTCGGCGCCAAGCAGGCGATTGTCCACCTGTACAACTCAACGTCCGTCCTGCAGCGCCGTGTGGTGTTCAACCAGGACCAGGACGGCATCCTCGACATCGCGCTCCAGGGCGCCAGACTGTGCAAGAAGTACGAGGAAACCCTCGTTGACACGCACATCACCTATGAATACTCGCCGGAGTCGTTCACCGGGACTGAACTGGACTATGCCGTCCGGGTCTGCAACGCCATCGCCGACGTTTTCGAGGCATCCGCCGACAGCCAGGTCATCATCAACCTGCCTGCCACCGTGGAAATGGCCACCCCGAACGTGTACGCCGATTCCATTGAGTGGATGAGCCGGAACCTGCACCCGCGTGAAGGCATCATCCTGTCCCTGCACCCGCACAATGACCGGGGTACCGGCGTGGCCGCCGCCGAACTGGGTTACCTGGCCGGCGCGGACCGGATTGAGGGCTGCCTGTTCGGCAACGGCGAGCGAACCGGCAACGTGGACCTCGTCACCCTCGGCCTGAACATGTTCGTCCAGGGCATCGATCCCATGATCGACTTCTCCGACATCGACGAGATCCGGCGCACCGTGGAGTACTGCAACCAGCTACCCGTCGCCGAGCGTTCCCCCTACGGCGGCGACCTCGTCTTCACCGCTTTCTCCGGCTCGCACCAGGACGCCATCAAGAAGGGCTTCGAGGCGCTGGAGAAGGATGCTGCCGCCGCCGGCAAGGACGTCGCGGACTTCACCTGGCAGGTCCCGTACCTGCCCGTTGACCCTAAGGACCTGGGCCGCAGCTACGAGGCCGTCATCCGCGTCAACTCGCAGTCCGGCAAGGGTGGCGTGGCCTACCTGCTCAAGAACGAACACAGCCTGGACCTGCCGCGCCGTGCCCAGATGGAATTCTCCGGCGTGATCCAGAAGAAGACCGATACCGTGGGCGGCGAAGTCAGCGGCGCCCAGTTGTGGCAGCACTTCCAGGACGAGTACCTGCCCTCCAGCCAGGCGGAGGGCCAGTGGGGCCGTTACTCACTCGGTTCCGTCAGCACCGAAACCGATGACGACGGCGGGATGACCCTGCACGCCTCGCTCACCGTCGACGGTGTCCAGGCCCGTCGCACGGGAACCGGAAACGGGCCCATCGCCGCGCTGTTGAGCATCCTGCGCGAGGACGGCGTGGATGTCCGGGTGCTGGACTACAGCGAGCATGCCCTTTCGGAAGGCGGCAGCGCCATGGCCGCAGCCTACGTCGAGTGTGCCGTGGGGGAGCGGGTCCTGTGGGGCGTCGGTATCGATGCCAACACCAGCATGTCCTCGCTCAAGGCCGTCATTTCCGCAGTCAATCGTGCCATTCGGGATTCCCGGGCCTGATTCGGAACACGTTGCGCGCCGGAATTCCCGGCGCGCAACGCACCGGCAATGCCGGCATTCCGGAACTCAGTGCGAAGATTAACCGTGGTCCAACAATCCTTTGCTGCCCGGTCCTACCGGGATGACGCCGTGGTGCTCCGTACGCACAAGCTGGGCGAGGCTGACCGCATCATCACGCTGCTGACCAAGCACCACGGCCAAATCCGCGCCGTCGCCAAGGGCGTGCGGCGGACCAGCAGCAAGTTTGGGGCGCGGCTGGAGCCGTTTATGGTTGCCGACCTGCAGCTGGTCTCCGGAAAGACACTGGACATCGTCACGCAGGCTGTTGCCAAGGGCGCCTACGGCAGCAACATCGCCGCAGACTATGGCCGGTATACCGTTGCCGCTGCCATGACCGAAACTGCGGAAAAACTGACCGACGTCGACGGCGAAGCCGGCACCGCCCAGTACAACCTGCTGGTGGGGGCGCTGGCCTCTCTGTCCCGGGCCGAGCACGCGCCGGGACTGATCCTGGATTCGTATCTCCTGCGGGCCCTTTCCACCGGGGGCTGGGCTCCGAGTTTTACCAACTGCGCCCGCTGCGGCCGGCCCGGCCCACATACGGCCTTTTCGGCTCCGCTCGGCGGTATGGTCTGCGCTGACTGCAGACCACCCGGTTCGCCTGCGCCGGCCGCGGAGACCGTCGTGCTCCTGGGTGCCCTGCTGACCGGGGACTGGACGACGGCGGATGGCTCGGACGTGCCGCACCGACGGGAAGCTGCGGGGCTGGTGGCCGTATACCTGCAATGGCACCTTGAACGTGTCCTGAAATCCCTCAAACATGTGGAGCGTGGCTGATAGTGGCCTTGGGAAAAAAGAAGAGTCCTTCGCGGCAGCGGACCACCCCTGTGGTGGCACCGTATCCGCACCCTTCAGGCGCGGTTGCCCCGGCGATCCCCGCAGAATTCATCCCCCGCCATGTTGCCATTGTGATGGACGGCAACGGCCGTTGGGCCAACCAGCGGGGCCTGCCGCGGATCGAGGGACACAAAGCCGGCGAGCCCGCCCTGCTGGACGTGATGGCGGGCGCTATCGAACTAGGCATCGAATACGTGAGCGTCTATGCGTTTTCCACCGAAAACTGGCGCCGGTCACCCGAAGAGGTCCGCTTCCTGATGGGTTTTAACAAGGACGTGCTACGAAGGCAGCGGAACCAGCTGGACGACTGGGGTGTCCGCGTACGGTGGTCTGGCCGGCGTCCCAGGCTGTGGGGCTCGGTGATCCGCGAACTGGAAGATGCCGAGGAATTTACCGCGGGCAACAGCACGTGCACGTTGAACATGTGTGTTAATTACGGCGGCCGGGCGGAAATCACGGACGCCGTATCGGCCATCGCCGCCGAGGTTGCCGCAGGCCGGCTCAAACCCGGCGCCATTACCGAGAAAACCATCCAGAAGTACCTGGACGAACCGGACCTGCCGGACGTGGACCTGTTCCTGCGGAGCTCGGGGGAGCAGCGGCTCTCCAATTTCCTACTCTGGCAGTCCGCGTATGCCGAGTTCGTCTTCATGGACACGCTGTGGCCCGACGTCGACCGGCGGACCCTGTGGAACGCCGTCGAAATCTACGCCCAGCGGGACCGGCGCTACGGCGGCGCCGTCGACGCCGCACCGGGTTCAGCCGTACCGTAACCCCGGAGCCAGCGGGCGAGCCGCGCATAGGCGTCTGCCCGCACTTTGGCAGGGGAGAGAAAGACGTCGTGGAGCGCGCCGTCGATCCGTTCCACCGTGACGCTGCGCCCCAGTGTCAGGGCTCGGAGGGCGATGATGTTGACGTCCAGTACCGCGTCGGTGCGCCGCATTTCCTCGGACCAGAACGGCCCGGTGGCGCTTCCCCGGGACAGCAGCACCAGGATGGGTATGTCGATGTCCAGGCCACGGGCCACCTTGGTGTGGCCGGCCAGGATGGCGCTGAGCCAGCCCGCGCGGAGCGGAAATGCCATGGGCGGACGGAACCTGTCGTCAAGCGGCCACTCGCCGTCGGCTGAACTGCTGATGGTCCGCCAATAGAACCCCCGCTCGGGCAGCCGCAGGACAGCCTCCGGCCGGAACCGCGCCACGGGTCCCACCATCGTGGACGCAGCACGGCGGACCAGCGAGCTGCCGTGCATCTCCAGCCAGGGACTGTTTAACACCAGCTGGGAGGCCGCTCCGGGGTGGTTGCTGACCCAGAGGGCGGCCACCAGGCCGCCGGTGGAGTGGCCCATCAGCGTGAGGGAGGCCTTGCCTTCCAGTTCCGGCGTGTGCGTGTCGGCCCGGATGATGGCGATGGCCGCTTCGATCTCGGCGTCATAGTCCGCCAGGTTCGCCACGTAGCCGCCTGGCGTTTCCGGGCGCAGGCTGCGGCCGTGGTTGTGCATGTCGAGGGCGTAGAACTCGTAGCCGCTGTGTGTCCAAAACTGCGCCAGGTCCACATTGAAGAAGTAGTCGCTCCAACCATGGAGGAACAGCACTGTCCGGCGCAGGCCGGTGGCTGCCGGTTCCTTCGCCGGGCGGAAGCGCACCAGCGTGGCGGTGCGCTGGACGCCGTCTTCGCCCCCTGCCTTGAACGTGCAGGCTTCGAAGCCAGCACCGAGGATATCTGGCTGCCACCTCATGGCTTTATGCTAGCCGGAGCCGCATGTATGGCGGCCCGGTTTGGTCTGGACCGTCCGAGACGGAAAACTAGAGCCATGCGCGTATATCCGACATTCTTCAGGCTGGCCTTTTCGTGGATGGACGCGGAACGCGCCCACAAGATCGGATTCAAGGGAATCAAGCTTGCCCATGCTTCCGGCGCGGGACGGCTGCTGCACCGGTTCACGGCACCCGCGGCCTCACTGCAGACTTCTGCCTTTGGGCTGACCTTCCCATCCCCGTTCGGTCTCGCAGCCGGGTTCGACAAGGAGGGGTTCGGCATCGAGGCCCTCACCGAACTTGGCTTTGGCCATGTCGAAGTAGGGACCATCACCGGGCAGGCGCAGCCGGGCAACGAGAAGCCGCGCCTTTTCAGGCTGATCGAGGACCGGGCTGTCATTAACCGGATGGGGTTCAACAACGATGGCGCGGCCGCCGTCGAACCGCGCCTCAAAGCGGCACGCGCCGCCCTGCAGCGCCGGCACCCTAACGTGCGCCCCGTGATTGGGGTGAACATCGGCAAGAGCAAGGTGGTGGAACTCGACGACGCCGCGGCCGATTACCTGATCAGCGCCCGGAGCCTGGCGCCGGCCGCGGACTACCTCGTAGTCAATGTCAGCTCACCCAACACGCCCGGCCTGCGCCTTCTCCAGGATGTCCAGACACTCCGCCCGCTGCTGACCGCGGTGGGGGACGAGGCGGACAAGGCGGCAGGCCGGCACGTCCCGCTGCTGGTCAAGATCGCACCGGACCTCAGCGATGAGGACATCGACGACGTCGCCAAGCTGGCCCTGGACCTTAAGCTGGACGGCATTATCGCCACCAACACCACGATCGGGCGTGAGGGGCTGGCGTCGCCGGCTGAGAAAGTGGTCGAATGCGGCGCCGGGGGCCTGTCCGGGGCACCGCTGAAGCAGCGTTCATTGGAAGTCCTTCGCCGGCTCAAGGAGGCCACCGGGGGCGCGATCACGCTGGTGGCCGTCGGCGGCGTCGAGACGGCGAAAGACGTCCAGGACCGTCTGGATGCCGGGGCCACGCTGGTCCAGGGCTACACGGCCTTCCTGTACGAGGGGCCGTTCTGGGCGGCGCGGATCAACCGCGACCTGGCGAAAGCGCGACGCAACCGCTGACTCAAACGACGAAAACCCCGGTGGTTGGACAACCGGGGTTTTCGTCGTTTAAGGGAGGAGTGCTGCCGGGTCTGGTCCGGCCTACACGTCAGGACGGGTATTGGCCGCGCTTCACAAGCGGCTTGGGCAGGCGCAGCTTGCGGAACTGCAGGGACCGCATCGAGCCGTACCAAACCGTGCCACGCTCAACCCCGCCGAACTTCTCGGTCAGCTTCTTGCGGAGCTGCCTGGACAGAATGAACACATCCACAAACACGGCCAGGAACATCACCCAAAAACCGCCCAGGACATAAACCATCTGCTCGCTGGAAGCCGGAACAATGAGGGAAATGATGACAAATACCAGGGCGCCGAACATGAGGTATTCGCCCAGGCTGAAGCGCGCATCCACGTAGTCGCGGGCATAACGCTTCTGCGGACCCTTGTCGCGCAGGGGCAGGAACTTTTCATCACCTGTGTCAAGCGCCTGGCGCATTTTGGTCCGCTGGTCCTGGATAGCCTGGCGCTCAGCGGCCTTCGACGCCTTGCGGTCCTCCGGCACCAGGGGCCGTTTGCGGGCAGCCTCCTGGGCTTTGCGCTTGGGCGTGGGCGCACCCTTGCCCAACGCGGCATCCTGCCGGGCTGCCGCTTCAGCGGCCTGCTGGTCTATTGATTGCTGCGCCGTTGGCGCTTCCTTTTTACGTCCGAACACGTGAACAGAATACCTTGCGGCCCAAGGAGATTCGGCGCGGGTATTGTGTTCGCCATGTCTCCCACTCCAGCAGCCAGTCCGTCCGACGCCAACACCCCCGGCCCCGGCCACCCTGCACCGGCCATCGACGCGGACGGACTCAGGCTCTCCGTGGCAGGTTCCTTCGCCACAACCCTCCACCGGCTCAAGGAACTTGTGGCCATTCCCGGCATCGCCTGGCCGAGTTTCGATCCTGCGCCCTTGGAAGCCAGCGCGCAGGCCGTAGCGGAACTGCTGCGCGCCGCCGGCCTTGAGGATGTCCAGGTCCTGCGCAGTAACAAGGAGGACGGCACCCCCGGCGGACCTGCCGTCGTCGCACGCCGACGGGCGGCCGAAGGAAAGCCGACCATTCTGCTGTACGCCCACCACGACGTCCAGCCGCCGGGGGATCCGGCGCTGTGGGAAACGGAGCCCTTCGCCGCCGTCGAACGGGACGGCAGGTTATACGGCCGTGGCGCTGCTGACGACAAGGCCGGGATCATGGCCCATGTGGCCGCCTATGCTGCAGCGACCGAGGTTCTGGGCACGGAATTCGGCCTTGGTGTGACGTTCTTCTGCGAAGGTGAGGAGGAAGCTGGTTCTCCCACCTTCCGTTCCTTCCTCGAAACGCACCGGGAGCTGCTGCGGGCCGATGTGATCGTGGTGGCCGACTCCAGCAACTGGAAGGTGGGCATTCCCGCCCTGACCACCAGCCTGCGCGGCCTTGTGGACGGAACCATCGAAGTCCAGGTGCTGGAGCATGCTGTCCACTCGGGTATGTTCGGCGGACCCGTGCTGGACGCGCCAACCCTGCTGTCCCGTTTGATTGCCACCCTCCACGACGCTGACGGCAACGTGGCCATCGAAGGCCTCGTATCGAATGACAACGTCGGCGTGGAGCTCACCGAGGCGGAGTACCGTGCTGATTCCTCCGTTCTCGACGGCGTCCGGCTCGCCGGCACCGGAAGCATCGCCGCACGGCTGTGGACTAAGCCCGCGCTGTCCATCATCGGCTTCGATGCGCCCGCCGTGGACGTGGCCTCGAACACGCTCCTGCCCCGGGCGCGTGCCAAGTTCAGCCTGCGCCTGGCGCCCGGCCAGGATCCGGCGGCAGCGATGGAAGCCGTTCAACGCCACGTCCAGGCCAATGCGCCCTTTGGGGCAAAGGTGGTGTTCACTCCCGGGGAAAGCGGAAAGTCGTTCCTCGCTGATACATCCTCCAAGGCGGCGACGTTCGCCATGTGGGCGCTGGGGGAAGCCTGGGGTGTTCCGGCGGTGGAGATGGGGATCGGCGGGTCGATTCCCTTTATTGCGGACCTGATGGACGTCTATCCGGACGTCCAGATCCTCGTGACCGGTGTTGAGGATCCCGATTCCCGTGCCCACAGTGCCAACGAGTCCCTTCACATTGGTGATTTCAGGAACGCCGTGGTCGCCGAGGCGCTGCTGCTCGCCCGGATGAACGCAGAAGGCCTGGCCTGAATCCCGTGCCCCTCTGATGCCGGCATTCCTCCACCGTCGGGAACAATCAGCGGGCAGGCTTGGTTACGTCAGGAGTTAGAGCTACAGGGCTGACCGAAGTAGCATGTAGCTATAGCCCGTACCGTATCCGTAGGGGCAGGCACCGCTGACGCGGGGCCGCCAGGACCGTCCTAAGGTAGGCCAAATGAGCACCGCAACCAACGAGAACATCACCGAGACCACCAGCGCTGCCAGCGAAGAACTGGCCGCACACGAGGTCAAACTGACCGACGTCGCAGCAGGCAAGGTGCGCAGCCTCCTGGAGCAGGAGGGCCGGACCGATCTCCGCCTCCGCGTTGCCGTCCAGCCCGGCGGCTGCTCCGGCCTCATTTACCAGCTGTACTTCGACGAGCGCCTCCTCGATGGAGATGCCGTCCGCGACTATGACGGCGTCGAAGTCGTGGTGGACAAGATGAGCGTGCCGTACCTCAGCGGTGCCAGCATCGACTTCGAGGACACCATCTCCAAACAGGGTTTCACCATCGACAACCCCAACGCCGGTGGCTCCTGCGCCTGTGGTGATTCGTTCCACTGACCCGGTTCTTTCGCCCGATGCCGGCGCCGTGCTTTCCGTCCGCCAAAAACGGCACGGAGGCACGGCGCCGACATGTGGGCGAAACGCCCGGCAGAGCGGTAAGCTCTACACCGAGTAGTAAAACTTTTAGTGTGCCCGGACGGCCCCTTGGGTGGCCGGGCAACAGCAACAAGTAGGAAGGGCCGTCTGTGAGTTCGCAGAACCGAACCGGCAGCCGACGCAAAACGATCACTACGATCTCAGGCTTGGCAGTTGCCGGCGCGTTGGTTTTGACTGGATGTTCGCCAGAGGTAGAGAAGGGGTGGCTGCCCACCGAGCGTGGCACCACCAATCACACTGACCGGATCATGGACCTCTGGGTCAACTCATGGATTGCAGCCCTCATTGTGGGCATCATCACGTGGGGCTTGATCGTTTGGTGCCTTGTCGCCTACCGCCGCCGCAAGGGCACCACGGGTTTCCCGCGGCAGACCAGCTTTAACCTCCCGTTGGAGGTCTTCTACCTGACCATCCCGCTGTTCATGGTCCTGGTGTTCTTCTACTTCACCGACCGTGACCAGCAGGCGATCGATGACCGTTCCAAGCCGGCCGACGTCGTTGTTGACGTACGCGGCAAGCAGTGGGCTTGGGACTTCAACTACAAGTCCGGCGAGGTCGTAACCGAGGATGTCCACGAAGCTGGAGTCCAGGCACACCTGACGGGCAACACCATCGACAAGGAAGCGCTGCCGACGCTCTACCTGCCGGTTGGAAAGTCCGTTGACCTTGAACTGAACTCCCGCGATGTCATCCACTCTTTCTGGGTTCCCGCCTTCCTGCAGAAGCGCGACATGATCCCCGGCAAGACCAACTACATCAGGTTCACGCCCACTAAAGAGGGAACCTACGACGGCAAGTGCGCCGAGCTCTGTGGCGAGTACCACTCCGAAATGCTGTTCCGCGTCAAGGTTGTCTCTGAGACCGAATTCCAGGCTCACATGGACAAGCTCAAGGCAGATGGCAACACGGGACTCCTCGGCGAAGAGTATGACCGCAACCCGAACCTGAACGAAATTAAGTAAGGGGAGCGACGTGGCTACTTATACCCAGACCGCACCTGCCGGAACCCTTGAGGCTCCCGTAGTTCCTAGGTCCAAGGGACGCATCGTCGTCAACTGGATCACCTCCACCGACCACAAGACCATCGGGTACATGTACCTCATCGCGTCGTTTGTGTTCTTCTGCCTCGGTGGCGTCATGGCTCTGCTCATCCGGGCTGAACTGTTCGAACCGGGCATGCAGATCCTGCAGACCAAAGAGCAGTACAACCAGCTGTTCACGATGCACGGCACCGTCATGCTGCTGATGTTCGCGACGCCGCTGTTCGCCGGCTTCACGAACGTCATCATGCCCCTACAGATCGGTGCCCCCGACGTCGCGTTCCCGCGGCTGAACGCACTGGCCTTCTGGTTCTTCCTCTTCGGATCCACCATCGCGGTGTCCGGCTTCATCACCCCGCAGGGTGCGGCGTCGTTCGGCTGGTTCGCCTACGCGCCGCTGTCCAACACGACATTCAGCCCTGGCATCGGTGGTGACCTGTGGGTCTTCGGCCTGGCGCTGTCCGGCTTCGGCACTATCCTGGGCGCGGTCAACTTCATTACCACCATCATCTGCATGCGTGCTCCTGGCATGACCATGTGGCGGATGCCCATCTTCACCTGGAACGCCCTGGTGACGTCCATCCTCGTGCTGATGGCCTTCCCCCCGCTGGCTGCGGCACTGTTCGCGCTCGGCGCGGATCGCCGCTTCGGTGCCCACATCTTCGATCCGGAGAACGGCGGCGCGGTCCTGTGGCAGCACCTGTTCTGGTTCTTCGGCCACCCCGAGGTGTACATCATTGCGCTGCCATTCTTCGGCATTGTGTCCGAGATCTTCCCGGTCTTCAGCCGCAAACCGATCTTCGGCTACAAGGGCCTGGTCTACGCCACCATCGCCATTGCGGCACTGTCCGTGACCGTGTGGGCACACCACATGTACGTGACCGGTTCGGTGCTGCTGCCGTTCTTCGCCTTTATGACCATGCTGATCGCGGTCCCGACCGGCGTGAAGTTCTTCAACTGGATCGGCACCATGTGGCGGGGGTCCATTACATTCGAGACCCCCATGCTGTGGAGCATCGGCTTCCTCATCACGTTCCTCTTCGGTGGCCTGACCGGGATCATCCTGGCTTCGCCGCCGCTGGACTTCCACGTTTCTGACTCCTACTTCGTGGTGGCGCACTTCCACTACGTGGTGTTCGGCACTGTGGTGTTCGCGATGTTCGCAGGCTTCTACTTCTGGTGGCCCAAGTGGACCGGCAAGATGCTGAACGAGCGCCTCGGCAAGATCCACTTCTGGCTGCTGTTCCTTGGCTTCCACGGCACGTTCCTGATCCAGCACTGGCTGGGCGTTGAAGGCATGCCCCGCCGTTACGCGGACTACCTGGTGGAGGACAACTTCACCTGGATGAACCAGTTCTCCACCATCTCCTCGTTTGTTCTGGGCGCATCCCTGATTCCCTTCTTCTGGAACGTTTACATCACCTGGCGCAGCTCCGAGCGCGTTGAAGTGGATGACCCGTGGGGCTTCGGAGCGTCGCTTGAGTGGGCCACTTCCTGCCCGCCGCCGCGCCACAACTTCACCTCGCTGCCCCGGATCCGTTCGGAGCGTCCCGCCCTGGACCTCCACCACCCGGAGCTCTCGCAGGTACACACCGTTGAATCGCCTGCAGCCGCAGCAGCGGTGCTCGGTAACGCCGACCAGAAGGACACTGCCAAGTGAAAATCGAATCATGGATATTTGGAGCCGGAGTCTTCTTCTTCGTACCGGTTTCCCTGGTCTACGGTTTCCTGACCGACTGGCATGAGTGGGTCGGAACCCTCGGGATCCTCCTGGTGGGTGGGCTTTCCGGGATGATCGGCGGCTACCTTGGGTTCACCGGCAAGCGCGTCGGCATGCGTCCCGAGGACCGCAACGATGCCGAGATCCACGAGGGCGCCGGCGAACAGGGGCACTTCAGCCCCTGGAGCTGGTGGCCGCTGGTTCTGGGCCTCGCCTGTGCGGGCGGATTCCTGGGCCTCGCAGTGGGTTGGTGGATCCTGTTCATTGCAGCCGGCCTCGCAGTCGTAGCCCTCGTGGGGTGGGTCTTCGAGTACAGCCGTGGGGACCACGCCCACTAGAAGCCGCTGAGCTTCAGCAAAGAATTGCACATTACGACGTCGGGCCCCACCTTCTGGTGGGGCCCGACGTCGTTCTTGTCAATTCGGTTGGAGCGTCGATTTGGCGCGGGAGTCAAGGGACAATGGACCCTGGGAGGGGCTAGCTGGCTCCCTGTGACTCCAGGAGTTCAGCCAGCATCCGTAAGGCCTCCTCGGCGTCGCGGTGACTGACGGGGCCGCTGAGGGCGCCTTCGGGGACTGAAAGCTCTACTTCGCAGCCGAAGGGAAAGTCGGCAGTCATGACTTCCAGCAGGGAACGGGCGTCGACACCCTGGATGCCGGCCCTGCGGATGGTGACGGGAAGTCCGGTTTCAGTCACTGCCCTCACGAACATTGCGGCGGGACGGGCATGCAAGCCGACTGACGCTGACACAACGGCCTTATGCACTGGCAAGGGGTCTCCGATCTCCTGACGGACCCCACACCGTCATCGCTGAATTTCCTGTCCAATATATCCGGCTGGATGGCCGCGCGACGAAACGGGGGAGTGGGACCGGTCGGTTGCTGGAACTGGTCTAGTCCAGCGGTGCTGCTTGCCTTAAGCTTGGATAGTGAAAACTGAAGCAAGGACCTACCTCCGTGGCTGCTGATGCCGGCGCCGTTGCCGGCGAGATCGACCGCAGCAGCGGGACCGCCATCTATATCCAGCTCAGGGAGATCCTCCGGGCCTACATCAGCGATTCCTGCCCTCCAGGTTCTGCGCTGCCCTCGGAACGGGATCTTGCCTTGCGGTTCGGCCTGGCCCGGATGACTGTCCGGCAGGCCATCGACGCTTTGGTCGGCGAGGAAGTCCTCGAGCGGGTTGTCGGTCTCGGCACGTTCGTGCGGAAGCCCAAACTGGACCTTCAGGTAAAGCTCACCTCGTACAGTGAAGAGATGCAGCGCCGCGGCATGGTGCCGGCCGCCAAGGTCCTGAGCTTTGAACAGATCGGCGCAAGCGCCTTCCTAGCTCGCGAACTGCAGGTGGAGGAAGGGACGCCACTGGTGCGTTTCCGTCGGCTGCTGCTGGCGGACGGTGAGCCGATGAGCGTGGACGAGAACTTCATCCCGGCGCAGCGCGTCCCGGGTCTCTTGGACGGCGAGCCCCCAACATCGCTCTACAACGTGCTGAGTGAGCAGTTCGGCCTCGTGATGGAGTGGGGGGAGGACATGATCGAGGCGACAGCTGCTTCCCCCTCTACGGCCCGCCTGCTCAACGTCGACGTCGGCGCCCCCTTGCTCAAGATTCAGAGGCACGCCTTTGTTGCCAGGGCGATGGTGGACTACTCAGTTTCGTACTACCGGGCCGACCGCTACAAGCTATGGGTACCCCTCCAGCGGCCAGGTGCGAGGCCTGCCCGGAACCAGTCGCTGGGTTACCGCAACCACTAGGAGCGGCCCGGCAGTAGCCAACAGCGGCCGGCCGCAATTAACGGGAAAAGGCCCGGTCCAAATGGACCGGGCCTTTTCCCGTTACTGCTATGAGTGCTAGTGGCTGAGGCTCTTGGTTTCCTCGCCGGCCTCTACCGCAGGGGCGTGGTGGCCGTGTGCGGCTTCCAGCTCTGCAGGCGTGGCCGGTGCAACACGGTCTTCAAAGAACCACTTGGAGAGGAAAGCACGCTGCTTTTCCTTGCGCGTCACGATCCCGTGGTCGTTGGGGACCGCCGGCAGCGGCGCGGGGGATTCGAATCCGACGAGCTTGTAGCGCTTGTACTCATCCAGCGGTGCGTGCACTTCGATGAATTCGCCATGCGGAAGGCGGACAATGCGTCCGGTCTCCCGGCCATGGAGTGCGATTTCGCGGTCCTTGCGCTGGAGCGCGAGGGCAACTCGCTTGGCAACCATAAACGCGATGACCGGGCCGATGAAGAACAAGGCGCGGAGCCAGTACGTCACATCGTTCAGGGACACGTGGAAGTGTGTGGCGATGAGGTCCGAACCAGCGGCCGCCCACATCACGCAGTACCAGACGAAACCGGCGACGCCGATGGCGGTGCGGGTGGGGGCGTTCCTCGGACGGTCCAGGACATGGTGTTCGCGGGTGTCCTTGGTGATCCAACTTTCGATCCACGGGTACATAAACATCACCGTGAACAGAATCCCCGCAGGCACCAGGGCGGGCAGCAGAACGTTCAGCGTCAGCACGTAGCCGAACACAACGTACTCGAACTGGAAATCACCGATGACACCGGGCATGAGCCTCAGTGCACCGTCAACGAACCCGATGTACCAGTCAGGCTGGGTGCCGGCAGAAACCGGCGAGGGATCGTAGGGGCCGTAGTTCCAGATCGGGTTGATCGTGAAGAAAGCCGCCATCAGGGCAACGACACCGAAGACGATGAAGAAGAAGCCGCCGGCCTTGGCTGCGTATACAGGGCCGAGCGGGTAGCCAACAACGTTGCCGTCGTTGCGGCCGGGGCCGGGGTACTGGGTGTGCTTGTGCACAACCACCATGAACAGGTGCAGGACGATCATCAACAGGATGAGCGCGGGCACCAGCAGGATGTGCAGCATGTACAGGCGGCCAATAACAGCCGTTCCCGGGAACTCGCCGCCGAAGAGGAAGAAGGAAATGTAGGTACCAACCACGGGGATGGACTTGATAACACCATCGATGATCCGCAGGCCGTTGCCGGAAAGCAGGTCATCGGGGAGTGAGTAGCCAGTGAACCCGGCTGCCATGGCGAGGATCAGCAGGACGCTGCCGACAACCCAGTTCATTTCACGCGGTTTGCGGAAGGCTCCTGTGAAGAAAACACGCAGCATGTGAACGCCGATCGAGGCGACGAACAGCAGTGCGGCCCAGTGGTGAACCTGGCGCATGAACAGGCCACCACGGATGTCAAAGGAAATGTCCAGCGAGGAGCTGTACGCCACCGACATCTCGACGTTCTTCAACGGCAGGTAAGAACCGTCGTAGTGGGTCTCCGCCATGGACGGATCAAACCAGAACGTCAGGAAGGTGCCCGAGAGCAGCAGGATGACGAAGGAATAGAGGGCGACTTCACCGAACATGAATGACCAGTGGTCGGGGAATACCTTGCGTCCGAACTCGCGCAGGATTCCTGATCCGCCAACTCGCGCGTCAACAAAATCAGTGATGCGTCCTGCTTTAGTCGTGGCGACGAAGGCGGGGGCTTCAGCTCTTGATGCTGCGCTCATGCTCATCACGCTCCCAGTAACTCGGTCCTACAGGTTCATTGAAGTCGCTGGTTGCGACCAGGTAGCCCTCGGCGTCCACTGCAATCGGCAGCTGGGGGAGGGGCCGGCTGGCCGGGCCAAAGATCACCTTGCACTCGTTCGTGAGGTCAAAGGTGGACTGGTGGCACGGGCACAGCAGGTGGTGCGTCTGCTGCTCGTACAGAGCAACGGGGCAACCGACGTGGGTGCAGATCTTGGAGTAGGCAACGATTCCGTTGTAGCTCCAGTCTTCGCGGCCCGCCGACGGGTTCAGCGAGGCCGGATCCAGGCGCATCAGCAGGACAACTGCCTTGGCCTTTTCGTTGAGCTTGCCTTCATGCAGTTCGTTCAGGCCCTCAGGAATCACGTGGAAGGCCGAACCGATGGTGACGTCAGAGGCCTTGATAGGTGTGCCGTCGGGGTCGCGGGTGAGGCGCTTGAGCTTGCCCTCCTGCGGTGCCCACATAGTGTGGGACAGCGCCCGGTCGGGGCGGGGGCCAAGGTCACCGAAAACCGCAATCGCGGGAAGCGGGGCCAGGGCCATAGCACCGAGCAGCGTGTTGCGGATGAGCGGGCGGCGCTTGATGCCGGTCTCTTCCACGATGTCATCCACGATCCGGACTGCCGCCAGGCGGTCTTCTTCGGTGCGGATGGGATGGCGCTCTTCGGAGACTTCATGGTCCGGCATCAGGGCCTTGGCCCAGTGCACAATACCGGTGCCGATGCCGAGCATCGCAAACGCGGTGCCAACGCCCAGCAGGGCGTTCTGCAGCCGGATCGTGGCGATGCTCGTGCCCTCGCCCAAGTCAATGGCGAAGTACGCGACCAGGAAGATCAGGGTGCCGACAACTGAGGCGCCGAAAAGCACGGCGACCTGCCGTTCTGCACGCTTTGCGGCCTTCGGGTCCGTGTCGGCCAGGCGCAAACGGTGCGGGGGAATTCCAGGATCCTGGAACTTCTCCACCTCATTCTGACCAGCCGTAGCTACGGTGCCCGAGTGGTTCGGACTGCCGTCACTATGGTTGCCCATAATTCGCCTCATCCTTCTCTCGTCCCGGCGTCTGCCGGGTTAGTTTTCAATTTCAAACTGCTGACTGGGCAGCAGAAGTTCTTAAGTTTCCCGTTGCGCCTAAGACGTCCGGGAAGTAAGCCAGATGGTGAACGCGATGATGACGCCCAGGCCTGCAACCCAGACGAAGAGTCCTTCGGCGACAGGGCCCAGGGCTCCGAGGTCAGCGCCACCGGGGGAGCCGTTGGCCTCGATCTGCTTCAGGAACGTGACGATGTCGCGCTTGCCCTCGGGGGTGACGTTTGCGTCACTGAAGACGGGCATGTTCTGCGGTCCGGTGACCATCGCTTCGTAGATGTGCTTGCCCGAGACATCGGCAAGGGCGGGAGCGAACTTGCCACGGGTGAGTGCACCGCCGGCTGCTGCTGCGTTGTGGCACATAGCGCAGTTCACGCGGAAGAGCTCGCCACCCTTGGCGGCGTCACCCTGCTCATCAAGCAGGTGTTCTTCAGGAATTGCCGGGCCGGCTCCCAGAGAAGCCACGTAGGCTGCAAGCTGATGCGTCTGGGCATCGTTGAACTGGGCCGGCTTCTTGTACGCCTGGGGACCGTTCATCTGCATGGGCATCCGGCCGGTACCAACCTGGAAATCAACGGACGCAGCACCGACGCCGACCAGCGAGGGGCCATCCTGGCTGCCGCTCGCGCCCATGCCGTGGCAGGTGGCGCAGTTAGCCTCAAAGAGCTTTTCGCCCTCGGTGGTGTCATTGGCGCTGAAGCTGGTGGTGGATGCCTTGGCCTCGTTGACGGTGGTGGCAACGGCATACAGCCCACCAGTGACGAGGAGTCCCATCAGTAGCAGCGCGATTACTGCGAGTGGGTGACGCCGCTTTTGCGAGAGAGCCTTCACGTGGTGGTTCCTTTATTCGATCGTGCGCCGGCTCCGTGAGCCGCTTCTTGAAATTCTGCCTCTTGTAGAAAAGGAATCAAAGCTTGACTACTTCAGTACGTAGATGACCAGGAAGAGGCCGATCCAGACAACGTCCACAAAGTGCCAGTAGTATGACGTGACGATCGCGGAGGTTGCTTCGAAGTGGCCGAACTTCTTTGCTGCGAACGAGCGTCCGATGATGAAGAGGAAGGCAATGAGGCCGCCGATTACGTGCAGACCGTGGAAGCCGGTGGTGATATAGAAGGATGAGCCGTAGGCGTTGGATGAGAGCGAAACGTGTTCGGAAACAAGCATCGCGTATTCAGTTGCCTGGCCGGCGACGAAGAACGCACCCATGATGAAGGTCAGCGTGAACCATTCGTTCATGCCCCAGCGGGAGAACTGGAACGGGCCGCCTGTCTTGCGAGGCTGCAGCCGTTCGGCGGCGAAGACGCCCATCTGGCAAGTAAAGGAACTGGCCACAAGGACGATCGTGTTGACGAGCGCAAAGGGGAAGTTGAGCTTTGCTGTCTCTTCCGCCCACATCTGTCCGCTCGTGGAGCGCAGCGTGAAGTACATGGCGAAGAGACCGGCGAAGAACATCAACTCACTGGACAGCCAAACTACGGTTCCGACAGAAACCATATTGGGGCGGTTCAGCGTGGGGTGCGCCGGGGTACTGGGGGCATGGGTCGCAGATGTCACATAGACATTATGTCTATAAAAGTCCGTAGTTCCCAACGCGAACCGCCTTTTGGGGGGACTTTTTCTACAAAGACGCGAAATCACTATGAAAAGTTCCCGGCGACGTTCACATTGGTCAGGTCCGAGGTGGCTCGATAGCATCAGAAGGTGACTTCTCAGGCAACCGCCCCGGCGGACAGCAACACCTGGCCGCGGCTCATCTCGGCTCTTATCAACGGTACTGACCTCACTGCGGACAATACCGCGTGGGCTATGGACAGAATCATGTCCGGGGAGGCCACCCCCGCGCAGATCGCCGGATTCCTGGTTGCCCTCAGCGCCAAGGGCGAAACCGTGGACGAAATCTCGGGTCTGGTGGACGCGATGCTGCGCCATGCAACACCCATCGATATCCCCGGTCAGAAGCTGGACATCGTTGGTACCGGCGGGGACCAGCTCAATACCGTCAACATTTCCACCATGTCCGCCCTAGTTGCTGCGGGCGCCGGAGCGAAGGTCGTCAAGCACGGCAACCGTGCAGCGTCTTCGTCCTCCGGCTCGGCTGACGTGCTTGAAGCGCTGGGGGTCAGGCTCGACCTCCCGGTGGCCCAGGTGGCACGCAACGCGGGGGAGGCTGGAATCACTTTCTGCTTCGCGCAGGTGTTCCACCCGTCTTTCCGTCACACCGCCGTACCCCGCCGGGAACTCGCCATCCCCACAGCCTTTAATTTCCTGGGACCTCTGACCAACCCGGCTCTTGTCCAGGCCTCAGCCGTGGGAGTGGCGAATGCCCGTATGGCTCCACTGGTTGCAGGCGTCCTGGCGAAGCGGGGCAGCCGCGGCCTGGTTTTCCGCGGCAATGACGGACTGGACGAACTGACTACAACGGGTCCCTCCACCGTCTGGGAAATCCGCGACGGCGCTGTCTCTGAGCTGAATTTTGAGCCGGCCGGGCTTGGCATCCGTCCCGCGACTGTGGAGGACCTCCGTGGCGGGGACGCCCAGGCGAATGCCGCCGTCGTACGTGATGTCCTGGCCGGCAAGACCGGCGCAGCCCGGGATGCCGTTCTGCTGAACGCGGCCGCTGGACTGGTGGCCTTTGATGAATCGTCCGAGGGCCCGTTCCTGGAGCGTATGCGTTCGGCGCTTGCCCGGGCCGCGGAATCGATTGATAGCGGTGCTGCCGCTGCGGTCCTCGATAAGTGGGTTTCGCTCACGCGGCCTTGAAGTGGACAGGAAAGGACGCGGGCCTGGCTGTGAAGCCGGGCCCGCGTCTGTTTCAGGGGAAGTGGTCCTACTGTTCGAAGCCGAGAGCGAATGCCGCGTCGAGATCGTGTTGCGAGTAGGCACGGAAGGCAATGTGTGTAGTGGTGTGAACCACCGCGGGCACCTTTGACAGCTTGTCGGCAATGACGTCAGCCAGGTCCTCGTGCCGGGCGACGCGGGCAACGGCGATGAGGTCCCATTCGCCCGTGACGGAATAGACCTCGCTGATGCCTGGGATCGCGGAAATTTCCTCGGCGGTTTCCGGGATGCGCGCGGCGTCGGTCTTGATCAGAACGAATGCGGTGATCACTGTTCAATCCTTCCGGATCTGTTGGCCGTAGCTGTGCCCGGCAAGACTCTGTGGTGATGCCAGCCTATTACATGGGCCGTGTCCATCAGGCGTGCCCCGGACGCGTGGCCGGCGGCCCCTTCACGACTTTCTAAGCCTGCGTACCAGTGCAAGAAGTGCCCGGTAGCCCACCAGGAACAACCCCAGGCTCAAGAGCGCAACAACCACGAAGGCCAGTACTACGCTCTGTCCCGTCAGCGCCCTCAGGATCATGCCGCCGGCCACGGCGCCAAGCCAGACCACGACGCCGGTTGCCATGGACAGCGGACTCCGCCACGCCCGCCCCGCAAGCCAGGCGATGGCGGCCCCGGCCAGGAACGGCCATGCGGTGAGGAACACGCCGGTGACAATGTCGCCGCGCTGGTGGGCGTCCCTGCCGATGGCTGCGAAAACAAGGATGAGGACGGCGTCGGACAGTGCCGCGGCGGTGATGGCGCGCCTGCCGCCGGTTGCGGATTGCTGCTGGGTCCAGGTCATGACTTCGAGCCTAACCCGGCGACGGCGGCGGCCCGGTCCTGATGCTTGCCCTGCTACGGGGGGATTAAGGAAGATGGGTGGGACAACAGCGGTGCTTATCAAGCGGGAGGCACGGTGCGCCTGATCCAGGTGGCCCAGCAGGCACATGACCTCCAGCGGGCCGCGGAGTTCTATTCACAGCTGCTCGGGATGCAGCCAGCGGCGGTCTACGACCCGCCGGGACTCCTGTTCTTCGATCTGGACGGCGTCCGACTCCTCCTGGAGCGCGGCGCACCGTCGTCGGTCCTCTATCTGGAGGTGGAGGATGTCCGGACCAGCATCAGCGTCCTGCAGGGCAGGGGAGTGGAGGTAGTTGCGCTGCCGCAGGTGATCTTCCACCATGGCGACGCCACCCTGGGTCCGGCAGGAACCGATGAGTGGATGGCCTTCATCCGTGACTCGGAAGGGAACACGGTGGGGCTGGTCAGTCGGCATCCACCGGCGGTTGTGCCGGATGCGGCCCCGCATTAGTACTAGGTTGCGAAAATGGCCAACTAAATTGAGAAAGGACGGCTGCGGGATGGTGCCGCGTATCTACTTGATGAGATACAAAGAGTATTACTTTACATAATGTAGATTATCGGCGTGACCTGAGAGCGGAGAGTGGCCTGCATTGTCCGTTCTCATTCCAGATGTCAGTTTTCGCATTGAACGTGTCAGCGTACGTATTTTGGACGATTCTCATTCAACTTGTCAGCGTCCCGCCATGGCATCGAGTGGCTAGCTGATCATCTTCCCAGCCACTCAGGGTCCGGTCAACGATTTACGGAACTGACAACACGAATGAGAAAGAATCCTGCAGATTTGTCTCATCCAGCCTGTCAGTTCCCACGTCGCGACTGACAATTACATTGAGAACGAACCTGCATTTGGCCGACGTTTAGCGGGCGACTCCGGGGCTTCCGTTTGATGTTGCCGCACGTCGCCATTGTCTAATCCCTTGTGCTCGCCAAGAATGAACCAATGACGGTCTACGTGCGTTCACTCGAAACTGCTGTTCCGCCCACCTTGCTGGTCCAGACCGAAGCCCGCGACGTTTTTGCAGCTCAGCCTGGCCTGACCAGGCTGGGCTCGCGGCTGGTGAGTACTTGCTTCGATTCCGCCGCCATCGATACGCGCCATACCGCCGTCGAAGAAATGACCATGGCGTTCCGTTCGGACGCTCCGCAGTTTTTTGATCCCGCCACGGGCCTGCTCCTGAACCCCACCACCAAGGTGCGCAACGAGATCTTCGCCCGGGAGGTCACCAAACTTTTCATCGAGTCCGCCCGGGCTGCCGTGGACGCCTGCCCGGAAATGTCCTTGCTTGACATAACCCACGTCATTACCGTCTCCTGCACCGGATTCTTCAACCCGGGTCCTGACTATAAGATCGTCCGCGCGCTGGGGCTGGACCCGGCCGTCCAGCGTTATCACCTCGGATTCATGGGCTGCTATGCCGCCTTTCCGGCGCTGCGGGCCGCCAAGTCGTTCTGCGAAGCAGATCCGGAGGCCGTTGTCCTGGTGGTCTGTGCCGAGCTGTGCTCCCTGCACGTGCGGACCTCGAACGATCCCGACACCATCATGGGTTCGGCGCTGTTCGCCGACGGCGCGGCGGCAGCCATCATTACGGCCCGGAATGATCCGGACACACCTGCGCTGATGCAACTGGACCACTTCGAAACCGTCCTTACGCCGGTGGGCGAGGAATCCATGGCCTGGAACATCGGCGACCATGGCTTCGAAATGGTGCTGGGCAACTACGTCCCCCACATCATCGACGATCACATCATCGGCGCCCTCGCGCCACTGCTGGCCCGGGATCCCTCGCTGCGCGGACTCCCCTACCGGGACATCCGCCATTGGGCCATCCATCCCGGCGGCCGGAGCATCCTTGACAAGGTCCAGACGCGCCTTGAACTCACCGACGAGCAACTTGTTCCGGCACGGGATACTTTGCGGGACTACGGCAACATGAGCAGCGCCACCGTGCTGTTTGTCCTCAGGCACATCCTGGAGCAGCCGCCGGTGGAGGGTGAGGAACGCATCTGCTCCATGGCGTTCGGCCCCGGACTCACGGTGGAAACCGGGCTCTTCACGAAACTGCGCCAGGCAGCCACCGGAAAACGGGCGGTGCAGCCCGAGGCAGCCTCGTCACTGGTCTAGCCTGTGTCCCTGATGCGGCAAAGGGCTGCGGACGCAGTGGAAATGATGGACCTGCCGGACTGTGATCCGACCAAACTGGAGCTCACGTACCGGCAATTCGAACTGGTGAACCGGCTCTTCTCCGGCTGGCGGCAGCTGTACCGCCGCGAGCTTCGCCCACTGCTCTCCTCCGACTCTGAAACCACGCTCCTCGACATAGGATGCGGCGGTGGGGACCTGGCACGCCAGCTCGCCCTCTGGTCCGCCCGGGACAAACTGCTGCTCGAGGTCACCGGCATTGACCCGGACGCCAGGGCATACAGCTACTCGTCACACCGCCCCCACCACGTCTCAGTCCGGTTCCGCCAGGCAGACAGTGCCGACCTGGTCCGCGAAGGCCGCCGGTTCGACGTCGTTATCTCGAACCACGTCATCCACCACCTCCAACCGGCAGACCTGGCTCGGCTCCTGGCAGATTCGCAAGCCCTGGCGCGCCGGATTTCCCTGCACAACGACCTCCGCCGGAACATCGCAGCCTACGCACTTTTCTCCCTGGCGGCCCTCCCCTTCCGCGGCTCGTTCATCCGCGCGGACGGCCTGACCTCCATCAGGCGCAGCTACACCCAGGCAGAACTCGCCGCCGCTGCTCCCCCGGGCTGGCAGGTGGCGCGCCACTCCCCGTTCCATCAGGTCCTCCTGCACCGCCCGGAGCATCCCGATGGCTGACGTGGTGATCGTCGGCGGCGGACCCGTGGGTCTGTATCTCGCCGCCCTGTTGCTTCAGGACGGCGTCGCGGTCCAGGTCCTTGAACAGCGGCTCCGCCGGGAACCTCACTCGCGGGCCATCGGCATCCATCCCCCCGCCCTCGCGGCGCTGGACAGGGTAGCCGTGGCCAGTGCCATGGTTGATGCCGGCGTGCAGATCCGTGGCGGCATCGCAGTCAGCGGCACGAAGACCGTAGGGTCAATGTCCTTCGCATCCGTCTCGGAGTGCTTCCCGTTTGTCCTGTCCCTCCCCCAGGTCACAACGGAAACCCTGCTGGAACGGCGTGTACACGAACTGGATGGCGCCGCGTTGGTCAGGGGCACTAGGGTGACGGAAATAGCGGACGACGGCGGACTGGTCACCGTCGTCGCTGAGGCGACCAACGCGGGCGGTGCCGGCACCCGGATCACCTCACGGCTTTTGGTCGGCGCCGACGGCTCGCGGTCCCTGATGCGCAGCCTGCTGGGCATCCCGGCCACGTCCCGAACCTATCCCGACCATTATGTGATGGGTGATTTCGAAGGTACCGGCGAAAACCTGAACGAAGCCGTCCTGTACCTCGAAGCGGAAGGGATAGTGGAATCCTTTCCGCTGCCGGGCGGTCGCCGCCGGTGGGTAGTGAGGATTCCCCGGCCCGCAGCAGTCCCGGACGCCGTCGAACTGGCGCGGATGGTCCACCAGCGTACGGGGATCCGGCCGGACGCGGCCACCAACAGTATGCTCAGCAGCTTCAGCCCGCGCTCCACGGTGGCTTGCCGATCTATCGCGGGGCGGGCGGTCCTGATCGGCGATGCTGCCCATGAAATAAGCCCCATCGGCGGCCAGGGCATGAACCTTGGCTGGCTGGAGGCGGCGGAGCTCGCGCCGATCATCTGTGATGCCCTGGCGGGGAAACCGGTTGGCCAGCGCCTGCACGCCTATTCCGCCCGGCGTCGTAAGGCCGCCTCGGTGGCGCGATGGCAGTCCGAAGTGAACATGATGCTGGGGCGCCCGATGGCGCCGCCGTTCCTGGCGTTGAGGAACCACGCAGTCAGCGCGGTGTCCGGCATTCCGGCGGCAAACAGGCTGGTGGCCCGCCGGTTCACCATGCAGTAAACCCGCGCCGGAGGGCGACGGGTCAGGAGTTCGCGAAGTAGCAGTCGTAACTGTCCTGGCTGATGATCAGGCCGCCCCGGACTTCAAAGACCGACGACGTCCGGGCGCGGATGGTCTCCCCGGCATCCCAGTACCGCAGGTCCATCAGCGTCCTCGCCGACCAGTCGGCCTCCACCACAACCCGACCGCCTTCGCAGGTAGTGCGGCGGATCTCGAACTTCTGGTCCGCCACCACTTCGCCGCTTTGATCGAGGCCAGCCATCGCCTGGTCCCGCGTCCGCGTGGAGCCTTCAACCGCGAGCAGATGCGGCGCCTCGACCAACACGAAGTCCGCAGCGAGGAAACGGCCGATGGCCCCGCCGTCACCGCCGGCTTCCAGGGTCCGGATAAAGTCCAGGACAAGTTCCAGTGCGTTGGGTTCGGACGTAATCAGTTCAGCCATGGCATCGACAGTAGCCGACGCGGCCGACGCCCTGCGGCGTCCGCCGCTAGGCTTTCCGCATGACCGCTGTATCACCGCCCACTTCATTCACTCCTGCGCGTCTGAGGGAACGGGTGCAGGAAATCCTGTCTGCGGGATCGCTGCCGCCCATCGTCCAGGCCGGGAATCCCGTACTCCGCCAGCGGGCCGCGTCCTTCGACGGCCAGATCAGCGCCGGCGAGCTGGACCAGTTGATTGCCCTCATGCGCGACGTGATGCACGAAGCCCCTGGTGTGGGGCTGGCCGCCCCGCAACTCGGAATTCCGCTGCAGCTGGCAGTCCTTGAGGACCAGTACGACGTCGACCCCGAGGCCGCTGCACTGCGGCACCGCAGTCCGCTGGAGTTCCTCACCATCATCAACCCGCACTACACGGCCGTCGGAACGGAAAACGCCGCGTTCTTCGAGGGGTGCCTCTCACTGACCGGCCTGCAGGCAGTGGTAGTACGGCCAGAACGGGTGCTGCTCCGGTTTGACACCCCCGGAGGCCTGGCGTCGGAACAGGAATTCGAGGGCTGGCAGGCGAGAATTGTGCAGCACGAAACCGATCACCTCCATGGCACCCTCTACATTGACCGCGCCGAGTTGAGGTCCTTGAGCTCCAACGCCGAGTATGCCGCCAACTGGGCCGAGCCGGGGATCGGAAAGGCCCGTGCGGCCTTGGGATTCCTGCCCGAGAACCCCTGACGCGCCTGCACGCCTGCACGCCAGCACGCCACCTCGTCACTCCGGCGGTGCGTCTGCCGGATTTGCGTCGGTCGGGAGGAACCGGGCCCACCAGCGCAGGATGTGCTCGAACCTCTGACGCCGGTGCTGCGGCCTGCCTGACCGGGAAAGTTCATGGTCCTCGCCCGGGAACACCAGCAGCTGGGTTTCCACACCCTGGCGCTTCAGGGCCGTGAAATACCGCTGGCCCTGCTCCAGCGGACACCTGAGATCGTTTTCGCTGTGGATGACCAGCGTCGGGGTCTGCACGTTGCCCACGTGCTCGAACGGGCTTTGCGCGGCGACCCCCACCGTTGAGCTGCCGAGATATTCGTTGCCGAAGTACCAGCCAATGTCGGCCGAGCCCTCGAAACTGACCGGGTCCAGGAATCCACGCTCCACAATGGCACCCTGGAACCTGTGGTGGTGCGCGATGGTCCAGGCGGTCAGGTATCCGCCGTACGAGCCGCCCATTATGCCCAGCCGGCCCGCGTCCAGCGCCGGAAATTTGGCCAGCGCCCCGTCCAGGAACGCGAGGACATCCTCCATGTCGTCGGTGCCAAAGCGGCCCTTGATGGCCAGCCCGTGTTCCCGGCCGTAGCCGGCGGAGCCGCGCGGATTGCACATCAGCACGGCATAGCCCGCAGCCGCGTACACCTGGGCTTCGTCGAACAGGGCAACGGTGAACTGGGCAAACGGCCCGCCATGGATGTTCAGCAGGACCGGGTGCGGCCCCTTGCCCGCAGGCCTGACGAGCCAGCCATGGACGGGATAGCCATCGGGCGCCTCAAACGTCAGCTCCTGTGGAACCACAATGTCCGACTGTGTCCGCAGAACGGCCGAAAAGTCTGTCAGCAGTCGCAGCTGCCCGTCGTTGAGTACTGCGACGTCCCCCTGGGTGGACGGATCGCCGAATACGACGAGCAGCGAACCACCCGCCCAGGCAGCCCCCGTCACCACCTTGTCGCCGTGCACCAGCAGGGCATGCCCGCCCGCCGCCCCCAGCTCGAGGAGCTCAACCGAGCCTTGCGCGTTGTTCAGGACGAGGGCGTGGTCCGGGCCGCGGAGCTCAATCCGGGCACCCGGCGCCGCAACGTCCATCAACTCCGGGTCGGTCAGCGCAACCGGCATGCCGCCGTCGGCCGCTACGCAGTACAGCACGGCGTTCCGTGCCACGAAGTCCCGGCCCGAGCCGCCCAGGTCCCGGGCAATGTAGAACAGCCACTTTCCGTCCCGGGACTGCCGGACCTCCGAGACGGTTTGAGGTGCGGCTACTCCTTTATCCACCAGGAGGGGGTCGCCGCCGGTGACCGGCACCCTGTAGATCGAGGTGGCCAAGTCGTCATCGTTCTCCGGCGGTGCTGCCACAAAGTAGACGGCTGATCCGTCTGCACTGAAAACTCCGGAGCTGGCGTCCGTGGCGAGCGACGCCAGCTGCCGGGCTTCCGGCAGCGACGGAGCCGCAGGCGGTGCCAGCGGTTCGCTGCCGAGTTCCGGGACGTCCACGATGAACAGCTGCCGCGGCTTGTCGCGCGTGTAGCCAACGCTGTTCAGCCTGTACTGGTAGGAGGAGATCAGCCGTGGGGCCTCCGCCTCTGCGGTGATGGCTTCGCTGCTGCCGTACCGTCCGGTCTCGGGCTCGCGGGAGCTGAAGACTATCCGGCGCGAATCAGGAGACCAGGCGAAGGATTCCACTCCGAGCAGCCTGTCGGTAATGACCTGGGGTTCACCGCCGCCGGCCTCCACCACGACGAGCTGCGCTTTCGACGACGGTCCGCCCGTCCGGAGGAAGGCGAGGCCCAGCCCATCAGGAGAGAAGGCAGGGACGGTGTCCCGGAAGCCCCTGGTTATTCGCCGCGGCAGCTGCTCCTGGTTCAACGGGATGTTCCACAGCTGGCCCACGTAGGAATCAGCAGTGAAATCCGGCCTGGTCACCGACACAACAGCGCGGCTGCCGTCCGGGTGAACGGCCGGCGCGGAGACGGAATTGAGCAGCGGGAGGTGTTCTGGCTTCACCCACGTGAGCCTAACGTGCGGCTTTCCCCCACGCGAACATGCGGCCGGGCCACTCGCGCGGGCTCCGCGCCGGCCCGCTCCCCGCCCTAAGATGGTCCGTATGCCATCAAGCCCTCGCCCTCCGCTGCGCTGCCCCGTGTGCGGCGCCGCACTGAATGTCCGGGTCGGGCCGGGTGACGCGGCCCGCAAGGCCCTGGTCTGCGGATCCGGGCACGGCTTCGACGCGGCGAAACAGGGCTATTTCAACCTGCTGGTGGGTAAGGGGACAGTCTTTGAAGCCGACACCGCAGAGATGGTGGCGGCCCGGTTCGCTTTCCTCGACGGCGGGCATTACCGCCCCCTGGCAGACGCCGTCGCGGCCGCCGTTGTGCCCGGGATAACCCCGGGCGAACCGTTCACGGTCCTCGATTCGGGTACGGGGACCGGCCACTATCTCAGGGTGGTGCTGGATGAGGTGCAGCGGCGCACCGCCAGTTGCGCCGCCGTCGCGCTCGACATCTCCAAGTTCGCGCTCCGCCGCGCCGCGCGCCTCAACCCCGAGGCCGTCAGCCTTGCCTGCGATGTGTGGCAGCCGCTCCCGGTGGCCGACGCCGCCGTCGACGCCATCACGGTGATCTTTGCTCCCCGAAACGCCGCCGAATTCGCCAGGGTGCTCCGCCCCGGCGGAAGGCTGGTGGTGGTGACGCCGCGCGCCGGACACCTGGCCGCCGTTGCCGCCCAGGCGGGGATGCTGTCCATCGAGGATGACAAGGACGCGCGGCTGGCAGATTCCCTCTCGCCGCACTTCGCCGCCGAGTCCACCCGGGACCTGGATATCCTGATGATGCTAACGCCCGGGGAGCTTGCTGACCTGGCCTTTATGGGTCCGGCCGGGCACCACCTGGACCGCACGGCCATTGCGGCCAAAATCGGGAGCGGCGGGGAGTCAACCCAGGTGGAGGCACGATTCCGGATCACGGTCTTCCGTACAGTGCGGTCCGCGCCGTAACGACTTGGCCACGTTCAACCGCTGCCCTTCACGCAACCTGCCGTCCTGCTTTCCGGCGGACTAGGATAAATAGACAGCTACCGGATGGTCAAGGGGGACGGAATGTTTGAATGGCTCGGCGAAAACTGGTGGGCCCTGTGGCTCACCGCCTTCCTCGCATTCGCAGTGATCGAAATGATCACCCTTGACCTGTTCTTCATTATGCTCGGCGGCGGAACACTTGCCGCGCTCGTCGCAGATTTTGCCGGCGCTGACCTGTGGCTGCAGATTGTGGTGTTCTGCGTCGTCTCACTGCTGATGATCGCCTTTGTCCGCCCGGTGGCACTAAGCCACCTGAAAAAGGGGCCCGCCGACCAGCGCACCAACATTGACCGGCTCATCGGCGAGCAGGCCCTCGTGATGGAAGCAGTCAGCTCCACCGGCGGCCTCGTCAAGATCGGGGGCGATGTCTGGAGCGCCCGGTCCTCCGGCGGCGTCCTGCCTGCCGGCCAGAAGGCAGTAGTGTCCGCCATCGACGGGGCCACGGCTGTTGTTTCCGCCCAGCCGGAGCAGGCCACTCAGTCCTAAGTACAGCCTAACAATTGGGGAATAGGAGTCGTATGGATAACGCAGGAGGAGCCGCCCTGGCCATTGTGCTGGTGGTCCTGATCGTGTTCGTGATCATTGTCTTGGTCCGCTCAGTGCGGATTATCCCGCAGGCGAGGGCCGGCGTCGTTGAACGGCTCGGCAAGTACCAGCGGACCCTGAACCCGGGACTCACCATCTTGATCCCGTTTGTGGACCGGCTCCTGCCGCTCCTGGACCTGAGGGAGCAGGTGGTGTCCTTTCCACCGCAGCCTGTCATCACCGAAGACAACCTGGTGGTGTCCATCGACACTGTGGTGTACTTCCAGGTCACTGATCCGCGCGCCGCCACCTATGAGATTGCCAATTACATCCAGGCCGTGGAGCAACTCACCACTACCACACTGCGTAACGTTGTGGGCGGCCTGAACCTGGAAGAGGCGCTCACATCCCGCGACCAGATCAACGGCCAGCTGCGCGGTGTCCTGGACGAGGCAACCGGTCGCTGGGGCATCCGGGTCTCGCGCGTGGAGCTCAAGGCCATTGATCCGCCCCACTCGATCCAGGACTCGATGGAGAAGCAGATGCGGGCCGAGCGAGACCGCCGCGCTGCGATCCTCACGGCCGAAGGCACCAAGCAGTCCGCCATCCTCACGGCTGAGGGCCAGCGGCAGGCCTCGATCCTTGCGGCTGAGGGCGACGCGAAGGCAGCCATCCTCCGCGCAGACGGTGAGGCACAGGCCATCCAGAAGGTCTTCGACGCCATCCACAAGGGAAACCCCGACCAGAAGCTCCTCGCGTACCAGTACCTGCAGACGCTTCCGAAAATAGCAGAGGGATCATCAAACAAGCTGTGGATCATTCCCAGCGAAATTGGCGAGGCACTCAAGGGCATCGGCCAGGCGCTCGGCGGTACCAATCCTGATCCGACCGCGGGCGGCGGCGGGCTGTTCGACGAGGAACCCGCTAAACAGCCTGGGTCCTGACACGGATCGCCTTACACGGGCCGGGAGGGGATTCGCGCTTGGTCGCGGGTCCCCTCCCGTTTTGCGGCTAGGCCCCACGCCGGTATAATTGAGTATTTGTCCGGTCGGACCAGATCCGCTGGAACAAGAAAGCTTCGCAATGCGTTGAATCTTATGATGCAGCACAGTGCACACAGTAGTCCGGGGCGGTTATGCCGTTCCGGCTTGCGTGGAGTCCTGCTCCGCGAACCGACCAGAGGGAGAAAACATGAGCGATCGCAGCCTGCGGGGTATGCGCCTTGGCGCGCAGAGCATGGAGACCGAGTCCGGCGTTGAGCCGGCCCCGCGCCAGCGCGTCGAATACCGGTGCGAGGACGGCGAGCAGGTCTTCGTAACGTTCTCTTCAGAGGCTGAAATTCCTCCTGTGTGGGTTTCCAAGACGGGTAAGGAAGCGCTCCTCGTTGATGGCGAACGTCCGGACACCAGCAACGAAAAGGCTGTCCGTACGCACTGGGACATGCTCCTGGAGCGCCGTTCCCTTCCGGAGCTGGAGCAGATCCTCGAGGACCGGCTGACCATCCTGCGCGAACGCCGTGGCGAACGGCGCAGCGCCTGACCCCAGCGGCGGTCACGGCCTCCCACCGAGGTCATAGCGTCACCGATTGACGCGATCTGAACGTATTAAGAAAGGGCCGGGCCAGCAACGTGATCTTGGATTCTGGGGATCGTTGCAACACCTGTTGGTTAGGTGGTTAGTAGTAAATCACGTAGACGCTCGGCTGGAGTA